>NZ_JAUNSF010000001.1 GCF_030539355.1 Sutterella sp.
TCCGGAAGGCGGCCTGACCGGACCATGTCCGGTGCCGACGGGCGCTTTTCCTTTTTCGAGGAAATGCGCCCGTTCGTTTTACGTCAGTTGTTCTCGGCTACGAAGCCCTTCACCGAGAGGTAACGCTCGCCCGTGTCAAAGTTGAGCGCGAGGATGCGGGAATCCTTCGGGAGCGTCTCGATCAGGCCGGCGACGGCGGCGAGCACGGCGCCCGTCGAGATGCCGACCAGGAGGCCTTCCTTGCGGGCGGCGAGCTGGGCGTAGCGGAACGCGTCGTCATCCTTGATGTCGAGGAACTGGTCGACGGCGGAGCGGTCGAGGTTGTCCGGCACGAAGTTCGCGCCGATGCCCTGGATGCGGTGCGGACCCGCGCGGCCTTCCGTGAGGAGCGGGCTCGAGGCGGGCTCCACGCCGTAGGAGCGCAGCGTCGGCCAGGCCTTCTTCAGGACGCGCGAGATGCCGGAGACGTTGCCGCCGGTGCCGAAGGCGGAGACGAAGACGTCAAGGCCGTGCGGGAAGTCGGCGACGATCTCGGGACCCGTGCGGAGCTCATGAACCTTCGGATTGCTCGGGTTGCTGAACTGACCGGCGACCCAGGCGCCCGGGATTTCCTTGGCGAGCTCGTTGGCGCGGTCGACCGCGCCCTTCATGCCGGCCGAGGCGGGCGTGAGGACGAGCTCGGCACCGTAGGCCTGGGCGAGCAGGCGGCGCTCAATGCTCATCGACTCGGGCATCACGAGGATCATGCGGTAGCCGAGGACGGCGCTCACCATCGCGAGACCGACGCCGGTGTTGCCCGACGTGGGCTCGATGATCGTGCCGCCCGCCTTGAGGGCGCCGGAGGCCTGCGCATCAAGGATCATCTGCAGGGCGATGCGGTCCTTGACGGATCCGCCCGGATTGGTGCGCTCAAGCTTGAGCCACACCTCGTTGTCGGGGAAGAGGCGCGAGAGGCGCACGACCGGCGTGTTGCCGATGAGTTCGAGAACTGAGGAAGCCTTGGTCATTTCATATCTCCTGAAATCTTGCTGCCCGGAATGACTTCGGGCCAGTCATTTCGTTTTGTGAAATCTAGCATGCCGTTTTTCGGAATGGTATACGGGTAACTACCTAATTTTGGACCCGTTCTGGCTCAACCATCCTGTTATACGTTTAGTTTCGCTTATTCGGGTGCGGACTGCGTCTCCAACCTCAGGCTTTCCACACCCTCACACCAAGAATAAAAAAGATCTTAAGGACCTGCGAACAATGGGCCGATCAAGTGAACTCGATGGACTGACCACACTGCCCGAGCTGCTCGAGCACAGCATCCGCCGCTGGGGCGACAAGGAAGCGCTGCGTCAGTACGACCGCCCCTCAAGCAAGTGGGAAAGCTGGACCTACGGCGAACTCGGCGAGCATGTTCTCGAATGGCGCCGCGGCTTCGCGGCCATGGGACTGCGCCCGGGCGACCGCGTGGCCATTCTGATGCCGAACGGCCGCGACCACGTCTGCGCCGACCAGGCCGCCCTTGCCAACGGGCTCATCCCGGTTCCGCTCCACGCCATCGACACCCCGGGCGCGAGCGCCTTCATCACGATTGACAGCCAGGCCTGCACGCTTGTGACGAACAAGCTCTCGCGCTGGCAGCAGATCCGCGCGACGGGCGTCGAGATGCCCGACCTGCGCAGCGTCCTCATCACGGACGCGGGCGAGACCGAGGACAAGGACGACGGAGAGGTGCGCGTGCGCTCGCTTGAGAGCGTGCTTGCCGACGGCAAGGCCTGGGAGGGCGACCTTCCGGCCGGCCCCTTCGAGGATGACCTCGCCGCGATCGTCTACACCTCCGGCACCACGGGCCGTCCGAAGGGCGTGATGCTCACGCACCGCAACATCGTGAGCAACGTGAAGGCGACGCTCGAGTGCGTCTCCCCGCGCGAAGGCGACACGTTCCTCTCGTTCCTCCCGCTCTCGCACACCTTCGAGCGCACCGCGGGCTACTACCTCGCCCTCGCCACGGGCTGCATCATCGCGTACAACCGCTCGGTGCTGCTGCTCGCGGAGGACCTGAAGGTCATCCGCCCGACCGTCATCATCTCGGTGCCGCGCGTCTACGAGCGCATCTACGCGCGCGTGCAGGACAAGCTGAGGAAGTCGAAGCCGATCGCCAAGAAGCTCTTCGACTGGGCGGTCGAGGTGGGCTGGCGCGATTTCTGCCGCCGCAACCACATGCCGCTCGAGAAGAGCTCGCGGGCGTGGCTCGACGGCATCGTCCGTCCGCTCCTCGTCACCCGCATGGCCAACATGCTGCTCTCGCAGTTCGGCGGCAGGCTCCGCATCGCCATCTCGGGCGGCGCGGCGCTCAACAACAAGGTCGCACGCACGTTCTGCGGCCTCGGGCTACCGATCATCCAGGGCTACGGCATGACCGAGGCGAGCCCGATCATCGCGGGCAACTGCATCGAGTTCAACCAGCCCGACACGGTGGGCCGTCCCTTCTGCAACGTCGAGCTGCGCCTCGCCGAGGGCAACGAGATCCAGATCCGCGGCCCCTCGATCATGAAGGGCTACTGGCGCCGCGAGGACGCCACCGACGAGGCCTTCACCAAGGACGGGTGGCTCCACACGGGCGACGTGGGCGAGTTCAACTCCGAGGGGATGCTGCGCATCAAGGGCCGCATCAAGGAGATCATCGTCACGAGCACGGGCGAGAAGATCCCGCCCGCGGACCTCGAGAGCGCGATCGAGACCGACCCGCTCTTCGAGCAGTGCTACATCGTGGGCGAGAACCGTCCGTACCTCACGCTCATCTCGGTGGTGAACACCGAGGAGTGGGAGCGCTTCGCCGCCGCCCAGGGGCTTGATCCGAAGAACCCGGAGAGCCTCTCCGCGCCCGCCGCGCGCACCGCCGCGCTCAAGCGCGCGAAGACCGCCGCCGGCGACTTCCCGAACTACGCGCTGCCGCGCTCGGTGATTCTCACGACCGAGCCGTGGACGATCGAGAACGGTCTGATCACGCCGACGCTGAAGCTCAAGCGCGGCCCGCTCTCGAAGAAGTTCGCCGCCGAGATCACCAAGCTTTACGCGACGCACGGCTGATCAAAGGTCTGAGTGAACGCTCACTCGCTTAAATGAGCCTCCTCCTGCGGCACCCTGCCGCGCGGGGAGGCTTTTCGTTTCGAATCGCCTGCCGACGGCTTTCCCGCCCGGCCCCGAAGCTCTTAGAATCGGCTCTTCGCGATTCCAATTTTCCCGTGCCCCGAAGGCCTTTCCCGACACCGTATGACCACCTCCTCCCATTACGTCCCGCAGCCCCGCAAGCTTCTGCCTGACTGGATGATCGGCACCACCGACCGCGTCATGGACTACTACACGAAGCGCTATCTGCACTGCGACCCGGTCATCCTGAAGAACCCGCCGCCGCCGCAGGAAGGCCACAAGTACCTGCTCTACGCACACATTCCGTTCTGCCACACGCTCTGCACGTACTGCACCTTCCACCGCTTCCTCTTCAAGGAATGGAAGGCCCGCGAGTACTTCAAGAACCTGCGCCGCGAGATGGACTACGTCAAGGCGCTCGGCTACGACTTCCACGCGATGTACGTGGGCGGCGGCACGACGACGATCCTCGAGGACGAACTCATTGAGACGCTCGAGTACGCGAGGAAGCTCTTCCCCTCGATCCGCGAAATCTCCTGCGAGACCGACCCGCAGGTGATCATGACGCCGCAGTTCCGCAACCTGAAGGGCCTCGTCGACCGCATGTCGATCGGCGTGCAGAGCTTCAACGACGACATCCTCAAGCTCTCGGACCGCTACGAGAAGTTCGGCTCGGGCGAGCAGATCTTCGAGCGTCTGCAGTACGCGCAGGAGCTCTTCCCCACGTGCAACGTCGACATGATGTTCGGCTTCCGCGGCCAGTCGCTCGACGTGCTCCACGATGACATGGAGAAGATCTTCAAGCTCAACCCGCGCCAGACCACGACCTACCCGCTGATGGTGACGAGCCAGACGCGCTCGAGCGTGCGCGCGACGATCGCCGCGACCGGCATCGAGCTCGCCGACCAGTACCGCTGCATCCTCGACACGCTCGGCACGCACTACCGGCAGCTCACGAGCTGGACCTTCGGCCGCACGAACGACGAGGGCTTCGACGAGTACGTCGTCGACTATGACGAGTACCTCGGCGTCGGCTCGGGCGCCTTCAGCTTCCTCGGCGACAGCCTCTACGTGAACACCTTCAGCCTGCGCCGCTACGGCGAGCGCATCGCCGAGGGCAACACGGGCGTCGAGCGCCGCCGTCAGTTCGACCAGCACGCCATCATGCAGTACAGGCTGCTGCTCGGCCTCTTCGCGCACCGCCTCTCGCGCAAGTACTTCCGCGAGGTGCACGGCGTGAACCTCGACCGGTACCTCATGAAGGAGATGCTCGCCCTCAAGCTCTCGGGCGCCATCAAGGACGACCCGGAGGATCCCGACCACATCATCGTCACCGACGCGGGCAAGTTCCTCGGCCTCGTGATGATGAAGGCCTTCTACTCGGGCATGGATCACGTCCGCGCCGAGCTGCGCGCTCCGCTCAAGGAAGCCGACATGTAAGCGGCCGGCACTCCGAAAGCGCTATTCCGGAAAGGAGGAACGGTCACCCCGTGCGGCCGTTCCTCTTTTTTCATGCTCCGGAGCGGCGAAATCCTGAGTGATTTTCTCGGGAATTCATCGGAAATGCACCGTTTTGCAACCATAGGTCCGGGGCTTTGATCTTGATTAAACCGCAGAAAAAAACTCCTACCTCGAATACTTAATAACTAGATAAAGATATCTCGTAATAGGTACTACCTACACTGACTTTCGGTTAGGCCGCACGATAAAATTCGCTCGTTCGCGAGAGCCTCCCGGGACTTTTCATGTCGCCGGGACTTACTCCCGCACAAAAAAATAAACCACGCCCTGACGGCCTCGACAACCCCCGTGCAGAACCCTCCTCCAAAAGAGTCCCGCACGCGATCCCGAGGGGCGAGCAACGAGACAGGAAGAATGCACACCCCCGAGAGTCCCGGCGAGACCGGTGCGACCCCCAGGGGCGGTGTTGCTTCTCCTCTCCGGAGAAACTATCCATGACGACCAAGGTTCGTACGTTCGCACCTGGCGAAAACGCCTGGGGCCAGAACGGCCCGGCCTATGTAGGCAACCTGCGCAAGGGTGAACTTCGCGGGATCATTCACATCAACAAGGAGCACTGCGTCGGCTGCGACACGTGCCGCAAGTTCTGCCCGGCTGATGCCATCACGGGCGGTCTCGGCGCGAAGCACGAGATCAAGGATGACGCGTGCCTCTACTGCGGTCAGTGCCTCGTGGCCTGCCCGTTCAACGCCATCGAGCAGATGAGCTTCGTCGACCAGGTCGAGGCCGTGCTCGATGCCAAGGACCGCATCGTCGTCGCCCAGCCCTCGCCGGCCGTGCGCGTCGCGATCTGCGAGGAATTCGGCGGCGAGCCGGGCGCTCTCTCCACGGCCCAGCTCGTCAACGCCCTCGAGGCCTGCGGCTTCGTCACCTATGACTGCAACTCGACGGCTGACCAGACGATCATCGAGGAAGGCACCGAGTTCGTGAAGAAGGTCCAGTACTGGATCCTCGGCGAGCGCGGCCCGGAGGTTGACGAACAGGGTCTCCATCCGTTCCCGCACTTCACCTCCTGCTGCCCGGGCTGGGTCAAGTACGCCGAGACGTACTGCGCCGACATGCTCCCGCACCTCTCGACCGCGAAGTCCCCGCTCCAGATGGGCGGCACGCTCGCGAAGACCTGGGCTGCGAAGCACATCCTCAAGTGCGACCCGCGCAAGGTCTACTTCGTCTCCTGCACGCCCTGCACGGCCAAGATCTTCGAGGCCTCCCGCCCCGAGATGAACTCGGCCTGGCGCTGGCTCATCGCCAACAAGGAGATCCCGGCCAACACGCCCCCGTTCCAGGACATCGACGCGTCCCTCACGGTGCGTGACCTCGCCGAGCTCTTCCGCCGCAAGGGCATCAACCCGCTGCTCATGAGCAAGGAGCGCGAGCGCGCCCCGCTCGAGGTCTACACCGGTGCCGCCACCATCTTCGGCGCCTCCGGCGGCGTGATGGAAGCCGCGCTCCGCACGGCCTACTTCGCCCTCTCCGGCAAGGAGCTCGAGAACGGCAACATCGAGGTCGTCCGCGGCCACAACAACGCGATCGTCGAAGCCACCATCCCGGTGCCTGTCAAGGCCCTCGGCGGCAAGATCTTCGAAGTGCGCGTCTGCGTCGTCAACGGCTGCAACCAGGGCGTCAAGGAAGTGGTCGAGCGCGTCCGCCAGGACCCGAACCGCTATCACTTCATCGAGGTGATGAACTGCCCGGGCGGCTGCGTGAACGGCGGCGGCCAGCCGGTCCAGTCCTGCGGCACGGCCTGGCTCAAGCCGACCTTCCCGCTGCCCACGCGCATCTAATCCCTGCACTGAGGTTCAAACAATATGCTGTCTGAAAACTATTCCTATGCGGAACGCCCCGCAGCACTGATTCTCGGTCGCCGCGGATTCCTGAAGGTGAGCGGCCTGTGCATCGGCGCGGCCGTCGTCTGCGGCTGGGCCATCGGTGACATGGTCGCCCGCCGCAACTCGATCATCCTCGCCCGCCAGGCGGGTCTCTACGAGGATGACCAGCTCTGCCAGAAGATGGGTCTGACTGCCTCGCACCAGAACCAGGTCGTCATGAGCGTCTACAAGGACCTCAAGACCAAGCCCGTCGATCACACGATGCACGAGCTGCTCCACACCCACTACTATCCCCGTTCCATGCTCGCCCAGATCACGGAGGGTGCTCATGTCTGAAATCAATGCCGCCCCCAATGACCGCATTCTGCGCTTCCATGCGCCTGACAAGGTCTTCCACTCGGTGAACGCCATCACCTGGTTCGCGCTCCTGTTCACCGGCATGTACGTCTACTTCTTCGACATCTCCAACGAGGCTGCCGAAGCCGTGATGCTTGCCCACCTGATCCTCGGCGCGATCTTCACGTTCAACCTGCTCGCCTTCATCGTCCTCGCTCCGGACCGCTTCGCGCTCATCATGCGCGCCTGCCTCGAGTGGGACAGCAACACGCTGCGCTGGTTCCTGAACTTCGGCAACTACCCCCGCCGCTTCTTCGGCATCCCGCTCGGGCCTGAGACGGTTCCGCCGCAGGGCCGTTACAACGGCGGCCAGAAGGCCTCCTACCTCATGTTCATGGGCATGATCGCCGCTCTCGCCGTCACCGGCTGGATGCTGTGGCTCGGCGCGCCTGTCACGGGCAAGCTCGTCTACATGCTCATGTTCTACTTCCACGTCTGGGGCTCGATCATCTGCTCGATCCTCGTCGTCTGCGCCCACATCCCGCTCGCGCTGCTCTCGATGTCCCACTTCAAGGGCATCTGGCGCCTCGGCCCGGGCACGATCTCGTGGGAAGCCGCCGAGCACCACGCTCCGCTCTGGCTTGAGCGCGACGTGATCCGCACCAACATCGAGAAGTAATTCACCGATGTGATGCATAACAGAAGCCGTTTCCGCTCCATAAGGACACGGCTCTGACCAAAAAGGCCGGATTTGAATGTCCGGCCTTTTTGCTTATAACTACACCAACAAAACGCACGTACCCCTGTCAACAGCAAACCTCGGAGAAGACCAAATGCTTGACACGCCCAAGGGACTCAGAATCCACATCGGGCTCTTCGGCCGACGCAACGCCGGCAAGAGCTCGCTCGCCAACGCGCTCACCAACCAGCGCATCTCGATCGTCTCGGCCGTTCCCGGCACCACCACCGACCCGGTGGAGAAGGCCTGCGAACTCGCCCCGATCGGCCCGGTCGTCTTCATCGACACCGCCGGCGTCGATGACGTGGGCGACCTCGGCGCTGCCCGCGTCGAGCGCTCGAAGACCGTGCTCGAATGGGTGGACCTCGCCCTCATCGTCGCCTCGGCCGCCGGCCTCGAGGCGGACGACCGGGAGCTCCTCGACCGCGCGAAGGAGCTCGGCACCTCGGCCGTGCTCGTCCTCAACAAGGCCGACCTGCACGCCCCCTCGGAAGCCCTCCTCGCCGAGGCCCGCTCCTGGGGCATCCCCGTGGTCGTGACCGACGCGCAGAACCGCACGGGCATCGATGAACTGCGTCAGGCGATCATCCGCACCGTCTCGGACGAGACCGAGCCCGACCGCCCGATCGCCGGCGACCTCGCGCACGCGGGCGACGCGGTGATCCTCGTCACCCCGATCGACACGGGCGCGCCGAAGGGCCGCCTCATCCTCCCGCAGGTGCAGGCGATCCGCGAGCTGCTTGACGCCCACGCCAAGGCCTACGTGATCCAGCAGGACCGCGTCGCCGAGGCGATCGCGGACCTGAAGACCCCGCCCGCCTTCGTGATGACGGACTCCCAGGCGATCGACGACGTCGCCCGCCAGACCCCGGAGTCGATTCCGCTCACGACCTTCTCGCTGCAGATGGCCTACGCGAAGAACGACCTCGTGGCCCTCGCCGAGGGCACCGCGGCGCTCTCGCGCCTCAAGGACGGCGACCGCGTGCTCATCTGCGAGACCTGCAGCCACCATCCGCAGAAGGATGACATCGGACGCCTGAAGATCCCGCGCTGGCTGCGCGAGAAGACCGGCAAGAACCTCCAGATCGACATCGCCGTCGGCAAGGACTTCCCCGACGACCTCACGCCCTACGCGGTCCTCATCCAGTGCGGCGGCTGCGTGGTGACGCGCCGCCACCTGCTCATGCGCCTGCGCCGCGCCAAGGCCCAGGGCGTGCCGATGACGAACTACGGTCTCGCCATCTGCTACCTGCGCGGGTACCTCGAGCGCGTGCTCTCCTGCCACCCGGACGCGCTCGCCGCGTACCGGGCCGCCATGGCAAAGGCTGAGTAAGTTCTCCCTCCCCTGAATGCGCCGAAGGCCCGCGAATTTCGCGGGCCTTCGTGCTTTTCGGGAACTGACCGAAGATGGATCAGAAGACCTGGTTCATCTCGCGGGTGGTGTGGAAGGTCACCTGCGGCCAGTGCTTCATCGTCGTCTCGAGGTTGTAGATCGAGGTGGCGAGGTAGACCTGGTTGCCGTTCACGTCGGTGGCGATGCGGGCGCCCTGCTCGGCCTCGAACTCGCGCTTCGTGTTCGCGTCCGGGAAGGAGAGCCAGCGGGCCGTCGAGACGTCGGTCGACTCGTAGAGCGCGTCGACCTTGTACTCGTCGGCGAGGCGCTGCGCGACGATCTCGAACTGGAGCTGACCGACGGCGCCGAGCATGATGTTGCCGAACTCGCCCGTGAAGACCTGGATCGCGCCCTCCTCGCCGAGTTCCTGCAGACCCTTCTGGAGCTGCTTGGCCTTGAAGGGATCCTTGCTGCGCGCGGCGCGGAAGAGCTCCGGCGCGAAGTTCGGGATGCCCGTGAAGCCGAGCTTCTCGCCCGAGGTGAGCGTGTCGCCGATGTGGAGCTGCCCGTGGTTGTAGATGCCGATGATGTCGCCCGCGACGGCGTCATCCATGATCACGCGGTCCTGCGCCATGAAGGTGAGCGCGTTGGGGATCTTCATCTCGCGGCCCTCGCGGACGTGCATCACCTTCATGCCGGGCTGGTAGCGGCCCGAGCACACGCGGAAGAACGCGATGCGGTCACGGTGGCGCGGATCCATGTTGGCCTGGATCTTGAAGACGAAGCCCGAGAAGGGCGACTCGGTGGGCTCGACCATGCGGGCGCCCGCGTCACGCGGCAGCGGGGACGGCGCCCAGTCGACGAGGGCGTTGAGAACGTCCTCGACGCCGAAGTTGTTGACGCCCGAACCGAAGAACACCGGGCTCTGGTCGCCCGCGAGGAACTTCTCGAGGCTGAAGGGCTCGGTCGCGCCCTGGACGAGCTCGATCGACTCGCGCACGTAGGGCATCTCCATGGGGAAGAGCTCGTCAAGCTCGGGGTTGTCGAGACCCTCGATCAGTTCGCGGTCCGAGGTCAGCCGGTCCTCGCCCGGCGTGAAGCGCACGAGGTGGTTCTTCAGGAGCGAGAACACGCCGCGGAAGGTCTTGCCCATGCCGATCGGCCAGGTGATCGGGACGCACTGAAGCTTCAGCACGCTCTCGATCTCGCCCAACAGGTCGAGCGGATCACGCACCTCACGGTCAAACTTGTTGATGAAGGTGATGATCGGGGTCTTGCGCATACGGCAGACCTCGAGGAGCTTGATCGTCTGCGCCTCGACGCCCTTGGCGGCGTCGATCACCATCACGGCCGCGTCAACGGCCGTGAGCACGCGGTACGTGTCCTCGGAGAAGTCCTCGTGGCCCGGGGTGTCGAGCAGGTTGATGACATGGTCGCGGTAATGGAACTGCATCACCGAGCTCGTCACCGAGATGCCGCGCTGCTTCTCGACCTCCATCCAGTCGGAGGTGGCGTGGCGGGCGGCCTTGCGGCCCTTCACGGCGCCGGCCATCTGGATGGCGCCGCCGAAGAGCAGCAGCTTCTCGGTAAGGGTTGTCTTGCCCGCGTCAGGGTGGGAAATGATGGCGAAGGTGCGCCGTTGCTCAACGTCGCGCACGAGCGCCGGATTCGGACTCGTCATTGTGTCTTTGTCTCGGGGAGCCTTTCCCCCTTGGCCGGGAGAAAGCGGAAACCGGTGTGAAACACGCGCGGGACCGCAGCACCCTCTCCTCGAGGGGCGGCCGGCGCGAAAAAAGAGAGATATTTTAGCAGTGCCTTCCGGAGCTTCCGCGCGCCGCGGCACCTCCCCGGAAGGGGGTCCCGCAGGGATGTCAAACAAATGAAATATCTCGTTACGCGGGCCTAAAATTAGGCCGTTTGTGTTTTTTCACGAAGGACCCTCTCCGCCATGAGTTACTTCCCCACCTGGAAACTGAAGACCTCCGGCATCATCGCCCCCGACGAGCGCCTGCCCGCCGGTCAGACGATCGCCCTCGGCGTGCAGCACGTCGTCGCCATGTTCGGCTCGACCATCCTCGCGCCGCTCCTCATGGGCTTCGATCCCAACCTGGCCATCCTGATGAGCGGCATCGGCACGCTCATCTTCTTCGTGCTCGTCGGCGGCCACGTCCCGAGCTACCTCGGCAGCTCGTTCGCCTTCATCGGCGTCGTGATCGCCGCCACCGGCTACGTCGCCGGCTCGGGCGCGAACGCGAACATCCCGGTGGCCTTGGGCGGCATCATCGTCTGCGGCCTCATCTACTGCCTGGTCGGCCTCATCGTGATGGCCACGGGCGTCAAGTGGATCGAGCGCCTGATGCCCCCGGTCGTCACCGGCGCCGTCGTGGCGGTGATCGGTCTCAACCTCGCCCCGACCGCGGTCGCGAGCGTGGGCGGCACCGACTTCAACGCCTGGATCGCGCTCCTCACGGTCTGCTGCGTGGGCGGCGTCGCGGTCTACACGCGCGGCCTCATCCAGAAGCTCCTCATCCTCGTGGGCCTCGGCATCTCGTACGCGATCTACGCGGTCCTCACGAACGGCCTCGGCCTCGGCACCCCGATCGACTTCGCGAAGATCGGTGAGGCCGCCTGGTTCGGCGTCCCGCAGTTCTCGAGCCCCGAGTTCTCGGTCTCGGCGATCACGCTGATCGCCCCGGTCGTGATCATCCTCGTCGGTGAGAACCTCGGCCACATCAAGGCCGTCACCGCGATGACGGGCCGCAACCTCGACCCGTACATGGGCCGCGCGTTCCTCGGCGACGGCATCGCGACCATGGTCTCGGCCTCCTTCGGCGGCACGGGCGTGACGACCTACGGCGAGAACATCGGCGTGATGGCGGCCACCCGCGTCTACTCCACGCTCCTCTTCCCGATCGCCGCGATCTTCGCGATCATCCTCGGCTTCTCGCCCAAGTTCGGCGCCGTCATCCAGACGATTCCGCAGCCGATCCTCGGCGGCACCTCGATCGTCGTCTTCGGTCTGATCGCCGTCGCGGGCGCCCGCGTCTGGGTCGTCAACCATGTGGACTTCGGCGACAACCGCAACCTGATCGTCGCCGCGGTCACGCTGATTCTCGGCGCCGGCGACTTCACGATTCACATCGGCAACTTCACGCTGGGCGGCATCGGCACGGCGACCTTCGGCGCGATCATCCTGAATGCCCTGATGGCCTTCGGCGAGCGCATGTCGGCGGGCAACCCCAATGCCCAGCCCCATGAGGCCGACCTCACGGAGAAGAAGGACGAGGAGTAAGGCCTCACCCGCCTGAAACCGCCTCTCCCGCAGGCAAAGAACCCCGGCTTGAACTTCATCAGGCCGGGGTTGTTTTTGGTCTCAGGAAGAGACTGCCGATCAGCGCTTCAGCTTCGCGAAGGCCGCGCCGAGCGCGGTCTGCTGCGGCGCCCTTCCGCCGCGGTCGCCGCGCTCGCGCCCCTGGCGGTCCTGGCCGCGCTGGCGGCCCTGCCCTGCCCCGGGACCGGCCTGGCCGTCCGAGCGCATGGAGAGCGCGATGCGCTGGCGCGCCGTGTCGACCTCCACGACGGTGACCTTCACGACCTGGCCCACGCGGACTTCCTCGCGCGGATCACGCACGAAGTGGTCGGCGAGCGCCGAGACGTGCACGAGGCCGTTCACATGGACGCCCACGTCAACGAACGCGCCGAAGGCGGCGACGTTGGCGACGACGCCCTCGAGCTTCATGCCGGGGCGCAGATCCTCGATCGACTGGATCTCGTCCTTGAACTCCGCCGTCTTGAACTCTGCGCGCGGATCGCGCTCGGGCTTCTCAAGCTCGCGGATGATGTCGAGCACCGTCGGGGCGCCGAACTTCTCGTCGGCGTAGTCCTGCGGGCGCAGGCGCCCGAGAAGCTGGGCGTTGCCCATCAGGTCCTTCACGCTCGCGAGGCCGAGCTTCGCGACGATGCGCTTCACGACGCCGTAGGACTCGGGGTGCACGCCCGTGCCGTCCAACGGATTGGCGCCGCGGTGGATGCGCAGGAAGCCGGCCGCCTGCAGGAAACGGGCGTCACCGAGGTAGGGAACGTCCTTCAGGGCCTCGCGGTCGCGGAAGGCGCCGTGGGACTCGCGGTAGTTGACGATCTCCTGCGCGACGCGGCGCGTGAGACCGGCGACATGCGCGAGAAGCTGCGGGCTCGCCGTGTTCACGTCGACGCCGACGAAGTTCACGCAGTCCTCGACCACCGCCGAGAGGCGGCGCTCGAGCTTCTGGTGGTCGACGTCATGCTGGTACTGGCCCACGCCGATCGCCTTGGGGTCGATCTTCACGAGCTCGGCGAGCGGATCCTGCAGACGGCGGGCGATCGAGACCGCGCCGCGGTAGCTCACGTCAAGTCCGGGGAGCTCCTCGCTCGCGAGCTCGGAGGCGGAGTAGACCGAGGCGCCGGCCTCGCTCACGATCACGCGGATCGCCTTCGCCTCCGGGTGCTCGCGGAACACCTCGCCCACGACGGCGGAGGTCTCGCGGCTCGCGGTGCCGTTGCCGATCGCGACGAACGCGGCCTTGTGCGCGGTGATGAGGCGCGCGAGCTTCAGCTTCGCGCCCTCGCGCGCCGCCTCGCCCGTGTGCATCATCAGCACGTCATGCGCGAGCACGCGGCCCGTGTCATCGATGACGGCGGCCTTCACGCCCGTGCGGAAGCCCGGGTCAAGGCCCACCACGGCGTGGTGACCGACCGGGGCGGCGAGCAGCAGATCGCGCAGGTTCTCGCCGAAGACGCCGATCGCGGTCTCCTCGGCGCGCTCGCGCATCTCCTCGAGGAGGTCCGTCTCGATCGAGATGCGCGACTTCACGCGCCAGGTCCAGCGGCAGACCGAGAGGAGCCATTCGTCGGCGGCGCGCCCCGTGCGGGCGACCTGCACGAGGTCGGCGAGGCGCGCCTCCGCGGGATGCGGCGTCATCTGCTCCTCCTCGGGCGGGAGCTCGACGGCGACGTTGAGGAACCCTTCGCGGCGGCCGCGGAGGATGGCGAGCGCACGGTGCGAGGGGACCTTCGAGAGCGGCTCGCTGAACTCGAAGTAGTCGCGGAACTTCTCGGCCTCGGCGCGCTTCTCCTCCACGACGCGGCTCACGAGCTCGCCGCGGTTCGCCATGAAGGCGCGCAGCGTCTCGCGGATCTTCACGTCGAGGCTGAAGCGCTCGGCGAGGATGTCGCGGGCACCGTTCAGCACCGCGGCGGCGTCGGCGAAGCCCTTTTCCGCATCGACGAAGGCCTGCGCGGCCTCCGTCGGGTCGACCGTGCGGTCGGCGAGGATGCGGTCGGCGAGGGGCTCGAGGCCCGCCTCGCGGGCGATCGCCGCGCGCGTGCGGCGCTTGCTCTTGTAGGGCGCGTAGAGGTCCTCGAGGGCCTGCTTGGTGTCGGCCTCCATGATCTGCGCACGCAGTTCGTCGGTGAGTTTGCCCGCGGCCTCGATGGCGGCGAGCACGGTCTCACGGCGGTCATCGAGCTCGCGAAGGTACACAAGCCGCTCCTCGAGCGTTCGCAGCTGCGCGTCGGTGAGGCCGCCCGTGGCCTCCTTGCGGTAGCGGGCGATGAAGGGCACCGTGGCGCCGTCGTCAAGGAGCGCGGCCGCGGCCTCGACCTGGGCGGGACGGGCGGTGATCTCCTGAGCGATTCGCGCGCTGATGCGCGCCGGGAGCATGCTGGTCATGGACTGAAATTCTTATCCTGAGGGAATCTTCAAAACACCTCTCCCCCCGCGGCTCCGGCGTGAACAGCGGGGACTGCGGCTTGGGGGAGAGACAAAGACGCCCGCCTGACCTGCAGACGGGCGCCCTGAATGATACGCGGGTCCCGGGGGATCTCAGGCGTGCGCGGCTGTAACGAAAGCCTTCGTGAGATCGTCGAGGATCTTCGAGACCACGTCCCGGTCCTTGAGCTCGTAGGCGAGGCGCCTCAGTTCGAGGAACCGCTTCTCCTCGACCGACTCCGCCTTCACCTCGCGGTCCTCGTGGTAGGTGAAGCGCACGAAGAAGACCTCGGGCTCGGGCTCCTCGATCGAGATCACGAAATCCGACCCCGGGCGGGCGCCCTCGGCCTCCGCGCGGGCGCGGCAGCTGCCGTCCGCACGGATCTCGACGAGCTCGCGGAAGGTGAGCGAGCCGAAGCTGATCTCGCGCTCGAAGCGCTCGCCGCCCTCGGGGGCGCCCGGAAGCGCGGCGACGATGCGCGAACCCGTGGCGTCCTGGATGTACTTGTCGGGGTGCCGCGCGAAGTCGGCGATGCCGGCGGCGAGCTCCGCGCGCGAGAGCCTGAAGGGAAGCTCCGGCAGGGAGGCGCGGACGATGTGTTCGTGGAATTTCATGGAATCGGGTCCTGAAGAAAGTGCGTCAGATCTGGATCGTGCGGCGTTCCTTCGAGCCGATCAGCCGGCGCTCGAGCCACTGGCTGTAGCGCGAGATGATGAAGCTCGAGACGAAGTAGACGAGCGCGATGAAGGCGTAGCCCTCGATGAAGTAGGGGCGCCAGTGCGCGTCGCCGAGCGCGAGCCTGAGGCTGCCGGTCAGGTCGAACATGGAGACCACCGTCACGAGCGAGGTGTCCATGAAGCACGAGAGCAGGCTGTTGACGAAGGCCGGGATGATCGCGACGAGCGCCTGCGGCAGGATCACCGACGTGTAGCACTGCCGCTCGGTGAGGCCGAGCGAGCGGGCGGCGGCGAACTGCCCTTCGGAGATCGTCTGCAGACCGCCTCGGACGGTCTCGGCCATGTACGCGGCCTGGAAGAGCGTGATGCCGATCGCGACGCGCCAGAAGGCGTCGATCTGCATCCACGAGGGCATCAGGAGCGGGAAGACGAAGGTGGCGACGAAAAGCACCGTGATGAGCGGCACGCCGCGCACGAGCTCGATGTAGCCCGTCGAGACGGCGGAGACGATCGGCAGCTTGCTGCGGCGGCCGATGGCGAGCGCGATGCCGATGGGCGAGGAGGCCGCCATGCCGAAGAGCGTGAGGATCACCGTGAGGGGCAGGCCGCCCCACATGTCGGTGCTGATCTCCTCAAGCCCGAAGACGCCGCCGATCATCAGCACGAGGAAGGCGACGAAGGCCGCGACCCAGCCCCAGAGGAGCGCGAGCGCGCCCTGGCGCGTCCAGAGCGCGGGGACGGCGGAGATGACGAGCATGAGCACGATGATCCCGGTGGCGAGCGCCGGGCGCCACTGCAGCTCATAGGGGAAGCGCCCGAAGATGATGAGGCGCCACTTCTCGGCGACGAATCCCCAGCAGGCGCCCGTGGCCGCCCTGCACGCGCCGAGATCGGCGCGCCAGACGGCGTCGAGCACGGCCCATTTGAGGAGCCAGCCAAGAATGAAGAGGATGGCGGCGCCGAGCACCACGGAGATCACGCCCGCGGCGGGCGAGTAGAAGCAGTTCTCGCGGATGCGGTCGATGATTCCGGGACGGCGGCGGCTGTTCTGTGTGGTCATCACCGTCTCCTTACTGCGGCGCGCGCATGATGCGGGCGTTGAAGCGGTTCATCACGACCGAGATCAGAAGGTTCACCGTGAGGTAGACGCCCATGATGATGCAGATCACCTCGAGCGCCTGACCGGTGACGTTCATCACGGTCGTGCCGACGTTCACGAGGTCGGAGTAGCCGACGAGCACGGCGAGCGAGGAATTCTTCGTGAGCGTCATGTACTGGCTCGCGAGCGGCGGAACGATGAGGCGCATCGCCTGCGGGAAGATGATGTAGCTCACGGTCTCGCGGCTGCGGAACCCGAGCGCCATCGCGGCGTCCCACTGTCCGGGGCGCACGGACTGCACGCCCGCGCGGACGATCTCGGCGATCATCGCCGAGGTGTAGAGCGTGAGACCGAGCCAGAGAGTGAGAAACTCGGGCGTGAGCTGCGTGCCGCCCCGCATCGAGAAGCGCGTCGCCACCGGATGGTTCCAGCCGCCGATCACGCCCGCGGCGACCCAGCAGGCGATGAAGACGACGACGAAGGCGACGATGCCGCAGCCCGACGAGACGAGGCCGGTCTGCGTGCGGCGCGCGATCAATGCAGTGACGACGCCCGCGGCGAAACCCGCGCCCGCGGCGGCGAGCGCTGCCCAGCTCCAGACGGGCGAGGTGTAGAGGAAGCCGGTCTTTGAGAGATAGACCCAGTCGCCGATGTGCCAGGCCTGGCGAACGCCCGGCAGAAGCTCCGTCACGACGAGGTAGAGCGCGAGAAGGAGCACGAGGAGCGGGATGTTGCGGTACGCCTCGACATGCGCGGCGCCCAGGAGCCGCACGACGCCGTTCCTCGAGAGGCGCATCAGACCCACGACGATGCCGAGCACGGTCGAGGTGAGGATCGTGAGCGCGGAGACGCGCAGCGTGTTCAAGAGGCCCGTGAAGAAGGCCTTCCAGAGCGGATCGTTGCTCGAGTATTCGACGAGCCGGTCGGAGATCTCGAAGCCCGCGCGATTCATCAGGAAGTGGAAGCCGCTCTTGATGTTCTTCGCGGCGAGATTCGCCTCGACATTTGTCGCGAGCACCGCGACAAAGGCGACGAGCAGAAGGATCAGGACCGCCTGGATCGTGTACTCACGTCTGCGGCGGGCTTTCTCACGTGCGATCCAGGCCTCATCGCCGGGAACGATGCCGAAGGTATCTCGGAAAAGCATTTGGGGAAGTTTTGAACAGGAAAAGCTCCGGGAGCCGCGGCGGCGGCCCGGAGCCTTCGATCCCCGCCGCGCAGGAACGGGCGGGGAGCTTCAGAGAGAAAACAGGCGATCAGCGGATCGGCATGGCGTACATCAGGCCGCCTTCCGTCCAGAGCTTGTTCATGCCGCGCGGGAGGTTGAGCGGCGTCGTCGGGCCGAAGTACTTCGTCCAGGACTCGCCGTAGTTGCCCACCTGCTTGATGATACGGTACGACCAGTCCTTGTCGAGACCGAGCATGCGGCCCATGTCCTCGCCCGAGCCGACGAGACGCATCACGTTCGGGTCGCGCGAGTTCTTGCGCATTTCGTCGACGTTGGCCTGCGTCACGCCGAGTTCCTCGGCGCCGAGGAAGGCCTGGAAGGACCAGCGGACGATTTCAAAGAACTCCCAGTCGCCGCGGCGGACCGCCGGGCCGAGGGGCTCCTTGGAGATCGTCTCGGGAAGGATGTCGAACTTCGAGGGATCGGGAGCGACCGTGCGCACGCCGGCGAGGTCGGACATGTCGGTCGTGTAGACGTCGCAGCGGCCGGAGATGAAGGCGCTCTGCGTGGCCTCGGTCGTGTCAAAGACGACCGTCTTGTAGGTCATGCCGTGGGAGTGGAACCAGTCGGCGGTGGTCTTCTCGGTCGTGGTGCCCGTCTGCACGCAGACCGTGGCGCCGTCGAGCTCCTTGATGCTCTTCACGCCGAGGGACTTCGGGACCATGAAGCCCTGGCCGTCGTAGTAGGAGACGGCGACGAAGACGTTGCCGTGGCTCGCGTCACGGGTCATCGTCCAGGTCGTGTTGCGCGCGAGCATGTCGATCTCGCCCGAGGCGAGGGCGGCCATGTGCTGCGTCGAGCTGAGCGGAACGTACTTCACCTTGTCGGCGTCGCCGAGGATGGCCGCCGCGACGGCGCGGCAGGTGTTCACGTCGAGGCCCTGCCAGCGGCCCTGGCTGTCGGCGCTCGAGAAGCCCGGGGCCGAGGTGTTGACGCCGCAGACGAGTAGATCGTTGGCCTTGATCTTGTCGAGCGTGGCACCGGCGAAGGCGGGAGCGGCGGCGGTGGCGCCCGCGAGGACGACGGCGGCGGAGAGGAGCTTGATTTTCATGATTGTGGTTTCCTGAGGAAGGACGTACCGGCTGATTTTTCGCCCGGGCCCGGCATGTCGCGAGGGATCCGCCTTTCCGAGTGAGGCGCATCCCCCTTCTCCGGGGGAGGACGAGGGGGGAGGACGGCCAGCGCCTCCTCTGACGGGAGAGGCGGCCGACCGGGAAAGTTTACACAGTGCCGCAGCAAAACCCCTGCCGCGATTTCATGAACCGCCCGCAGAGACACTGCCGCCGTGGAGACGCACCATCTCACTCTAAAGTAAAATAACGCGGAAAAACAAACGCTTAGTAATTGCTTTGTGTTAATATCTCTGATCTGCGTCTAATACGGGCGGCAGTTTTCCCCCATCCCCCTGCCCCGCCCGAACATCACACACCACCGGATCCGCAGATCCATTCCGACGCACACCGCCCGCGCCTCTCCCGCGCCGGCGAGACCTATCCCCCGGAGTCTTTTTTCGCATGAATTCCCTGCCTCAAGTCGCCGCGCTCTTCGGCCTTGTGTTCCTGAGCGCCTTTTTCTCCTCCGCCGAGATCTCACTCGCGAGCGCGTCGAAGACGCGCCTGCAGACCCTCGCCGACGACGGAGACAGGCGTGCGGCGCTCGTGCTTGAACTCCAGTCCCATCCGGGCCGCTTCTTCTCGGCGCTCCAGGTGATGATCAACGCCACGGCCCTTCTGGGCGGCGTGATCGGCGACGCCGCCTTCACGCCCTTCTTCGACTGGGTCTTCGCGGAGTTTCTCCCCGGCCGCGATCTCTCGCACGTGAGCTTCCTCATCTCGTTCGTGATCGCCACGACGCTCTTCGTGATCTTCGCGGACCTGCTGCCGAAGCGCCTCGCCATCGCCCGTCCCGAGTCGGTCGCGATGTTCGCCGTGCGCCCGATGAACTTCATCATCAAGTTCCTCCGCCCGATCGTCTATGTGCTCGAGCGCCTCTCGGACGCCTGCATCCGCTCGCTCGGGCTCCCCACGAAGCGCCAGGAGACGATCACATCCGAGGACATCCTCGCGAGCGTCGGCGCCGGCGCCGCGGCGGGCGTGATCGCCCCCGAGGAGGAGACGGTGATCCAGAACGTCTTCGAGCTTGAGAGCCGCCTCGTGCCCTCCGCGATGACCGCGCGCGAGAGCATCGTCTACTTCACGCTCGACGAGACCGACGAGAGCATCCGCGCCAAGATCGCCACCGTCCCCTACAACCGCTTCCTCGTCTGCGACAAGGACCTCGACCACGTCGTCGGCTTCGTCGACTCGAAGCACCTGCTGCGCCGCGTGCTCGAGGACAAGCCCCTGATGTTCCGCGAGCCCGGGATCCTCCAGGGCGTGCAGTTCATCCCGGACTCGCTCACGCTCTCCGAGGTGCTTGACGTCTTCCAGCGCACGCACACCGACTTCGCCGTGATCATCAACGAGTACGCGCTCGTCGTCGGCATCATCACGATCAACGACGTGATGGCGACCGTCATGGGCGACCTCGTGACGAACGAGGACGACGTGCAGATCATCCAGCGCGACGAGGACACCTGGCTCGTCGACGGCGCCACGCCGATCGAGGACATCGAGCACGCGCTCGAGATCGACGAGCTCCCGGAGGACTCCGCTTACGAGACCGTCGCGGGCTTCATGATGTACATGCTGCGCAAGATCCCGAAGCGCACCGACAAGGTCGTGCTCGCCGACTACACCTTCGAGGTGATGGACGTCGACAACAACAAGATCGACCAGGTGCTCGTCACGAGGACGAAGAAGAACGCCAGGCCCGAGCAGCGCACGCCGGCGCCGGACGCCTCGCAGATTCCCGTCTGATCGCCGTCCCTTCAAGAGCGAAAAAGCCCGCCAGGTTCAAATCCGGCGGGCTTTTCGTTTTCCAGATGGCTCAGGGCGTCACTTCGCCGCGGTCTTCCTCGTGCGCGTCGAGGTCGAGCGCGTCGTGGTGCGCTTCGCCGCGGGCTTCGCAGCCGCGGACTTCGGCGCCGCATCGGCGCCTTCCTCTGCGGCCCCGGCCTTCGGCTCGCGCTTCTCGAACTCGAAGGCGACGCTCTTCTTCTTCGCGTCCCAGACGAGGTACGACTTGAAGGGGCGGTTCGTGCGCTTCGAGATGAAGTCCGTGATGAGCGGCGTGCGGCCCTCGGCGAGGAGCATCGCAATCTCCTCGTGCGTCACCTCATGCTGCAGGATGGTCTTGCCCGCACGGAAGGTGCAGGTGCGCGGGTCGTTCACGGCATGCTCGCAGACGTACTGCTCGTTGAGATCGAGCACGCGGCCGCGGCAGAGCGGGCAGTCGCCGACGACGGGCGCCGAGGCGATCGAGCCCGAGTCGATCTCGGGACGCTCCTCGAAGGCGAAGCGCATGCCCCAGTGCCCGGTCTCCGCGTCCTTCTCGAGCACGAGCTCGCCCTCGAAGGGGAAGCCGCGGCGGCTCATGAAGCCCTGGAGCGGCCCGATGTGATGGTTGGCGAGCAGTTCCTCGACCTCCGCGGGCTCGAGCGCGCGCCCCGACGGGTGCTTCGAGAGCGAGAAGTAGCAGCCCGGGCCCGTGCAGGCGAAGCGGCGGTAGTTCTCGACGATCTCGCCGCCACAGGCGGGGCAGCGGTTGTGGAAATGGATCGGGTTGACGATGGGAACGCTGTCGCCCTCGTACTTCTTGGCGACATCGACGATGCTGCGCGTCAGTTCGCTGATCTCGGCCATGAAGGCCTCGCGGGAGACCGTGCCCTGCTCGATCTGCGAGAGCTTGTGCTCCCACTCGGCGGTGAGCCTGGGCTGCGTGAGCACGTCGATGCGCAGGCCGCGCACGAGCTGCATGAGCTGGAAGGCCTTGGCGTTCGGAACGAGCGAGCGCTCCTCGCGGCGGATGTACTTCTGCTCGATCAGGCCCTCGATCGTCTGGGCGCGCGTGGCCGGCGTGCCGAGGCCCTTCTCGGCCATGGCATCGCGCAGCTCATCGTCATCGAGCTTCTTGCCGGCGGTCTCCATGGCGGTGAGGAGCGTCGCGTCCGTGTAGCGGGCGGGCGGACGGGTGCGGTCGGCGACCGACTCGATCGCCTTCGTGAGAACCGTCTCACCGTTCCTGACCGGCGTCAGGTCGGACTGGGTCTTGCCCGCGCGGCCGGCCACCTCAAGCCAGCCCGGCTCGAGGAGCACCTTGCCCTCGGTGAGGAACGTCTCGCCCTCGACGACGGTCTTGCGGGTGGTCACGTTGAAGACGGCCGCGGGATAGAAGACGCTCATGAAGCGGCGCACGACGAGGTCGTAGATCTTCTGCTCGGTCTCCTCGAGCGCCTTCGGGATCTCGCCCGTCGGGATGATGGCGAAGTGGTCGCTGATCTTGGCGTTGTCGAAGACGCGCTTGTCCGAGGGCTTCACGAGGCCCTTGGTGAGGATGTTCGCGGCGAAGCGGTCATAGGCCTCGATCTTCTGCAGATGCGCGAGCGTCTCCTTCACCGTCGGCGCGTAGTCGTTCGGCAGCGCCCTCGCGTCGGTACGCGGATAGGTGAGCACCTTGTGGCGCTCGTAGAGGCGCTGAGCGATGGCGAGCGTCATCTTGGCGGGGAAGCCGAAGCGGGCGTTCGCCTCGCGCTGCAGCGAGGTGAGATCGAAGAGCGCCGGTGAGAGCGACGTGGAGCGGCGGCTCGTCTCGGTGACGACGCCCTTCTTGCCGCGGCACTTCTCGACGATGGCCTTCGCCTCGTCCTCGCTCCAGATGCGCTCGGCCTTGAGCTCGGGCTTGTCCTTGGGCTTCACGAAGCCGTCGATGACGCGCACGCCCTCGTAGTCGCCCTCGGCCGCGCCGAAGGTGGCGTGCACCTCCCAGTAGTCCTGGGGCTTGAAATGATTGATCTCCTCCTCACGGGCCACGACGATGGCGAGCGTCGGCGTCTGCACGCGGCCGACGGTGGTGAGGAAGAACCCGCCGTCCTTGGAGTTGAAGGCGGTGAGGGCGCGGGTGCCGTTGATGCCGACGAGCCAGTCGGCCTCGGAGCGGCTGCGCGCCGCGGCCTCGAGGGGCTTCATCTGCGCGTCCGTGCGCAGCTCGCCGAAGGCCTTCTGGATGGAGGCCTTCGTCATCGACTGCAGCCACAGGCGGCGGATGGGCTTGGTGTTCCCGGCGGCCTGCATGATGTAGCGGAAGATCAGCTCGCCCTCGCGTCCCGCATCACATGCGTTGATGATGTCGGTGACCGTGCGGCTGCGGATCTTGCGGGCGAGCGCCTCGAACTTCGAAGCGCTCTTCTTGATCGGCTGCAGGTCGAAGTGGGGCGGGATGACCGGGAGGTTCGCGAAGGACCACTTGCCGCGCTTCACGTCGTACTCGTCCGGAACCTTGATCTCAAGCAGATGACCGACGGCCGATCCGATGATCATGCCGTCGCCAACCCAGAAGTCGCCGTCTTTCTTGAAGCCGCCGAGCGCGCGGGCGATGTCGCCTGCGACAGAGGGTTTTTCCGCGATGACCAAGGTGAGCCCCATGGCGCCTCCCCAACAGGAAAAAGCGCGATTCCTGCGCCTTCCCCGGTGTTTTTCAATGAATTCCTGACATACAGCCGTTGCCTCGGACTCACGCCCGAGGCAGGCGCATTATGTCATTTTTCGAACCGGTGCCCTAGTCAAGACCGAGATCAGCGACGGATTCGACGAGCATCGCCCCCTCGCGGATGAGCTGATTGCCGCCCTTCGCGAGCTTCTCATGGATGTTTCCCGGAAGCGCGCCGACGGAGGCGCCGAGTTCCGCCGCGGCCCGCGCGAGCCCGACCGAGGGGTCCCTGAGGTCCGCCTCAATGAGGAGAAACTTCCGCGCGACGCCCGGGATCAGCCGGTCACGGCGCGCCCTGGTCTCGTCCGAGAGCCCGGTGAGCGGAGCCTCGGCCGTGAGAAGCAGCCCGCCCGCCTCGAGGACCCGGCGCTGGAGCGCCGCGAGATCCTTCGGCGCCCGTGCGGCACCGGTGGCGAGGAGCGCCACGGGCGCGGCGGCCTTTCTTTCCGAGAGGGCTCCCTCGAGCGCCGCGGCCGGGATGCCGGACTCGAGCGTCGCGAGCACCGGGGCGCCGGCGAGAGCGATCGCCGCGCCGAAGGCCCGGGCGTTGTCCGCGCCCTCGTCGTCCGGGTCGCAGGTGCCGAGGACGGCGACGGGCTCCTCGGTGAGAAGCTTCGCACTGCCGCGCGCGAAGAGCGCGAGCGGTCCCGTGCCCGCCGCCACGAGTCCGGACGGGTATTCGGGCTCGGCCACGGTGACGAGCCGCGCGTCGGGCGCATTTCTCAGCCACTCGAGCACGGCATCGGTCTCCTCGTCCATGGCGCCGCGTGCGGCGGCCCGGATGCGCTCGGCGGCGGACATGCCCACCAGGCGCGCGAGGTCGGTGAGCGAGAGGGAGAAGGCCGCGGCGGCGCTCCCCGTCTCGGAGAGCAGCCGGATCGCATCCTTCGCCGCGAGCCCGTCCGTGAGCGCGAGCGCGGTCCAGCCGCGCAGTTCCTCCTGATCGGTGTCGGTGAGATTCACGTCCCTCTCCTTGTGGTTCCCTGCCTGAAGTCCGCCCCCGACGGATCCGCGGGCGGCCCCGGGCATCATACCTGCCCGGACGGGCAGCCTATAATTCTGGGCTTTTCAAACAATTCCGTGCTTCCCGCGTCCCCATCGGGAAGGAGTTTTTTCCGTGGCCAAGCTTCCTGTCATTCAGTATCCGCATCCCGTGCTCGCCGCCAAGGCCGAGCCCGTCACAGTCTTCGACGATGATCTGCGCCGCCTCGCGGCCGACATGGCCGAGACGATGTACGACGCCCCCGGCGTGGGTCTGGCCGCAAACCAGGTCGGCGTCCTGAAGCGCATGGTCGTGATCGACGTCACCGAGGAAAAGACCGGCCTCACCGTCTTCGTCAATCCCGAGATCATCGAGAAGAGCGACACGCTCATCGACCACGAGGAGGGCTGCCTCTCGCTCAAGGGGCTCTACGAGCACGTCAAGCGCCCGGACCATGTCCGCGTGCGCGCCCAGGATCTCGACGGCAAGACCTTCGAGCTCGACTGCGAGGGACTGCTTGCGATCTGCGTGCAGCACGAGACGGATCACCTGGACGGCATCGTCTTCATCGACCATCTCTCGATGCTCAAGAAGCAGCGCGCCGCGACGAAGCTGCGCAAGCTGCGCCGCGAGGAGAAGGAGCGCGAGAAGGAACGCGCCCACCGCATGGACTGATTCCTCTCTCAGGCCGGGTGCGCATGGCAGTGCGCGGCGATCCAGCGCGCGTACTGCCCCATCAGCTGCGGCGGGAGCTGGTGCCCGAGGCCGTCGACCGCGATGAGCTTCGCGCCTTTGACGAGCCGCGCGGTCTCCTCGCCCGCCTTGAAGGGCAGCAGCGGATCCGCCTTCCCGTGGATGACGAGCGTGGGCGTCGTGAGCTGCTTCACCGCGGCGCGGCGGTTTCCGCTCGCAAGCAATGCAATGAGCTGACGGCGCGTCGCCGCGCCGTCGAAGCCGAGCCGCGGCGCCGAGCGCACGGCCTCGTCGAGCTCCGCCTCGCTCGGGCGGTACTTCGGCCCCGAGAGGGCCTTGAGCATCCTGCGGATATGGCGCTCCACGCCCGCGGGACTACTGTCGCTGCCGCCTCCCGCGACGGTCGCCACCGCGCGGAGCCTCCCGAGCCCGGTCCTCGGGTTCCCCACCGCCGATGAGATCGAGGTGAGCGTGGCCACGCGGTTCGGGCACTGGCAGGCGAAGACCTGCGCGATCATGCCTCCCATCGAGATGCCGGCCACGTGCGCGCGGCGGATGCCGAGCGCATCGAGCAGGCGCTCGAGATCAAGCGCCATGTCCTCGAGCGCGTACTCGCCCGTCACGCGCAGCCCGAGCAGCGTGCGCACGATCGCGCGCACGACGTCCCTCCGGTCCGTGACCCAGGCCTCCATGCGCGAGGAGTCGCCGCTGTCGCGGTTGTCCGGCGTGATCACCTGGAAGCCCTCGGCGAGGAGTCCCGAGATGATGCCCTCGGGCCAGGCGTCCATCGAGAGCCCGAGCCCCATGAGGAGCACGACGGCGGGCGCCTGCGGGTCGCCCCACCGGCGCCAGGCGTAGCGGAAGTCCCCGCGCTCAAGAATGTTCTTGTCCGTCATCTTTTTCAGCCTCCTCGCAGTCTGCGGCTTTCCGGGCATGCTACCCGATTCCTCTAAAATGGTTCCCTTTGTCCGAATCCCCGCCTCACGGAGGCCCTGCCCATGAAAATCATCTTCGCCGGAACCCCTGACTTCGCCGCCCGCGCGCTCAAGGCGCTCGCCGAGGCCGGTCACGAGGTCTCGCTCGTGCTCACGCAGCCCGACCGCCCGAGCGGCCGCGGCATGAAGCTCACGCCCTCCCCCGTGAAGGTGCTCGCTCAGGAGCTCGGCATCGAGGTGCTCACCCCGCTCACGCTGAGCGTGAAAAAGGACCCCGAGGGCGCGCCCGCCGTCCACGAGCGGCTTCGCTCCGAAGAGGCCGACCTCCTCGTCGTCGCCGCCTACGGCCTCATCCTGCCGCAGGCCGTGCTCGACTGCGCGAAGGGCATCGGCAGGCGCGGCGACATCCGCGCGATCAACATCCACGCGAGCCTGCTGCCGCGCTGGCGCGGCGCCGCTCCGATCGCGCGCGCGATCGAGGCGGGCGACGCCGAGACGGGCGTCACGCTCATGAAGATGGAGCTCGGTCTCGACACGGGTCCCGCGGTCCTCGAGGCCCGCACGCCGATCGGACCCGAGGACACTAACGAGACGCTCACCGACCGCCTCGCGGACATCGGTGCGGAGCTCCTCGTGAAGGCCCTCGAGACCCCGGACGAGCTCGACTGGAGGCCCCAGCCCGAGGAAGGCGTTCTCTACGCCGAGAAGCTCCTCAAGCCCGAGAGCCACATCGACTGGAACACGGACGCCGCGGTGCTCGCGCGCCGCATGCGCGCCTTCACCCCCTTCCCCGGCCTGCAGTTCACCCGCGGTGACGTGACGGTCAAGGTCTGGGCGGCCGAGGCCGTCGAGGGCGCCGCCGCGCCCGGCACGGTGCTCGAGGCAGGCGAGGTCCTCACCGTCGCCTGCGCGACGGGCGCTCTCCGGATGAGCGTCCTGCAGCGCCCGGGCAAGCCCCGCATGCCCGCCGCGGGCACGGTGCAGAGCCTCAGCATCAGGACGGGCGAGGTGCTCTGATGACCGCTGAAACCCAGAACGCGGAAGGCCGGCGCCAGCTGCCGCTCCGCAAGCTCATCTCCCGCGCCGCCGTCGCGAGGAGCCGCATGCGCGAGGGCGCGAACCTGCCCGGCGCGCTTGAGATCGCGGCCGAGGGCCTTCCGCCCAACGCCCGCGCGGCGCTCCAGTCGATGCTCTACGACCTGATGCGCCGCCGCGCGCTCACGGGCGCGCTCACCCGCGAGATGCTCGAGAGCCCGCCCCCGGGGCCGGTGCTGAGCCTGCTTGAGATCGCGCTCGTGCTGCTCGTGGAGAAGCGCTACAGCGACTTCACGTTGGTGAGCGAGGCGGTGAACGCCGCCCGCGACGGCCGCCGCACGGCCCGCTTCGCCGGGCTCGTGAACGCCGTGCTCCGCAGATTCCTGCGCGAGCGCGAGGCGCTCCTCGCGAAGCTTCGCAATCTCCCCGAGGTGCGCTTCAACGCCCCCGCCTGGTGGATTGACCGCGTCCGCAGGGCCTGGCCCGATGACTGGGAGCAGATTCTCACCGTGGCGCAGCTCCATGCCCCGATGACGCTCCGAGTCAACCGCCGCCAGCTCACGCCCGAAGCGTATCTCGAGCGTCTTGAAAAGCTCGGGCTCGCCGCGCGCCGCGTGGGCGAGGACGCCGTTCTTCTTGAGAAGCCCCTTCCCGTCGAGGAGATCCCGGGCTTCTCCGAGGGCGAGGTCTCGGTGCAGGACGCGGGCACGCAGCTCGCGGCCCGGTTCCTGCCAGTGAAGGCGGGCGACCGCGTGCTCGACGCCTGCGCCGCGCCGGGCGGCAAGACCGCCCACATGCTCGAGCTCGCGGACTGCCGCGTCACGGCGCTCGAGATCGATCCCGAGCGCGCCGCGATGATCGAGCGCACGCTCTCGCGCCTCGGCCTGCGCGCCGCGGAGTTGCGCGCCGCCGACGCCGCCCGGGTGGCCGAGTGGCATTCTGGCGAGCCCTATGACGCGATCCTGCTCGACGCTCCCTGCACGGCGAGCGGCATCGTCCGCCGCCAGCCCGACGTGCCCTGGTCGCGCCGTCCCGAGGACATCCGCCGGCTCGCCGCCGAGCAGAAGCGCATCCTCGAGGCGCTCTGGCCGGTGCTGAAGACGGGCGGGAAGCTCCTCTTCTGCACCTGCTCGATCTTCCCCGAGGAGGGTCCTCTGCAGATCGAGGCGTTCCTCGGGCGCCACCCGGAGGCCGCTCTCGTTCCTCTCGGGAACACCGGTGCAGGTATGATGAATCTGATCCCGACCGAGAACGGTGTCTGGCCCGATGAGAAGGGCCTGCCCGCCGTTCACGACGGCTTTTTCTACGCGCTCCTCGAAAAACGGTGAACCCCCACCGCCCCGCCGGCATGCACCTTCCCTGCGTACAACGCCTCTCCGCGCTCGTTGCGCCGCTGCTTCTCGCCGCGGCGCTTCTCTGCGCAGGCCCGGCGTCGGCCGCGCGCGCGGAGCTCATGGGCGCGGCGCTCTCCATCGACGAGCCCGGCGAACCGCCGGGACTCTTCATCGAGGCGCACTACGAATTCGACCTGCCGCTGCCGCTCATCGACGCGATGCACCGCGGCATCGCGCTCTACTTCACGTACGAGTTCGATCTCTCGAAGTCGCGCTGGTACTGGTTCGACCGGGACGTGGCGACGAGCACGTTCAACATCCGCCTCTCCTTCAACCCGCTCACCCGGCGCTACGCCGTTTCCTACAGCGGCATCTCGCTCAACTTCGACTCGCTCGACGAGGCGCTTCCCTACATCAAGAACATCCGCCGCTGGCGCGTCGCCGACAGCACCGCCGCAGCGGGCTCGGGCTTCACGGCGGAGCTGCGCTTCTACCTCGACGCCGGCAAGCTCCCCAAGCCGATGCAGGTGACGAACCATGACTCGGTCGACTGGACCGTGGAGAGCGACTGGTCGGCGATCCGCATCCCCGCGGAGGTCGCCCAGGCCGGCGGTGAGTAAGCGATGACCTCGTGGCTTCGCGGCCTCTTCGCCGCCTCCCTCGTCCTCGCAGGCATCTCGCTCTTCGTGCTCGCCGCGACGAGTTCGGACACCACGCTCTTCGAGCGCTGGTTCCCCGTGCTCCTGGTGATCAACCGGGTCATCGCGGTCGTGCTCTTCGGCATTGTGGTCGCCATGGCGCTGCGCCTCTGGCAGAGGCACCGCAACCACGAGTTCGGCGTCTTCATGACGACGAGGCTCGCGATCTCGGCGGGCGTGCTCGCCCTCGTGCCGTGCCTGCTCATCTACTTCGTCTCGACGGTCTTCATCACCCGCTCGATCAACTCCTGGTTCGACGTGCGCGTGGAGAAGGCGCTCGACTCGGGCGTGACGATCACCCGGGGGCTGCTCGCCGAGCAGCAGGCCGTGACCGAGAAGACCGCGCGCGAGATCGCCGACCAGCTCTCGAGCACCCCGGCCTCGCTCATCATGAGCGACCTGATGCGGATCCTCGAGACCCGCCCGGGCACCGAGGCGCTCGTCTTCCTGCCGAACGGCACGGCGGTGGCCGCCGCGGGCTCGCGCTTGAACGTCCTCATGCCCGAGGTGCCGACGGTCTCGCAGATCCAGGCCGTGAAGGCCTCCGGCATCTACAGCGTGATCGACGGCGACGCGTTCGAGAACTTCGACGCGCTGCGCGAGGGAAAGCTCTCCATCCGCGTCATCGTCCCGATCCAGCCCCTCGACGAGGAAACCGGCACCCCGGAGGACCCGGCCGCGCTCGGCCTCCGCCGCCAGCAGCTCTACCTGCAGATCATCCAGCCCGTCCCGACCGAGACCACGAAGAACGCCGCGATGCTCGTCGCGGGCTACCGCGAGTACCAGACGCTCGTGCTCTCGAGGGCCTCGCTGCAGAGCGTCTACGCGAGCACGCTCTTTCTCGTGATGCTCCTCGCCGCGCTCGGCGCCTTCGTCGTCTCGTTCGCCTTCGCGCGCCGCACGGTCGCCCCGCTCCTGCAGCTCGAGCAGGGCACCCGGCGCGTCGCCGACGGCAACTTCCAGCCGATCCGCGAGTACCAGGGCCAGGAGGAGATCAACGCCCTCACGCAGTCCTTCAACCAGATGATCCGCGAGCTCTCGGAGTCGCGCCGCGTCATCGACGAGCAGCGCCGCCGCGCCGAGCAGGCGCAGGCCTACCTCGAGCGCGTGCTCGTCAACATCTCCTCGGGCGTGCTCGTGCTCGGGAGCGACTACCGCGTCATCACCTCCAACACCGCGGCGCGCGACATCCTCGGCGACGCCGCCTGCCGGCGCGACGCGGACATCCGCGCGCTCGTGCCCGCGCTCTTCGGGGCGATCCGCAGCGCGGAGCTCTCGCTCGGCCTCGGCGCGGACCCGGGCGCGGCGAGCCTTGAGTTCGAGCTCGAGCGTCCCGGCGAGGAGACCGTCCCGATTTACCTGAAGCTCGCCCGCATGCCGCTCGGCGAATCGGAGACCGGCCTCGTCGTCGTGTTCGACGACATCTCGAAGATCATCGAGGCGCAGCGCGCCACCGCCTGGGGCGAGGTCGCCCGCAGGCTCGCCCACGAGATCAAGAACCCGCTCACGCCGATCCAGCTCGCCGCGGAGCGGCTGCTGCTGCGCCTCGAGCCCAAGCTCACGAGCGACGCCGACTGTGACATGCTCGAGCACACGGTGAACACGATCACCACCCAGGTCGATGCCCTGAAGCAGATGGTCAACGACTTCCGCGAGTACGCGAAGCTCCCCGAGGCGAAGCTCGTGCCGATGGACCTGAACGCATTCCTGCGCTCCATCAGCGCGCTCTATCAGGAGGCCGGCATTTCGCTTACGCTTGACCTCTGCGAGGACATTCCTCTGATCGAGGGCGATCAGGCCCAGCTGCGGCAGGTCATGCATAATCTGATCACCAACAGCATCGACGCCGCTGAGGGGGACACGCCGAGGATCGTCATCGAGACGCGCCGCGTGCTCACCGAGCGGGCCATGAGCGCCGTGCAGCTTCATTTTCATGACAGCGGCGTCGGATTCAGCGAGAATATTCTCGAACGCGCCTTCGAGCCCTATGTCACCACCAAGGCGACGGGCACCGGCCTCGGCCTGCCGATGGTCAAGAAGATCCTTGATGAGCACAGGGCTGCCGTTCGTCTCTCGAACAGGACTGATCCGAGCGGGACGCTGATCCTCGGCGCCCAGATCGACATCCTCTTCGAGCACCTCGCCCCGGGCGACGCAGCCGCCCGCGGACCCGCTGAAGAACAGGCGTAAAACTGAACACTAACCGGAGCAACATGACGGAAATCCTCATTGTCGATGACGAACTCGGTATCCGAAACATCCTTTCGGAGATCCTTGTCGACTCGAACTACCGCGTCGCGACAGCCGCCAATGCGACCGAGGCCCGCGATCTCGTCGCCAGCCGGCAGTTTGACCTCGTGCTTCTGGACATCTGGATGCCCGACACCGACGGACTTACGCTCCTGCGTGAATGGAAATACGCCGGGCAGCTCAACTTCCCCGTCATCGTCATGTCGGGGCACGGCTCGATCGAGCACGCGAAGCGCGCGCTCGAGGACGGCGCGGTGGACTTCATCGAGAAGCCCATTTCACTCAAGCGCCTCCTCTCGGCCATTCCCGACGGCATCAGCCGCTGGGAGACCGCCCGGCGCGAGCAGGCCGCGAGCGAGGAGCTCGACGGCCGCAGGACGCGCCGCACGAAGCGCACGGCCTCGCAGCGCCAGCGCCTGCCGAGCTTCGAGATCCCCGAGTACGGGCTCACGCTCGACTTCAACCGCCCCTTCCGTGACGTGCTCTTCGAGTTCGAGCGCGCCTACTTCCGCACGGTGCTCATGCACCTCGACCAGTCGATGGCCGACCTCTCGCGCCACGCCGGCATGGAGCGCACCCACCTCTACCGCAAGGTCCGCGCGCTCGGGCTCGACGTCGAGGCGCTCCGCGAGGAGGCCCGCCGCAATCCCCAGTCGGTCCCGGCCTCCACGACCGAGACCGAGCCGACGCGCATCGCAGCCTCGACCGTCACCAGCTCCGGAAGCACTCTCGACTTCCCGACCGGATCCACGCTCGACGTGATCCCGCCGTACAAATAACGAGCCGTGAAGCGAGCACCGGGCGGGCATCTCCGCCCGGTCGCCGTTTCAGCGGACTCCTCTCAACCTCAATGAAGATCCTCATCATCGGCGCGGGACGCATCGGCAGTTCCGTGGCTGAAAGCCTCGTCTCCGAAGCCAACGACATCACAGTCATTGACCGCAGCGCTGAGAACATCAGCTTCCTGCAGTCGCGCTTTGACCTGCGCGGCCTCGTGGGCGACGCCCTCTCGCCCGAGCTGCTGCGCGAAGCCTCGGCCGATGACACCGACATGCTGATCGCGGTCACCTCGAGCGACGAGACGAACCTCGCCTGCTGCCTGCTCGCCTCGCGGATCTTCAACATTCCGACGCGCATCGCCCGCGTGCGCAACCAGGAGCTGCGCAACTACCCCCGCATCCTCAAGGAGGAGGGGTTCGACGCGACGACGGTGATCTGGCCCGAGCAGGCGCTCACCCGCTACCTCGTGAAGCTCATCGACATTCCCGAGGCGCTGCAGGTGCAGGAGTTCGCGGGCGGCCGCGTGAGCTTGGTCGCCGTGCGCGCCCAGGAGGGCAGTCCCATGGTGGGCGGCCCGATCGGGGAGTTGAATGCCCACATTCCGCACGCGAAGGCGCGCATCGCCGCGCTCTTCCGCCGCAACCAGTGCCTCGCCATCACCTCGCACACGTTGATCGAGGCGGGCGACGAGGTGATCTTCGTTGCGGCGACGCGCCACGCGAGGCTCGTGACGACCCAGATGCGCCGCAGGGCGAGCGCGACGAGGACCGTCATCATCGCCGGCAGCGCCGGCATGAGCGCCGGCATCGTCAACGAGCTCACCGAGGGCACCCTCCTCACGGGCGCCGCCCCGACGGCGATCCGCGTGATCGAGGCCGACCGCCGCGCGGCCGAGAAGCTCGCGCTCGAGCTCGAGGGCAGGGCCCTGGTGCTCTCCGGGGACTTCGACGACGAGGACACGCTCCTCACGGCGGGCGTGGAGAGCTGCGACCTCTTCATCTCGCTCTCCGCGGACGACGAGAACAACATTCTCTCGGCGCTCCTCGCGAAGAAGCTCGGCGCGAGGAGGACGATCGCGCTCGTCAACCGCCGCATCTACGGCGACCTGATCGAGGGCTCGCGCATCGACGTGACGGTCTCGCAGACGCAGGCCGCACTGGACGAGCTCATCCGCTACGTCCGCCACGGCGACGTGACGGCCGCCTATTCGCTGCGCCACGGCATCGCCGAGGCGCTCGAGTTCGTCGCGCACGGCACGAGGAAGAGCTCGCGCGTCGTGGGCCGCTCGATCGAGAAGATCCGTCTTCCCGCGGGCTGCACCATCGCCGCGCTCATCCGCGGCGAGGGAGACACGACCGAGGTGCTCACGGCGAACTTCGACCGGGCGGTGGTCGAGCAGGACGACCGTCTGATCGTCTTCGTCCCGAACCGCCGCCTCATCCCCGCGATCGAGGAAGTCTTCGCCGTTGACGTGGGTTTCTTCTGACCATGTGGAACACCTTCCGTCTGCTGCTCTTTCCGGTGCTCAACGCCCTCGGCACGGTGCTCATCGCCTTCGCGGCGCTGATGCTCGTCCCGGCCGCCTTCAGCTGGTACGAGGGCGACGGCGTGCTCGGGGACTTCCTCCGGGGCGCCGCCGTGACGGGCGGCGCCGGCCTTGCGCTCTGGCTTGCCTTCCGGCCCTTCCGGCGCGAGATGACGGCGAGGCACGGCTTTCTGCTCGTCACGCTCTCGTGGTCGGTCACCGCGGCCTTCGCCACGATCCCGATGCTCATGCACTTCGAGCACTACGGCTTCTCGGAGATGCTCTTCGAGATGATGAGCTGCCTCACGACGACGGGCGGCACGGTGATGACGGGGCTCGACCATCTGCCGCCCTCCGTGAACGGCTGGCGGTGCCTGCTCTCCTGGGTGGGCGGCATGGGCCTCATCGTTCTCTCGGTCGCGATCCTTCCGCTCTTAGGCGTCGGCGGCGCGCAGATCATGAAGGCCGAGACGAGCGGCCCGATGAAGGAGACGAGGCTCACGCCCCGCATCGCCGAGACGGCGCGGGCGCTGTACCTCCTCTACCTCGGGCTCTCGGTCGCGTGCGCGATCTCGTACCACTTCGCGGGCATGAACTGGCGCGACGCGGTCATGCACATGATGACCACGGTGAGTCTCTCCGGCATCGGCGCGCATGACGAAAGCTTCGGCTTCTTCGCGAGCGGCGCGGTCGACCTGGTCGCGATCGTCTTCATGGTGGCGAGCGGCTGCAACTTCTCGCTCCACTTCCTCGCCTGGCGCCGCCGCTCGGTGCGCGCCTACCTCCGGGACCCGGAGTTCCTCTCCTGGACGGGACTCCTCGGCGTGCTCACCTTCGCCGTGACGCTCGCGCTCCTCGTCACCCGGGTCTACAACGACCCGATCGATGCGCTGCGCGACGCGGCCTTCGCCGTCGTGAGCACCGCGAGCACGACGGGATTCGCCACCGTCGACTGGTCGCTCTGGCCGCTCGGGCTCCCCCTGGTGATCCTGCTCTCCTCGGCGGTGGCGAGCTGCGCGGGCTCGACGGGCGGCGGCCTCAAGATGTTCCGCGTGCTCATTCTGGCCAAGCAGGCGAAGCGCGAGTTCACGAACCTGCTCTACCCGAACGCCGTGGCGCCGCTCACCGTGGGCGGCACACCGATCTCGAACAGCATCGCCTTCGCGGTGCTCGCGTACACCCTGCTCTGGTTCGCCACCGCCTTCGGCGGGACGCTTGTGCTCCTCGCGACGGGACTCGCGCCGCTCGAGGCGTGCTCGGCGGCCTTCTCGAGCCTCGCGAACCTCGGCCCCGGCCTCGGCTTCGTGGGCCCGGCGGGCAACTTCGCCTCGATCGAGGACTTTCAGCTCGACATCCTCACGTTCCTGATGCTCACGGGACGTCTGGAGATCTTCACTGTCTTCGTGCTCTTCACACGGGCCTTCTGGGAGACCTGAGCGGGAGGAGATGCCTCAGAGCTTCCGCCACATGACGGGCTTCTCGTGTTTGATCGCCCGGCGGATCATCTCCTGGAGCGGCACGATGCGCTGATAGAGGCGGATGGAGTCCTCGCGGTAGCGGCGCTTCTCCTCCTCCTCGCGCTCGCGCTCCTTCATGTTGAGCTCCTCCTCCCAGGTGCCCTCGCGCATCCTGCGCTCGCGCTCGGCCTCGTACTCGGCCTCCTTCCGGCGATCAGTCTCGGCCGCGGCGTCCAGGCGCTGTAGCACGCCGGGCAGATCCTCCTCGCTGAAGGCGCCCTCCTCGAAGAACGGCTCGCCGATTTCCTTGAAGATCCTCTCGGCGGTTTCGCGGAAGAGAATGAAGGGGCCGGTGGCCACGCAGCTGAACTGAATGAGTGCCATAGATCAATCCACAGGACGGAATCCTGCGGACACGAACGCAGTGAGTAAACAGGAAAAAATCCTCAGTAGGGGAAAACATGCTCCCCGAAAGAGGGAGGGGCGTTGCCATTGTCCCGAAAAAGGTCAATGCTAAAATCCGCGCTTGCCTCACCCTTGAGTGATCCGTTCATTGTATCGACTGGGAGCCAGATATCGTGCCGACAGGCATATGCATCATCGCACACGCGCCGCTCGCCTCGGCGCTCAAGACCTGCGCGGAGCATGTCTACAGCACGACGGGCGACAAGTCCGCTGAACGCATCGTCGCCTGGGACGTCCCCTGCGGCATCGATGTCGAGGCCGGCCTCGAGCACGGCCGGGAACTCGTCGAGACACTCTGCGCGCACAACGACGGCGTGCTGATCTTCACCGACCTCACGGGCGCGACGCCGGGCAACATCGCCCGCCGGCTGCTCGCCGACAAGCGCGTGCGCGTCGTGAGCGGAACCAATCTCCCCGCGATCGTCGCGGCCCTGAGCGCCCCGGCCGACGCGCCGCTGAGCCAGGTCGCCACCATCGCCGAGGCCGCCGCCCGCGCGAGCCTCTCCGCCCTCGTTGACATCTGCGACTGAGGCGGTGTCCCCGCGCCTGAAGACTTTTTCAGGCAGAGCCCCGTCAAGGCGTAAAATCTGAAGCACCAAAGTACCCGGGCCGCTTAGCTTCCACGTCCCGGGCGGACTGCTGAGCCCTTACCGCCTCAGCCCGCCAGACCCGGAATACCCATGCTTCAACGCACTCTCACCATACAAAACAAACTCGGGCTCCATGCCCGGCCTTCCGCGCTTCTTTCCAAGACCGCGGCGCTTTTCAAAAGTTCCATCACGCTCACGGAGAACCAGCGCTCCGTGGACGCCAAATCCATTCTCGGCCTGATGACCATGGCTCTGCCATGCGGCACCGAACTCACCGTAACTGTCGACGGGCCTGATGAAGCTTCGGCGATGGAAAGCATCGTCGAGCTTTTTGAGGACCGGTTCGGCGAAGAGGAATAAGCCTTGACCTCCCTGCCCCCCGATGAAGTTCTGAAGGAACCCGCCCCGGCCCCGGCCGAGGCTGAGGCCGCCCCAGTCGCCGTCACCGAGGAACCCCTTCCCCGGACGCTCAAGGGACTGCGTGTCTGCCCGGGTGTCGCCTACGGCACCGGTCTGCAGCTCTCCTCGAGCGACCTCGAGATTCCTCAGTTCCCGATCGCCAAGGAGGACGTGCGCGGCGAGATCCAGCGCCTGCGCTATGCGACCACCGCGGTCGACAAGCAGCTCTCGGGCATCTCCGAAACTCTTGACGAGGACGCGCCCGCCGAGGCCGCGGCCTTCATCGACGTCTACCGCACGATCCTGCAGGATCCGTCGCTCATCACCGAGACCTCGGCGCTGATCCGCGAGAAGCTCGTCAACGCCGAGTGGGCGCTCTCGCAGCGTCTCGAGCAGATCCGCCGCGACTTCGAGCAGATCGACAACGATTACCTGAGGAACCGCATCGAGGACATCTCGGACGTCTTCCAGCGCATCCAGCGCGTGCTTGCGGGCCGCCGCTCCGCGGCGAGCCTCCTCGAGGCCGACGAGCTCGAGGTCCCCGTGATCCTCGTCGCAGACCAGCTCGGGCCCGCGGACATGCTGCAGCTGCGCGAGCGCGACGACCTCGACATCGTCGGCATCGTGATGGAGACGGGCAGCGTCACGAGCCACTCCGCCATTCTCGCCTCGAGCTTCGGCATTCCGACCCTCGTGGGCGTCGCCGACGCGCTCGAGCGCATCGGCACGGGCCGCGAGGTCCTCATCGACGCCGACAAGGGCGAGGTGCGCCTCGAGCCCTCCGTCGAGGAGAAGAAGACCGCCTCGCGGGCCATGCGCGCGCTCAAGCAGAGAAAGCGCAGCCTCGTGAAGCTGAAGAGCGAGGCCGCCGTCACGCTCGACGGCCAGACCGTTGCGCTCTACGCCAACATCGCGCTTCCCGACGACACCGCGGAGGCGAAGAAGGCGGGCGCGGACGGCATCGGCCTCTTCCGCACGGAGTTCCTCTTCCTCAACCGCGAGGACCTGCCGAACGAGGAGGAGCAGGTCGAGGCCTACCAGAAGGTGATCCGCGCCATGCGCGGCCGCATGACCACGATCCGCACGGCGGACTTGGGCGGCGACAAGATGCTCTCGAACGAGGCGCTCGTGCGTCTGCACGTCGACCTCGAGAAGGAGGAGAACCCCGCGCTCGGACTTCGTGCCCTGCGCTTCTCGTTTGCCTTCAAGGATCTCTTCATCACGCAGCTGCGCGCCCTCATGCGCGCGGCCGTCGCGGGCGACGTCCGCATTCTGCTCCCGATGGTCTCGAGCCCCACGGACGTGCACGAGGTCCGCGAGTGCATGGCCGAGGCCGCCCGTCAGCTTACCGCCGAGGGGCTCAAGTACCGCGACGACATACCCTTGGGCGGCATGATCGAGCTGCCCGCCACCGTGGCGGTGCTCGCCGACCTCATTCCGCTCCTTGACTTCTTCTCGCTCGGCACGAACGACCTCGTGCAGTACACGCTCGCCGTGGACCGCACGAACGCGCGCGTCTCGCGCTACTACGACGAGTGCCATCCGGCCGTGCTGCGCCTGATCGCCGACAGCATCCGCCGCGTGCTCGCCGCCGGCAAGGAAATCTCGGTGTGCGGCGAAATGGGCGCGCGCCGCGACCTCACGCCCTTCTTCATCGGCCTCGGGTGCTCCGCGCTCTCCATGGATCCCGCGCACATCCCGACCATGAAGGAGCGCATCCTCGCGCTGCGCGCCGACGAGTGCGAGGTGTTCGCCCGCGGCCTGCTCCGCCGGCGCTCCGCCGAGAGCGTGCACGAGGCGCTCCACGCCTTCAGCGCGACCCTCCAGCCCGCCCAGGCCGTGCCCGCGCCCGCGGCTCCAGCCGCCCCTGCGGCTTCTGCTGCTCCGGCGCCTGCCGCCCCTGCGGCACCCGCCGCGCCGCAGCAGCCGGTTCAGGCAGATCAGCCGGTTCCGCCCGCCCCCGAGCCCGAGCCGAGCGCGGCATCCTGATTCTTTCGACCCCGAGCGAAGTTTTCCCACAATGACCAAGAACCCCTACGACGTCCCGCTCTCTGACGATGAGTTCGTTGAAATCGGCGAGCTGCTCGCGCAGATCGAGGAGCCCTATGAATCCATGGAGGCCGACCGCATGGACGGCTTCCTCACGGCGCTCGTGCTCCTGCCCGAGCCCGTGAGTCCGAGCGACTGGATGCCCTACGTCTTTGACGAGGAGGGACGCCCCGAGGCGGTGCTCAAGGATGAAACCGAGCAGCGCCGGCTCGAGGACCTCGTCTACCGCCGCTACCGCTCGATCGAGCGCACGCTCGAGGCCTGCGAGCCGCTCGACCCGATCATCTACGACGTCGAGGACGAGCGCGGCCGTCCCGTGGGCGGCTACGAGGCCATCGCGGCGCTCGAGCCCTTCGCCGCGGGGTTCCTCGAGGCCATGAACCGGTGGCCCGGGCTGCGCGAGACGGAGAACGAGCTCGTCGACAGCGCGCTGCTCGGCATCCTGCGCCATCTTCCGGAGGATCTCGCCGGGGACATGCAGGAGGTGAAGAACGAGCTCGAGTTCGAGAGCCCGCTCGAGAACCTGAAGCAGGCGATCGAGGACGTCGCGGAGAGCGCCGCCGAGATCGCGGGCGTCACCCGCGGCTTCAAGCCGCGCGAGACCGAGAAGCCCCGTGCCGCGAAGCGCCCTGCCCGCCCGATCCGAGGCCACGGCGGTCATGCCGGCAGCGGCGGCCGCGGTCCCGGCTTCCGCGGGCCGCGTCACTGAAACGCTGCGAAATCAAAGAAACGAGGGCGCCATGAAACAGTTCATGACGCCCTTCGTTTTCCTCTACTTCCCGGAGGCCGCGCTCCCCGGCGCGACGCGCATCACGAGGAGCACGAGGAGGCAGACGGGGAGACCGAGCGCCGCCGTGCCGATGAAGAACCCCGAGTAGCCCATCGCCTCGACGGCGATGCCCGAGAACCCGGCGAGGAACTTCGGCAGAAGCAGCATGAGGGACGAGAAGAGCGCGTACTGCGTGGCCGAGTACCCGGCGCTCGTGAGCCCCGAGAGATAGGCGACGAACGCGGCGCTCGCGAGGCCCGCGGCGAGGTTGTCCGCCGAGACGGTGACGACGAGGAACCCGAGGTCCGCGCCGATTCGCGCGAGCACCGAGAAGAGCAGATTCGTCACGCTCGAGAGCACGGCGCCCGCGAGGAGCACCCGCAGCACGCCCCAGCGCATCGCCGCCGCGCCGCCGATGAAGGCGCCCGCGAGCGTCATCACGACGCCGAAGATCTTGCTCACCGCGGCGACCTGCTCCTTCGTGAAGCCGAGGTCCTGGTAGAAGGGATTGGCCATCACGCCCATCACCACGTCCGAGATGCGGTAGCTCGCCACGAGCGCGAGCACGGCGAGCGCCGCCCAGCCGAAGCGCGAGAAGAAGTCCGTGAAGGGGTCGACGAGCGCCCGGCGCACTTTCTCAACGAGCGAGCGCTTCTCCCCCTCCGGGGCTGCAGTCCGGGGCGCATGCGCGGGCTCGGGCGAAAGAAGGGTCGCCGCGACGCCGACGAGCCCCGAGGCGGCCATCACGCCGTAGCTCACGGTCCAGGCCTCGTGGAGGTAGCCCGTCCCGCCGCCCGCGGCCCAGGCGGCGATGGCGAGCGCGCCCGCGCCCGCCCAGATCATGCCGAGGCGGTACCCGGTCTGGTACATGGCGGCGTAGGCGGCCTGCCGTTCGCTCCCGGCGGATTCGATGCGGTAGGCGTCAAGCGCGATGTCCTGCGTGGCCGAGGCGAAGGCCGTCACGAGCGCGAGCCCGGCGAAGAGCACGAGGCTCTCCCGGGGATCCGCCGTGGCGAGTCCCGCGAGCCCCGCGATGAGGAGCACCTGGGCGGCGAGCAGCCACGCCCGGCGCTGGCCGAGCCCGCGCGAGAGGAAGGGCATCGGCAGACGGTCGACGAGCGGCGCCCAGAGCCACTTGAAGCCGTAGATGAGGCCCACCCAGGAGAAGAAGCCGATCGTGCGCAGGTCCACCCCGGCCTCGCGCAGCCAGAAGCCGAGCGTGCCGATCACGAGCAGCAGCGGCAGTCCCGAGCTGAAGCCGAAGAAGGCCATGCGGACCGCGCCCGGCTCCGCGTAGACGCGCCAGCTCGAGCGTTTCCTTTCGTCCGCCATCAGCCGCGTCCCCCGCCGAGGATCGCCTGGGGTCCGTCAAGCCACCGCCACTCGCCTTCCTTCAGGTCCTCGGGCAGCCGGCAGGCGCCCACCTCGCGGCGGTGCAGCGACGCGACGCGGTTGCCGCAGGCGGCGACCATGCGCTTCACCTGGTGGTACTTGCCCTCGCAGATCGTGAGCTCGAGGAGGTCCGGGGCGAGCATCCGCGCGTCCTTCGCGGCGACGGGCTTCGGCGAATCGTCGAGCACGACGCCCCCGAGGAGCTTCGCGACGGTCTTCTCCGCCTCGTCGTCGGTGAGCGCATGCGCGAGACGGGCCTCGTAGACCTTGGCCACGTGCTTCTTCGGGTGCGTGAGGCGGTGCAGAAGCGCCCCGTCGTCGGTGAAGATGAGGAGCCCCGTCGTATCCCAGTCGAGGCGCCCCACGGGCTGCACGCCGCGGGTTCTGAGGGGGCCGGGCAGGAGCCCCATCACCGACGGGTGCGCCGAGGGCTTCAAGGAGCACTCGTACCCGGCGGGCTTGTTCATGGCGATGATCGCCTTTTCGCACACCGGCCAGTCCTCGCCGCGCCAGGTGACGACGAGATGGTCGGGCTCGAAGACCCGGTCGGGGTCCGTCACCGTCTCGCCCGCCACCGACACCGCGCCCGCGAGCACGATCTGGCGGCAGTCATAGCGGGTGCCGAAGCCCTGGGTGAAAAGGATGTCCGCAAGGCTCATGCGCTTCATCGTGCGCCTCCCACAGGATCAAAGTCATAGTCCACCCAGAGCGGGGCATGGTCGGAGAACTTCTCCGCGGCGTAGATGTCCGTCGCCCGGGCCGTCCCGGCGACGCCGGGGGTGGCGATCTGGTAGTCGATGCGCCACCCGACGTTCTTCGCGCGGGCCTGCCCGCGCTGGCTCCACCAGGTGTAGCGCTCGGGCCTCGGGTCGAGCCGGCGGAAGACGTCCACCCAGCCTGACGATTCGGAAAAGAGCCGGTCAAGCCAGGCGCGCTCCTCGGGGAGGAACCCCGAGTGGTCGAGGTTCCCCTTCCAGTTCTTGAGATCGATCTCCTTGTGGGCGATGTTCACGTCGCCCGTGAGCACGACCTCGCGGCCCGCGTCTCTGAGCGCCTGCAGGTGCAGCGCGAAGCGCTCGAGGAACCGGTACTTCGCCGCCTGGCGCTCGTCCGAGGAGGTTCCGGAGGGGAAGTAGGCCGAGATGACGGTGAGCGCGCCGAAGTCGGCCTCCACATAGCGCCCCTCGGCGTCGAACTCCGCGTCGCCGAACCCCGTGCGCACGGCCGCGGGCTCGATGCGCGTCCAGAGGCCGCAGCCCGAGTAGCCGCGCTTCTCCGCGCAGTGGAAGTACCCGCGGTAGCCGGGGATGTCCCTGATCTCATCGGGGAGATCGGGAATCTGGGCCTTCAGTTCCTGCACGCAGAGGATGTCCGCGTCCTGACGGGCGAACCACTCGAGGAAGCCCTTGCGGGCCGCGGACCGTATGCCGTTGGCGTTGAAGGTGAGAATGCGGAGCATAGGCGGGGAATTCGGGCGCTTCTATAATTTCAAGGTTTCGGGCTCGCCGCCTTTCCTGAAGGCGCGGCGCATGAATCCTCGGATTTTATAGCGCGGCCCATCACCATCCCACCTCTGCCGAAAAAGACTCCCCCATGCAATCGACCAAGCAGCAGTTCATCGAATTTGCCCTCGACGCGGACGTTCTCCGCTTCGGTGAGTTCAAGACGAAGGCCGGACGCCTCTCGCCCTACTTCTTCAACGCCGGCCTCTTCAACACGGGTGCGCTGCTCGACCGCCTCGGCGCCTTCTATGCCGAGACGCTGCTTGCCGCCCGTGACGCGGGCCGCATCGAGTTCGACATGATCTTCGGGCCGGCCTACAAGGGCATCCCGCTCGCCGCATCCGTCGCGATGAACCTCGCCCGCCGCGGCTGCGACGTGCCCTGGGCCTTCAACCGCAAGGAGGCGAAGGACCACGGCGAGGGCGGCGTCATCGTCGGCTCGCCCCTCAAGGGCCGCGTCGTGATCATCGACGACGTGATCAGCGCGGGCACCTCGGTGCGCGAGTCCGTCAAGATCATCGAGGCCGCCGGCGCCACCCCCGCGGGCGTGCTGATCGCCGTCGACCGCCAGGAGCGCGGCGGCACGGCCGACGTGATGACCGAGAGCTCGGCCGTCCAGGACGTCGAGAAGACCTTCGGTCTCTCGGTCGCCTCCATCATCTCGCTCACCGACCTGCTCGCCTTCATGGACGGCCCGTCGGAGAAGGCGAAGGCGGTCGCCGGCTTCCGCGACGCGGTCGCCGCCTACCGCGAGCGCTACGGCGCGTAATTCCTGCCCCCGGAGCGGGTGTTCCACGTGAAACCCCGCCCCTGAGGATCCCAGGCAAGCAAAAGCCCGGCACCTCCGAGGAGGTCCGGGCTTTTGTCTTGCCTGAGATCAGGTCATCAGCCGGCGATGCGCTTCCTGAGGAGCTCGTTCAGCTGCCCCGGGTTCGCCTTGCCCTTCGTGGCCTTCATGCACTGGCCGACGAGGGCGTTGAGCGCCTTCTCCTTGCCGCCGCGGAACTCCTCGACGGACTTCGGATTACGGGCGATCACCTCGTCCACGATCGCCTCGAGGGCGCCGGAGTCGGAGATCTGCTTGAGGCCCTTCGCCTCGATCAACTGATCGACGTCCGTGCCCTCGCCCGCCCAGATGGCGGCGAAGACCGTGCGGGCGCCCTTGTTCGAGAGCGTGCCGTCGGCGATGCGCGCGAGGAGCTTCGCGAGAAGCTCCGGCGTCACGGGCGCGGAGGCAAAGGAGAGACCCTCGGCCTGGTTCACGGCGGCGGCCACCTCGCCCATCACCCAGTTGGCGGCGATCTTCTTGTCGGCGGCCTTCGCGGCGACGGCGACGTAGTAGTCGGCGATGTCGCGGCTCGACGTGAGGATGGAGGCGTCGTACTCAGGGAGACCGAACTCCTTGGTGAAGCGCTCGCGCATCTGGCCCGGAAGCTCGGGCATCTCGCTTCTCACGCGCTCGATCCATTCGTCGCTCACCTCGAGCGGCAGCAGATCGGGATCGGGGAAGTAGCGATAGTCCATCGAGTCTTCCTTCGTGCGCATCAGGCGGGTCTCGCCGCGGTCCGGATCGTAGAGGCGCGTGGCCTGGACGATCTTGCCGCCCGACTCGATCACATCGATCTGGCGGGAGACCTCGTAGTTGATCGCCTCCTCAAGGAAGCGGAAGCTGTTGAGGTTCTTGATCTCGCAGCGGGTGCCGAACTCGGTGGCGCCCTTCGGGCGGACCGAGACGTTGGCGTCGCAGCGGAAGTTGCCTTCCTGCATGTTGCCGCGCGAGATGCCGAGCCACACGACGAGCGCGTGCAGAGCCTTGGCGTAGCCCACGGCCTCGGCGGCGCTGCGCAGTTCCGGCTCCGTGACGATCTCAAGGAGCGGCGTGCCCGCGCGGTTGAGGTCGATGCCGGAGTGACCGTGCACGATGCCGTGCACCGACTTGCCGGCGTCCTCCTCGAGGTGGGCGCGCGTGAGGTTGATCGTCTTCATGTACGGATCGCCCTTCTTGGGCTCGACGGCGAACGTCACGCGGCCGCCGATGACGATCGGCAGCTCGAACTGGCTGATCTGATAGCCCTTCGGAAGATCCGGGTAGAAATAGTTCTTGCGGTCGAAGACCGAGTGGTTCGCCACCGTCGCGTCGATCGCGAGGCCGAACTGGATCGCGCGCTCGACGGCGCCGCGGTTGAGCACGGGCAGAGCGCCCGGGAGCGCGAGGTCCACGTAGCAGGCGTTCACGTTGGGATCATCACCGAAGTGGCAGGGCGCCCCGGAGAAGATCTTCGACTGGGTCGCGAGCTGAACGTGCGTCTCGAGACCGATGACAACTTCCCATTCCATTTTTTAGGTGTCCTTTATCTCAAGAGATCAGCAGCCCTGCGGGTGACGCAGGTGCCAGTCGGTCACGCGCTGCCAGGCGTCGGCGAGCTGCAGCAGACGGGACTCGGTGAAGTGTTCGCCGAGGAGCTGCAGGCCGATCGGACGGCCGTTCGAGTGCAGGCCGCAGGGCATCGCGATGCCGGGCAGGCCCGCGAGCGAGGCGGGAACCGTGTAGAGGTCCGAGAGGTACGCGGAGACCGGGTCGGCGTTGGCGCCGAAGTCGTACGCCGTGCCGGTCGTGACCGGACAGGCGATCGCGTCGACCTTCCTGAAGGTCTCGTGGAACTCGCGGGCGATCAGGCGGCGCACGCGCTGGGCCTTGAGGTAGTAGGCGTCGTAGTAGCCGTGCGAGAGCACGTAGGTGCCGATCATGATGCGGCGCTTCGGCTCGGGGCCGAAGCCCTCGTCGCGCGATTTCTTCATCATGTCGATGATGTCGTCGAACTCGGCGGCGCGGTGGCCGTAGCGCACGCCGTCAAAGCGCGAGAGGTTCGAGCTCGCCTCGGCGCAGGCGACGACGTAGTAGACCGGCACGCCGAGCTTCGCCATCGGCAGATCGATGTCGACGATCTCGGCGCCCTCGGAGCGGTAGAAATCAAGCACCTTCTCGATCGAGGCAAGCACCTCGGCGTCGAGGCCCTCGCCCATCCAGGCGCGGGGCACGCCGATGCGCAGGCCCTTCACGGGACGGCCGAGGTCACGCGTGAAGTCCTCGGAGGGCATGTCCACCGAGGTCGAGTCCCAGGGGTCGTGGCCGACCATGCTGCCCAAGACCATGGCGCAGTCCTCGGCGGAGTGCGCGAGCAGGCCCGCCGTGTCGAGCGACGAGGCGAAGGCGATCATGCCGAGACGTGAGGGACGGCCGTAGGTGGGCTTCATGCCCGTGACGCCGCAGAAGCTCGCGGGCTCGCGGATCGAGCCGCCCGTGTCGGTGCCCGTGACGATCGGCGCGAGGCCGGCGGCCACCGCGGCGGCCGAGCCGCCCGACGAGCCGCCCGGGACGGCGTTGGCGTCCCAGGGGTTGCCGACGCGGCCGAAGGCGGAGTTCTCGTTGCCCGAGCCCATGGCGAACTCGTCGCAGTTGAGCTTGCCGAGCGTGACCATGCCGGCCGACTTGAGACCGCGCACGACGGTGGCGTCGAACGGGCTCATGTAGCCCTCGAGCATGCGGCTCGCGGCGGTCGAGGCCCATTCCTTCGTGACGAAGATGTCCTTGTGGGCGATCGGGATGCCCGCGAGGGGACCGGCCTCGCCCGAGGCGATCAGGCGGTCGGCCGCCTCGGCCTGGCGGAGCGTCTCCTCGGGACGGACGTCGAGGAAGGCATTGAGGGACTTCTTCTCCTCAATACGCTCAAGATAGCCGCGGGCAAGCTCAACGGCCGAGACCTCGCGGCTCTGAAGCCGCCGAGACAGCTCGGCGACGGAAGCAAATGCATTTTCCATGACGGATTCTCTTTCCGGGGGCGGTTATTCGATCACCTGGGGAACCAGGAAGTAGCCCTCGGACTTCTCCGGAGCGTTCTGCATGTTTTCGGTGCGGTGATTTTCCTCCGTGACCTTGTCCTCACGGAGGCGCTCAACGCCGTCGTGCGGATTGGGCATCGGCTCGATGCCCTCGGTGTCCACGGAACGGATCTCTTCGATCATCTGAAAAATGTCATTCAGCTCGCCCTGCATGACCGTGATCTGTTCTTCAGAAATGTCAATGCGGCCGAGATCTGCAATGCGGCGAATGTCGCCGGCGCTTAAAGGCATGGTGACGTCTCGAGGGGAAAGAGTGAGATAGGAAACGGCGTCCGGCTGTGACGGAGAGGAATCGTACGGAAATCACGTAACAACCCCATACACACGACCGTGCGGCACAGGGGACAGCCTGCTCCTTGTTAAAGGTGAGTTAGTTTATCATTGCAAAATTGTGCGTGCGGCACGCCCGGACCTGCCCCGGAAGGTCTCAAAATTTCAGTCCGCACAAAGTGCTTCCCACAATTCGAGCGAAACCTAAATGTTCGGCTTCTTCAGAAATTATTTCTCCAACGACCTCGCCATCGACCTCGGAACGGCCAACACGCTGATCTACGTCCGCGGCAAGGGCATTGTCCTCAATGAGCCGAGCGTCGTCGCCATCCGCCAGGAAGGCGGTCCCAACGGCAAGACGACCATTCATGCCGTCGGTCACCAGGCCAAGCAGATGCTCGGCCGCGTCCCGGGCAACATCAACGCCATCCGCCCGATGAAGGACGGCGTGATCGCCGACTTCACGGTCACCGAGCAGATGCTCAAGCAGTTCATCCGCATGGCTCATCCGTCGCGCCTCTTCGCGCCGAGCCCGCGCATCATCATCTGCGTGCCCTGCGGATCGACCCAGGTCGAGCGCCGCGCGATCAAGGAAAGCGCGCTCGCCGCGGGTGCCTCCGAGGTGTTCCTCATCGAGGAGCCCATGGCCGCCGCCATCGGCGCGGGCCTCCCCGTCAACGAGGCCGCCGGCTCGCTCGTCGTCGACATCGGCGGCGGCACGACCGAGGTGGGTCTCATCTCCTTGGGCGGCATGGTCTACGCCGGCTCCATCCGCGTCGGCGGCGACAAGTTCGACCAGGCGATCATCAACTACATCCGCCGCAACTTCGGCATGCTGATCGGCGAGCCGACCGCGGAGCTGATCAAGAAGAAGATCGGCTCGGCCTTCCCGGGCTCCGAGATGATGGAGATCGACGTGAAGGGCCGCAACATCTCCGAGGGCGTGCCCCGCACCTTCACCGTTCACTCGAACGAGGTGCTCGAGGCGCTCTCCGAGCCCCTGAACCAGATCGTCGTCGCGGTCAAGAACGCCCTCGAGAAGACGCCGCCTGAGCTCGGCGCAGACATCGCCGAGCACGGCCTGATGCTCACGGGCGGCGGCGCGCTGCTGCGCGACCTCGACCAGCTCCTCAAGGAGGAGACGGGTCTTCCGGTGCACGTCGCCGAGGAGCCGCTCAACTGCGTCGTGAAGGGCTGCGGCATCGCGCTCGAGAACATGGACAAGCTGCGCACCGCTTTCGCTGCCGGCTGATTTTTCCCCTGCCGAGGAGGTCGGTCTTAGGAATGGAATACGGAGCTCCGCCGCTCTTTCGGCAGGGTGTGTCGGCAAAGGCCAAGTTCATCTTCTTTCTGATGCTCTCGGTGGCCGCGATTCTCGTCGACGGGCGCTTGAAGGCGCTCGACGGCGTGCGCAGCACGATCGTGAGCTTCACCTCGCCCGTCGTTGAGGTCATCCACCTGCCCGGCCGCCTCATCAGCGAGGCCGAGGGGTACTTCATCAGCAAGCGGCGCCTGAACGAGGAGGTGACCCGGCTCTCCGAGGAGAACCAGCTCCTGCAGCTCAAGGCCGCCCGCTACGAGGAGGTGCAGCTCGAGAACGAGTCGCTGCGCAAGCTCCTCTCGACCGTGGGCCAGGACTCCGAGCGCATCTCCACCGCGGAGGTGATCGGCCGCGTCGCCGATCCCTTCTCGCGCCGCATTCAGTTGAACGTCGGCGACCGCGAGGGCGTGCGCATCGGCATGCCCGTCATCGGCCCCTTCGGCGTGCTCGGACAGGTCTCGCGCACCGTGAGCCGCTTGTCCGAGGTCACGCTCATCACCGACCACACGATGCGTCTCTCGGTCATCAACCGCAGGACCGGGGCGCTCTTCGTCCTCGCCGGCACGGGCGAGAGCGCGCTCTCGGTGCTCTTCGCGCTTCCCGGCGCGGACCTCCGCGAGGGCGACGAGCTCGTCACCTCGGGCCTCGACCGCGTCTTCCCGAAGCACGTCCTCTGCGCGACCGTGACGAGCGCGACCTATCAGCCGGGCGAACCCTACCTGCGCGTCGAGGCGCGCGCCGTCGAGGAGATCGACGACATGCTCTTCGCGACCGTCGTCCTCACCGATCCCGACCCCGCGGCCGAGCTCAAGGAGACGCCCGAGGGCACCCGCTTTGAGAGGAGAAGCCGCAGATGATGAAGCCCGACTACAGCGGTCTGCGCGCTGCCGACGACTCCGTGCGCCTCGAGCGCCCCGCGTCCGCCTCCTGGGTGGTCTTCACCTTCCTCATGGCGATCGTCTTCACGATCGCGGGCTCGCCCTGGCTCTGGATGCCGAACTTCCTCTCGCTCACGATCATCTACTGGACGCTGAGGCAGCCCGAGAGCGCCGGCATGACCGTCGCCTTCATCTGCGGCATCCTGATGGACGTCATCAACGGCTCCGTGCTCGGGCAGCAGGCGCTCGCCTTCGTCACGCTCTGCTACTTCACGACCTCGCTCGCGCGGCGGCTCGCGTGGTTCAATCTCATCGGCCAGAGCCTGCACATCCTGCCACTGCTTCTCTTCTCGCAGATCCTCGTGATGCTCGTTCGCCTCTGGTTCGACGGCCTGTGGCCCGGCTGGGAGTGGTTCCTCTCGAGCGTGACGGGCGCCCTCATCTGGCCCGTCTGGGCGAAGATCCTCAGGCCGCGCCCCGAGCCGGTCAAGACGCTCTGACGCGCCATGGCGATCGAATCCCTTGCCTTCAAGGAAGAGGACCAGGACATCGGGCCCTTCAGGCGCAGACTGATGTTCGCCTGGGGCCTCGTCGTCCTGTGCCTCTCCATTCTGGTGCTGCGCCTCGGCTGGCTGCAGATCATCCAGGGGGACCGCTACGTCCAGCGCGCCGAGGCGAACCGCACGGTGACGACCACCAACCGCGGTTCGCGCGGCCTGATCTTCGACCGCAACGGCACCCTTCTCGCCGCCAACCAGCTCTCCTGGTCGCTCGAGATCACCCTTGACCAGACCGCCGAGCCCCTCGACCAGCTGATCGACCGCCTCTCCGAGGTCGTCACCATCACCCCCGCGAACCGCCGCCAGTTCCGGCGCCTGCGCGAGGACCTGAACCGCTACGACGGCATTCCCATCCGCTCGGACCTCACCGAGGAGGAGGTCTCCGTCTTCCTCGGCCAGCGATGGCGCTTCCGCGGCGTTGACGTGAACCAGCGCGAGCACCGCATCTATCCGCTCGGCGCCCTGGGCAGCCACATCCTCGGCTACGTGGGCTCGATCTCCCAGGGTGACAAGAAGCGCCTTGAGAAGGAGGGGACGCTCGAGCTCTACACCGGCGAGCGCGAGATCGGCAAGGTGGGCATCGAGCGCAGCTACGAGCACGTGCTCCACAGCACCCCGGGCCACGAGACGCTCGAGGTGACCGCGGGCGGCCGCTCCGTGCGCACGCTCGACATCGTCGCCCCGAAGCCCGGCCAGAACCTGCGCCTCACCGTCGACATGAACCTGCAGCGCGTCGCCGAGGCCGCGATGGAAGGCAAGACCGGCGCCGTGATCGCCATCGAGCCGAAGACGGGCGGCATCCTCGCCTTCGCGTCGCTGCCCACGTACGACCCGAACCTCTTCCCCGGCGGCATCGATCCGGAGAGCTGGAACTATCTGAACACCTCGCCCGAGAAGCCGCTCCTCAACCGTGCGATGCGCGGCCTCTACCCGATCGGCTCGACCTACAAGCCCTTCATGGCGCTCGCCGGTCTCGAGACCGGCGCGGTCACGGCCGACTACATGCTCAACGACACCGGCGTCTTCCAGGTCGGCAACCACCGCTTCCGCGACGTGACGGGCTCGCCGAAGGGCATGCTCAACCTGAGGAAGTCGATCGCGATCTCCTCGGACATCTACTACTACTGGCTCGCCACGCAGATCGGCGTCGACGGCATCTACAACTTCATGAAGCAGTGGAAGTTCGGCCAGAAGACGGGCATCGACCTCGTGGGCGAGCAGACGGGCATCCTTCCGAACCGCGAATGGAAGGAGAAGCGCTACAAGCAGCCCTGGTACGTCGGCGACACGCCGTCGCTCGGCATCGGGCAGGGCTACAACGCCTTCACGCTGCTGCAGCTCGCGCACGCGACGGCGACGCTCGCCAACCGCGGCGTCATCATGACCCCGCATCTCGTCTCGAAGATCGAGGACCCGGTCACGGGCGAGGAGACCGAGGTGAATCCCGAGCCCGCGGGAAAGATACCGCTCAAGGACCGCAACATTGACGTGGTGATCGCCGGCATGACCGACGTCACCCGCATCGGCACGGCCCGCTCGGTCTTCAGGGGCACGCCCTACAGCGTCGCTGGCAAGACCGGCACCGCACAGGTCGTGAGCATTGCGCAGGACGCGAAGTACGACGCGAAGAAGCTGCGCCGCGAACTGCACGACCATGCACTCTTCATCGCCTTCGCGCCGTCGCGCAACCCGAGGATCGCCGTGGCGATCCTCGTCGAGAACGGCGGCTTCGGCGCGAGCGCCGCCGCCCCGGTCGCCCGCGAGATGATGGACTACTGGCTCACGGGCGAGAACCGGCTCGAGCTCCCGCCCCCGAAGGGCGTCCCGCTCATTGACATGAAGGCCCAGCGCCAGCGCGCCGGACGCTCCGGAGGAAACGAGAGATGAAAAACGAAGTCGTGCGCATCTCGTCGCTCTCCGCGCGCTGGCTCCTCGCGCGCGTGCTGCGCTTTGACCTGCTCCTTCTCGCGATCGTGATGTGCCTCGTCACCGTGGGCTTCATCACGCTCTTCTCGGCGGGCCACTCCTTCCCGTGGCGCATCGAGGACCAGCTGAGGAACATCATCATCGCCTCGGTCGCGATGTTCGTCGTGTCGCTCGTCCCCGTGAAATGGTTCGAGCGCATATCGCTCCCATGCTTCATTCTCGGCTGCGTGCTCCTTGCCGCGACGGCCGTGGCGGGCGTCACCGTGAAGGGAGCCACCCGCTGGCTCAACATCGGCGTGCGCATCCAGCCCTCGGAGATCATGAAGCTCGCCGTGCCGATGATGCTCGCCTGGTACTACTGGAAGCGAAGCGAGTCGCTGCGCTGGTGGGACCACTTCGCCGCGCTCGGCCTGCTGCTCATCCCGGTGGCCTTCATCCTGAAGCAGCCCGACCTCGGCACCGCGATCCTCGTCTCGATCGCCGGGCTCTCGGTGATCTTCTTCGCCGGCGTGAGCATCCGCATCGTGCTCGGCTGCCTCGCGGCCCTCATCCTCGCGCTCCCGTTCCTCTGGACGCTCCTGCATGACTACCAGCGCGAGCGCGTGATGACGCTCTTGGACCCGACGCTAGACCCGCTCGGGCAGGGCTTCCACATCCTGCAGGCCCTCATCGCCATCGGCTCGGGCGGCTTCAAGGGCAAGGGCTGGATGGAGGGCACGCAGGCGCACCTCGACTTCATCCCGGAGCGCACGAGCGACTTCATCTTCGCCGTCTTCGGCGAGGAGTTCGGCTTCGTGGGCGCGACGCTGCTTCTCGCGGCGTACCTCGCGCTCATCTCGCGCAGCTTCATCATCGCGGCCTACGCGCCCACGCGCTATTCCAGGCTCCTCGCCTCGGCGATCGGCGTTATCTTCTTCACGTACACCTTCGTCAACATCGGCATGGTGAGCGGCATCCTGCCCGTGGTCGGCGTCCCTCTGCCCTTCATGAGCTACGGCGGCACGGCGCTTCTGATCCTCGGCGTCTGCACGGGAATCCTGCTCGCCATCTCGGCCGAGTCGAAGGACTGAATCCTGTTCACCTTCCTCCGGGAGCACCACTCATGACCGCCGGACGCTCGTTCGCGCTCGGTGCGGCCACGGCCGCCCTGCTTCTCCTCACCGCATGCAGCTCGAACTCCCCCTACTTCGAGAACGACGGGCCGCCGACCTTCTTCACCGGCTCCGGGGCGGAGAACGCGAGCCCGCGCGTCGAGCCTTTCAAAAAGGCGTCGCTGCGCCCCTACAAGGTGCTCGGCAAGTGGTACACGCCGGTCACCTCCGACACGGCGATGCGGCAGACGGGCACGGGCTCCTGGTACGGCAAGCAGTTCCACGGCAAGAAGACCAGCACGGGCGAGACCTACGACATGTACGAGCCGACGGCCGCGCATCCGACGATGCCGCTGCCGTCCTACGCCCGGGTGACGAACCTCGAGAACGGCCGCTCGATCATCGTGCGCGTCAACGACCGCGGCCCCTTCCTGCAGAACCGCGTGATCGACCTCTCCTACGCCGCCGCGAAGACCCTCGACTACTCGAGCAAGGGCACCGCGCGCGTGGAGGTGCGGCGCCTCACCTGGAGCGAGATCCGCTCGGGCTCGTGGAAAGAGGGCGCCGCCCCGGCGCCGGCCCCGGCACCCGCGCCTGCCCCCGCTCCCGCCGCAGCTCCGGCTGCGGTCACCGCACCTGTCTCGACGCCCGTCCAGACCGCGGCCGCGGATCCCGACTACCCGGTCGATCCCGTCGAGGCGATCGTCGCCTCGAGCATGCCGCAGAGCGGCTGGGGCGTGCAGATCGGCTCCTTCTCGCAGGCCGGGAACGCCCAGGCCTTCGCGGCCCATGCCGAGGCCGTGCTCGCCGCCGACGAGGGCGGCGCGAGGAACGTGCGCATCGTCGAGGACGGCACGCTCTGGCGCGTCATCGTGGGCGGAGGTCTCACGCACGACGCCGCGGCCATCGAGGCGAAGTCCGTGGGCTCGAGGCTCGGCGTGAGCGCCTTCAGCATCGAGCGGTGAGGATTACCATTCGGGACAACGAATTTTTGAAGAGAAAGCCGGCGGGCCCCCGGGGGCCGGCCGCCTTTCTGATGAACTTTGACTGAGGTAGACAAATGACGACTGCAACGGAATTCATCCGCGACGCCTGGAAGGGCGAGACCCTCGAGGCGCTCAAGGAATTCATCCGCATCCCCTCGAAGAGCCAGTCCTTCGACAGCAACTGGGAGGCGAACGGCTACCTCCGCGCCGCACTCGAGCAGGCCGCCGCCTGGGGCGCGAAGCGCTTCCCCGCGGGCACCTTCGACATCATCAGCAAGCCCGGCATCGCCCCGGCGCTCTTCATTGACCTCCCCGCGACGGGCGGCCACGACGGCCGTCCCTTCTTCCTCTACGGCCACCTCGACAAGCAGCCCGAGACCGAGGGCTGGCGCGAGGGCTTCGGCCCCTGGACGCCGGTGGTCGAGGGCGACCGCCTCTACGGCCGCGGCGCCGCCGACGACGGCTACAGCTTCTACGCGGGCCTCACCGCCGTGCAGGCGCTCGAAGCGGAGGGCACGCCGCATCCGCGCATCGTCGGTCTCTTCGAGACGGCCGAGGAGTCGGGCTCCGTGGGCCTCGTCGAGTACCTCGAGGACATCACCGCGCGCGCGGGCAATCCCTGCGTCCTCGCCATCCTTGACCTTGGCCTCTGCGACTACGACCGCCTCTGGCTCACGCGGAGCCTCCGCGGCGTCGGCGGCTTCAAGCTCAAGGTCGAGGTGCTCGAGCAGCCCGTCCACTCGGGCACCGCGAGCGGCAAGGTGCCGAGCTCGTTCGCCGTGATGCGCCAGCTCCTTGACCGCCTCGAGGACCCGGCCACGGGCCGCGTGAAGATCCCCGAGTTCCATGTGGAGATTCCCGAGGGCATCCTCGAGGAGATCCGCAGCTGCGCGAAGATCCTGGGCGAAAAAGTCCTCGACTTCCCCTGGGCGGGCTCGACCGAGCCGCGCTCGAGCGACCCCGCGACCGCGATCCGCATGAACACCTGGGAGCCGACGCTCTCGATCCTCGGCGCCGACGGCCTTCCCCCCACGAGCTCGGCGAGCGGCCTGATCCGCGCGAGCACCACGCTCGCCCTCTCCTTCCGCATCCCGGCGGGCGCCGACCCGAAGGCCGCGCTTGCGGCCGCCGAGCGCGCCGTGACGGAGAACGTCCCCTCGAAGGCCCGCGTCACGGTCTTCGACAGCTTCGCCGAACCGGGCTTCGTCGCCCCCGACCTCGCCCCGTGGCTGCTCAAGGCCGCCGACGAGGCGAGCCGCGAGTTCTGGGGCAACGGCCTTGAGTTCTGCTTCGAGGGCGCGACCATCGGCACGATGAAGAACTTCGCGGCCTGCTTCCCCGAGGCGAGCTTCTTCAACGCGGGTCTGCTCGGCGCGAAGGAAAGCGCCCATGCGCCGAACGAGTCGCTCCTGCTGCCTTATGTCGAGCGCCTTACCGCGACGCTCGCCCGCGTGATCGCGGCCGTTCCGCACGCCGGGAAGTGAGTCAGTCATGCGCCGCGACTGCGTCACGCAGGTGATCGTCCGCTGGGCGGACGGCGAGGAGGACAACTTCGCCACGCCCTTCGAGGCCGAGAGCTTCATCAATTACTCGCTCGACGAGCTCGGCGTCCCCGTCGCCGCCTGGCTCGAGGACATGAAGGGCGTGAAGAAATGGGACTACCAGATCGTCGAGGACGAGGAAGGCGTGCTGCGCCTCGTCGACTGACGATTCGATGAAAGGAGATTCAAAAAATGACTCAGAACTGCCCGCTCTGCGCGGAGAAGCCCGAGGGTGAATTCTGGCGGGGCCGCCGTTTCTACGCGATCGACGCGGGAAGCGACGACTTCCCGGCGTTCATCCGCATCGTCGACCGGGAGCACAGCCCCGAGATGACCGCCCTCACGGCGCAGAAGCGCGCCGAGCTGCGCGCGCTCCTCGACGCCGCCGAGGAGGAGATGATCGCCGCGCTCCATCCCGACAAGATGAACTGGGCGCAGTTCGGCAACATGGTGCCGCACGTGCACTGGCATCTGATCGCCCGCTGGCGCGATGACGGGTTCTTCCCGGAGTGCCCCTGGGGACCGCGCCAGCGCACGGTCGCGCCTGAGATCACGGCTGAGCGCCGTGCGCTCGCGAAGGCCCTGCTGCCGAAGCTCGCGGCCCGCCTCTCCGAGGTCGAGTCCGCCTTCTGAGATCAGTCGGGGCAGGAGGCGAGGTTCTCCTCGCCGAGCACCTTGCGGATGCGGTCGTTCTCGTCCCGCGTGAGGTTCGGGAAGACGAGCTTCACGAAGCCCTCGCGCCCGCCGCGCTCCTCGACGACCACGTTGGAGAGCGACCAGGCGCGGGCCGCCTCGCGGGCCCAGCGCTGCGCGAGCGAGCGGATCCCGGTCTGCGCGATCCTGACGGCGTAATGGCCGCCGTCGAGCTCCATCACCTCGCCATTCTGAAGTCCGGCCGCCGTGAGCGTCTCAAGCGCCTCGGCGGCCTTCTTCTTCGTGCTGTATGGGCCCGCATAGACGATGCGCTGCGCGATGTCCGCGTGCTCCATGATCATGCGGTCAAGGACGCCGGTCTTCTCGAGCTTGCGGCGCAGCTTCGGCAGCCCCTTGCGCTCGACCGGGCCGTAGCGCAGGCAGACGGCCTCTGCCACGGGCACCGTGGAGAGCACGGGCTCGACGAAGACGGGGGGCGGAAGCTTCTCCTCCGCCTTCACGGGCTCGGCCGCGGGCGGCGCCACGGGCTCCTCCTCGGCCTTGCGCACCACGGGGAGCGCCTTCGGCACCGTCACTGCATCAAGCGTCACCCCCGCCCCCTGCTCAGGAACGGTGCGGAGAGTCTCCTCGTCGCTCTTCATGTAGAGGAGGGCGGTGAACGCTGTGGCGACGAGGGCGAGAAGGATGACGAAGTATTTCATTTAAAGCTTTCTGAGGGAAAAAGCCGGGAGGGTTTTTACAGGCTGAAGACCCCGGTCACGGGCTTCCTGATCGGCTTGTGCCTCGCCATTGCGGCGAGTCCGAGCAGAACAAGATTGTGCCTCAGTGTCACCTCCGGGAGCATTTTGCGCAAGCGCGGCTCGGCAAATTTCGCAGCTCCCCCCGCGAGCACGACGCGCACGCGGTTCGTGCTCCCGCGCGACTCCTCGTAGGCGACGAGCTCGTCGTAGGCGATGCGCACGAGGCCGGTCTGGCTGTCGAGGATGCCCGTGCCGATGGCGTTGCGCGTGTTGGTCGGGAAGGGGTTCCAGTCACCCACGTCGCCCGAGAGCGCCGTGATGCCGTCCGAGAGCGAGCTCTGCATCATGGAGGGCCCGGGCGCGATGCGGCCGCCGAGGAACACGTACTTCCCCGGGGCCTCGCAGAAGACCGCGTCCACGGTCGTGGCCGTTCCCATCTGCACCACGAGCACCGATTCGCCGGGCTCGGCCGTGTCAATCGCGCCGAGCGCCGCGCACCAGCGGTCGGCGCCGAGCTGCGTGGGCTCGTCGTAGCGGCTCCTCAGCACCAGGTCCTCGCTCTCGAAGGCCGCCTGGGAGCGCACCCACTGCCAGGCGATGCCGTGCTCGTTGAAGAACTTCGTCGCCGAGAAGGCGAGCTCGGGCGCGGCCACCGTGCAGCCGAGCACGCGGTCCGGCGCGAGCTTGAGCCAGTCCGCGTAGAGCTTGCTCTTGAATCCCGTCCGGCCGCGGTGGATCACCATCGTCGGCTCGAGCTCCTCGTCGAGCGGCGCCCACTTCAGGGCCGTGTTGCCAAGATCTATCAGGAGTGTCTTCACTTCCCTCTTCTCCCCCGGTGTTTATTTCTTCTTCTCTTCTCCGAGGAGCGAGATGAGCTCACCCGACAGTGCACTCCACTCCCCGCGCCGCCCCTCGATGATGAGCCGGCCCGTGGCGTCGATGCCGCGGTCAATGCCGGCCGTCTCGTGTCCGGGCTCGTCAGGGGTGCTCCAGACGACCGTCCTTCCGTGGAAGGCGTCGTAGAGCGGCCAGCGCTCGATCAGCCGAGCGAAATCCTGCGTCGAGCGTACGGAGGCGAACTGCGCGAGGAGCTCCGAAACAATAAGCCCGAGAAGCTCTCCGCGCATCTCCGCCGAAAGTACGGACACGCGGGGCGTGATCGCCGTGATCGGCCATCCGTTCCCGGTGCGGCCGCCGGGCTCGACGGCGAGGTTGAGGCCGCAGCCGATGATGAGACTGCGCGCGCCCGTGCGGTCCGTCACCGTCTCGATCAGGATGCCGCCCGCCTTGCCGCCGGCGGTCCAGATGTCATTGGGCCACTTGACGAGCACCTTCTCGCGAGCGCCCTGGCTGGCGGCCTTCGCCACCGCCATAGCGGCGATGATGCTCACGATGCCGGGCGCCGCCGAGAGGAAGGGGCGCGTGACGGGGAGGCCCACGGAGAAGATGAGCGTCCCGGCCATCGGCCTCCAGACACGGCCGTGCGTGCCGCGTCCGGCGGTCTGTCGGTCGACGGTGAGAAGAACGGGGCCCGTGAAGGCCTTTGCGTGGGCCCGGGCCTTGAGGTCGTCATTGGTGGAGCCGGTCTCGGCCTTCCACTCGACTTCGACGTCGGGCGAGAGCGAGCTCTTGAGCGCGCTCAGGAAACTGCTGGCGGACATGAGTTGGGGGTTTCAGCGGGTGCGGGCGCGTCGGAGGCCCCGCTCAGTTATATTGTCTAGCCTCGGGATCCATGAGGATCCCCAAGAGCGCTTTTTCCTTCAATTTTGGCACAAGCGGCGCGCCGCCCCGTGCGAAGACGCCCCCTTCGAAGAGGCATGTTCATCCGAAAACTACTGCTCGCGCTGCCCCTTGCCGCGCTTCTTTCCTCGCCCGCCCCCGCCTCGACCGTCATCGTTGACCTCGAGAGCGGCCAGACGATCCTCGAGGAGGAGCCCGACCGCGCCGTCGACGCCTCGGGCGTCGCCCCGATGGTCGCCGTCTACACGGCGCTCGACATCATGCGTGAGCGCAGCCGCAGCCTCTTTGACATGGTGCCGAGCCCCTGGCCCGCAGATGCATCGAAGGAAAAGGACGATCCCGAGCCCGCGCGTGAGATCGATCTCGCCACGCTCCTGCAGGCCGTGCTGATGAACGGCTCGCCCGAGGCGCTCGCAGCGATCCCCGCCGCGCTCGGCATGACCGCGGAGGAGTTCTCGGCCGGCATGAACGCCGCGCTCGGACGCGCGGGCATCGCGGAGCCGAAGTTCGCCTTCCCCTGCTCGGAGACGGCGCCCTGCACGACCAGCGCGCGCGATGTCTCGAAAATCGCCGTCAGCCTCTACGAGCGCTTCCCGATCGCACGCATCTGGGGTGCTGCGCAGACGCTCGAGATCCCGGGCATCCCGCCGCAGCAGACCGCGAACTTCTTCCTTGAGCGCAGCCCCGCCATCACCGGCATCTTTGTCTCGCCCGGCAACGGTCAGGCGAGCGCCGCGGTGCTCTCCGAGAACCCGCGCGGCACCGAGGCCCGCATCCGCAGACTCATCGCCGTTGAGCTCAACGACCCGAATCCGGGGACGCTCCGGGAGCGCCTCACGTCGCTGTTTCTCCGCGCCTACCGCGACTACGAAACGCTCGAGGTGTACCCGGCGGGCACCGTCGCGGCGAAGCTTCCCGTCTTCAAGAGCAGCCTCGAAGAGGTGAACGCCGTGGTGCCGCTCCCGGTCTACGCGACCACGAGCCGCGAGCGGATGATCTCCGAGGGCTCGAAGGCCTTCGATCTGCGCGTGAGCTATTCTTCCCCGCTCATCGCCCCTCTGAAGCAGGGCGACCGCGTGGGCGAGCTGCAGATATTCGAGAACGGCCGGATGATCGTCACCGCACCGCTCGTCGCCGAGGAGGACGTGCCGCTCGGCAGCTTCCTCTCGCGCTTCATCGACACGCTGCGCCTCGCGCTCGGCCAGGACGCGCTTCACTGAAACCAGACCCGATTGCTGAAAGAAAATGACTGAGGAAAAGAAAGACATCATCACCATGGACACGCCGGTCACGGGCGAGTCCGGCGGCCCGGAGCTCGTCGAGGCCGTCGAGGAGGCCGAGGAGCTCATGAAGTTCCCGATGGACTTCCCGATCAAGGTGATGGGCAACAACACCCCGAGCTTCCCGCAGACCGTCGCCGACATCGCGCGGGCCCACTTCGAGGACTTTGACGAGAAGACGATCGAGGTGCGCTACTCGCGCACCCGCAAGTACATGTCCGTGACCGTCACGGTCGTCGCCCGCTCCCGCGAGCAGTTGGACAGCGTGTACCGCGCCTTCCACGCCTGTCCCGAAGTGAAGTTCGTGTACTGAGGAGGAACTGACCGCCATGGAGCAAGAAGAACTGACCGAACCCGCTCAGCAGCCCGCGGAGCGCCCCTATCCCGGCCGTCTGGGCGCCTGGATGGCCTTCTGCCGGCCTAAGACCTGGATGATCGCCTGCGCGCCGGTGATCGCCTCCCTCGCGCTCGCCTGGTGCGAGTCGGACGGCTTCCGTCCGGTGGTCGCGGTCTTCACGCTCCTCATTGCGATCATCATGCAGGCCACCTCCAACATGGAGAACGACCTCGGCTACGCCGAGCGCAATGCCGAGACCGGGAACCGCAGGGGGCTGCCCCGTGCGACGACGCTCGGCTGGATCAGTCTGCCGACGGCGCGCCGCGCCATCCGCGTGATGATCGTGCTGGCGCTCCTCAACACCGCCGTCCTCATCTACTTCGGCGGCTGGGTGTTCGCGCTCGTCGGCCTCGCCTCGGTGCTCGCCGCCTACTGCTACATGGGCGGCCCGAAGCCGATCGCCTACACGCCCTTCGGCGAGCTGCTCGTGCTCGTCTTCTTCGGCCTCACCGCCGTCTGCGGCACCTACTACCTGCAGACCGGCACGCTCTCCGCGGCCGCGGTGCTTCTCGGCGCGGGCCTCGGCGCCATCGCCTCGGGGGTGCTTGCCGTCAACAACTACCGAGACCTCGAGCACGACGCGAGCATCGGCCGCATGACGCTCGCCGTGACGCTCGGCCGTCCCCGCTTCGTGCAGCTCTTCAGCGTGCTGCTCGCGCTCCCCTACTTCACGACCCTTCTCACCGTGGGCCTCTCGCCCTCGCTCTGGCCCTGCCTCATCGTCTTCGCGAGCGCGCCGAAGGCCATCCGGACCTTCCGCGACCTCCCGAGGCACGAGCATGAGGAGCTCAACGCCGTCATGTTCAGCTGCGTGAAGCTCGAGGGCATCTTCGCCATCCTCTTCGCGGCCGGGGCGCTCGTCGCCGGGCTCTTCTGAGAAATCATCATCCCCAGGATGCACTGAGGGCGGGTTCCGCGAAGGAATCCGCCCTCTGTCATTCAAGGAGCCGCCCGTGGCGGGCGCGGGCTTACTCGGCCGCGTCCGTGCTCTCCGTCTTCGAGGACTCGACGTTCTTCATGCGCTCGGCGATCTCCTCGGCCGTCGCGATCGTGAAGCAGGTCACGACCTTCTGGACGCCCGAGACCATGCTGGCGGTGTGGGCGGCGTTCTGCGCCTCCTCGGCCGTCACGAGGCCCATCAGATAGACGATGCCGCGCTCGACCACGACCTTCATCTGGTTGAGCGAGATCTTGCCGTTGCCGATGATGCTCGTGCGCACCTTGGTGGCGAGCAGCGAATCCGAGAAGCGGGTCGTCACGGACGCGGGATCCATCACGGCGATCTCGTTGACGACGCCCGTCACGTCGAGGCTCTTCATCGCAGTCTGCTCGGCCTGGCTGCGGCTCTCAAGCGACGTGGTCTCGCCCGAGAGCAGCACCTTGCCCTCGTAGGCCGTCACGGTGATGTGATGCGGGGCCTTGCCGAGCACCTGGTCGATCTCGTACGAGAGGCGCTTCTCGACGACCTCGTCGCTCACGATCGTGCCGGCCGTGCGGCGGTCGGTGGCCACCGAGGCCGTGGTCGCGGCGGCGCCGCCCACGATGAGCGGCGCGGCGATGCAGCCCGAGAGCACCGCGGCGCCGGCGAGCGACGCGGCAATGACTGATAACTGACGGGTGATGATCTTTGTCTGCATGATGCTCTTTCGAGAGGTGTTGATGAAACCGGCGTCTCAAGGGATGTCCATGTCGCGCACCGGGAGACGGCCGCTCGACTGCGCCGCGGCCTCGTAGCTGTTGGCGGTGCGCAGGATGGGAGCGATGCGCTCCCAGCAGGCCTGGAAGTGAGTGCGGTGGACGAGAATCTTGTGCGAGCGGTAGCGCATCAGGTCCGAGCCGGCCCAGCGGCGGAGAACCTCGCGCACGCTCTCCGGGGTGGCGTTGAGGATGGACGCGGCGACGCGCGTGCTCGGGAGCGCTCCGAGAGCGATCCACTCGACCGACTCGTCGCGCAGGCGGTCGAGAAAGTCGGGACTCCCGACGTGCGTGCAGACGATCAGCAGGACGCCGAGGCGCTCCTCGAGCGTGGTCGAGTGCGCGACGAGCATGCCGAGACGGTCGCTCACCGCGCAGACGGATGAATAGTGCGAGAGCTCGCGCTGCCAGGCGGGATTCTGGTCGCAGATGCGCAGCAGCAGATCGGCGTTGACCATCGTCACCTCGGTGGTGGTCACGCACCAGTGGCGCCTCTGCATGCGGTCCTGCAGGTAGAGCGTCTCGTAGCTGCCGCAGAGGGCGCCGGGGCCCGAGAGCGACAGGAAGAGCGGGTCCTCGTGGAACGGGTCGACGAGCGCCTTGGCGACGATGCCGCGCCTCACGAACATCAGCTTCTGAAAGAACCCCGGGGATTCATAGATGCGCTCTCCCCGCATGAACACGGTCCTGTGGCCGATGCTCTGGAGCACACCGGCCATGGCGCGGGAAAGCCTCGGCGCGAACCAGGGCAGGAAGGGAGAGGTGGACTTCATGGTCAAGTAGTAACAACAAAAATGATGTGATTGCTGTGAACAACCTGTATGAACAACTTTTCTGTTTGGTCTGTGTTTTTGTGGACAACTCGCGGAGGGCGTCGGCGGTCTCCGTTTTTCTCCCCCGGCTGTCCAAAGTTCCCCACAGGACTTTCCCAGGGTTGTCCACACCTAAACTTTCAGCGCATCTTCATGATCCCGCTTGATAAAATGCGGTTATCCACAGAAGAGGCGCTCCCCTACTACAAACTACTACTTATTTATATAAAAAGTATCAATTGAATAAGGGGATTGGGGAAGAGGTGGACCAAGAGGATTTTACCTTGTGGGTTGCCTGTGGGCATCCGGTGGGTTGATCACTGCAATCTGTTGAAAACATTTCATATCTCTCTGATGTTCCTGAGAAAATCAGGGAGCGTTTTTGTGCTGGTTATGCACTCCGAAGGGCACGAGAACGCTCGGCATCAGGGTCTGGATCTTCTCGAGGTGCCTCAGCTGGTCATCGAAGAAGATATGCGGGCGGATCGCCTGCAGGATGTCCTTCTTGTCGAGGCCGTCCAACAGGAAAAGCTCCGCGGCGCTCATGCCGAAGCTCTTCAACGTGGTGATGAGACGCTCCTCGCTCGGCGCCCCTCGTGAAGTGACGATCGAGATCCGGATGGCGGGCTTGAAGTACGGATCCGTCCTGCCGCGCTGCTCGTAGTCAAGACGCTGGAAGCGCGAGAGCTTCTCGAAGAGCCCGCGCAGCGGCCCGGGCGAGTGCGGCGTCGCGGCCTTCTCGAGCTCGAGCGCGGTGAATCCCTTGAGGCCCTCGGCCTGGTAGCGCCGCTCGGCCTCGTCGTCGGCGAGCACGCCGTCGAAGTCAAAGGCGATCCTCAGCGTCGGGTCGTCGTCGTCCACGTCCTTGACGGCGCTCGGCAGCACCAGTCCGCCGGGAAGCCCCGCCTCGATCGCCTGGGTGACGTTCGCCGGGTTCGCGGAGAGAAAGAGCGACACGCGGAAGGCCGAGATGAAGGGGAAGGTGGACTGCCCCGACGTGAAGGCGCCGGCGTGGATGGGAAGCTGATGGTGCCGGCACGAGGAGAAGAAGCGCCGCGCGGTCTCGGGCGAGTTCCGCGAGAGCGCGACCACCCGGAAGGGCTCCGATCCGGGAAAGAGCTTGTTGAGGCCGAGCAGGCGCTTCACGAACGGAAACGCCACGCCCGGGGCGAGCGGCTCGTCCTTCATCTTCACCTGGTAGTCGCGGAATGCGGCGTAGCCCTGCTCCTCGAAGAGACGGTGCTCCTGCTCGAGGTCGAAGAGCGCCCGTGAGGAGACGGCGACGACAAGCTGTTCGTTCGGGTTGGCCATGGCGGGGTTTCGTGAGGGTTTGAATGCACGGAAGGCGCCCGGAATGCCTTCCGAGGCGCCTTCTGAAGAACCGGGGGGCGATCAGGTGTCGATGTTGCCGAAGAGCGCGTTGCTCTCGATGAAGGCCCTGCGGGGCTCGACCACGTCGCCCATGAGCATCGAGAAGATCGCGTCGGCGTTAACGGCGTCCTCGATGCGCACGCGGAGCATGCGACGGACCTTCGGATCCATCGTCGTGTCGCGCAGCTGCTCGGGGGTCATCTCGCCGAGTCCCTTGTAGCGCTGGCGGATGAGGCCCTTCTCGGCCTGGCGCATGAGCCAGTTGACGGCCTCGGCGAAGTTCTTCACCGGGCACTCCGCGTCGCCGCGGGTCACCTTGGCGCCGTCGCCGATGACGCCCTCGAGCATCTTCGAGCTCTCGCGGAGCTTCTGATAGTCGGCGCTGAGCAGGAACTCCGGGTGCACCGTCGTGGTCTTGGCGTTGCCGTGCTTCATGCGGTGGACCTTGAGGAGGTGCTTCTCGCCCTCCTCGTCCCAGTAGGCCTCGACCCTGACATTGGGGTCGCGCATCTCGCGCTCGAGCTTTTTCGCGCTCTCCTCGGCCTCGAACGTGTTCTCGAGCGAGAGCTCGACGCCGGAGGCCACGGCGAGGAGCACGGCCTTGTCGATCACGCCTCCGAGGCGCGAGATGACCGCGTTGGCCTGCAGGTACTCGGCGACGAGCGTCTCGAGCGCCGTGCCGCGCACGGGGGCGTCGTTCGCGACCGCCTCCGCGTTCGGGTAGAGCGAGGCGCCCGAGAGGGCGAGGTCCGTCAGGTAGGCGCTCATCTCGGCCTCGTCCTTCAGGAACTTTCCCTTGTCCTTGCTGTTCTTCTGCACCTTGTAGAGCGGCGGCTGCGCGATGTAGACGTAGCCGTTCTCAATGAGCTCAGGCATCTGGCGGTAGAAGAGCGTGAGCAGCAGCGTGCGGATGTGCGCGCCGTCCACGTCCGCATCGGTCATGATGATGATGCGGTGATAGCGCAGCTTCGAGATGTCGAAGCTCTTGCCGATGTTCGTGCCGAGCGCGAGCGTGAGCATGCGGATCTGCTCGGAGTCGAGGAGCTTGTCCTGCGCGGCCTTCTCCACGTTGAGCACCTTACCGCGCAGCGGCAGGATGGCCTGGTTCTGGGAGTTGCGGCCCTGCTTGGCGGAGCCGCCGGCGGAGTCGCCCTCGACGAGGAAGAGCTCGGAGTAGGCCGGGTTCTTCTCGCGGCAGTCGGCGAGCTTGCCGGGCAGGCCCCCGCCCACGCCGGTCTTGCGGGTGAGGTCGCGGGCCTTGCGGGCGGCCTCGCGGGCGCGCGCGGCGGTGACGATCTTCTCGCAGATGATCTTCGCGTCGTTCGGGTTCTGCTCGAGGTAGAGCGCGAACTCGCGGGCGACCACGTCCTCGACGGCCGGACGGACCTCGCTCGAGACGAGCTTGTCCTTCGTCTGGCTGCTGAACTTCGGCTGCGGAACCTTCACGGAGAGCACGCAGGTGAGGCCCTCGCGCATGTCGTCGCCCTCGGGGTCGACCTTCGCCTTCTTCGCGAACTCCATCTGCGAGATGTAGTTCTTCAGCACGCGGGTCATCGCCGCGCGCAGGCCGGTGACGTGCGTGCCGCCGTCGCGCTGCGGGATGTTGTTCGTGTACGCGGTGAGGCTCTCGTTGTACGAGTCCTGCCACTGCATGGCGATCTCGACCTCGACCGGGACGCCGTTCGAGAGCACCGTCTCCTTGGCGTGGAAGATCTTCGGGTGGAGCACGTTCCTCGACTGGTTCTTGTACTCGACGTAGGCGATGAGGCCCTTGTCGGTCTGCAGCTTCGCCTCGTGCGAGGTGCGCTGGTCGCGGATCGTGATCGCCACGCCCGAGTTGAGGAAGGAGAGCTCGCGCAGGCGCGAGAGCAGCGTCTCGTAGCTGAACTCGGTGACGTGCTCGAAGATCTCGAGGTCGGGGAGGAAGTGAACCTCGGTGCCGCGGCGGTTCGTGGGCCCGAGGAGCTTCATCGGCGAGATCGTGACGGTCTGGCCGGTCACGGGGTCGGCGGCCTCCTCGACGATGCGGTTCTGCACCTGTCCGCGGCGGAACTCGAGGAACCTCGCCTCGCCCTCGCGGCGGACCGTGAGGCGCAGCCAGCTCGAGAGGGCGTTGACGCACGAGACGCCCACGCCGTGCAGGCCGCCGGAGATCTTGTAGCCGTTGTTGTCGAACTTGCCGCCGGCATGGAGCTCCGTGAGCGCGATCTCGCTCGCGCTGCGCTTGGGCTTGTGCTTGTCGTCCCACTTGATGGCCGTCGGGATGCCGCGGCCGTCATCCACCACGGAGATGGAGTTGTCCGTGTGGATCGTCACCTCGATGTGCGTCGCAAAGCCCGCGAGCGCCTCGTCGATGGAGTTGTCCACAACCTCGTAGACGAGGTGATGCAGACCCGTGCCGTCGGCGGTGTCGCCGATGTACATGCCCGGGCGCTTGCGGACGGCCTCGAGACCCTCAAGGATCTGGATGCTCGACTCGTTGTAGGCCGACGGGTTCTGATCGGGAACGGCTTCGTCGAGATTGGCGACCTGAGGGAGAGCCTCAGGCGTTTCGGGGGACTGGTTTTCCGCTTCGGTCATTGGATCCGTATTTCCTTGGCCCCGGGCGCCCCCTCGAATCCTTCGGATCCGGGGCCGCCGGGAGGCCGCTAAACGTTCGAAATCTGTTCTTCACTAGCGAACAATGCGGACTCTCCCGTGTATGAGGAGCAGTCCGCACGTTCCCCGCGCCCTTTCATCCGGGGCGCGGCTCTCTTCCGATTCCTTGAGGGGATCAGATGCGCATCGGCATGATCAGGTAGCGGAAGTTTTCCGACTCGGGCATCGTCACGAGGACGCTCTTCGGGGTCGGCGCAAAGTGGAAGTCCACCTCGGAGTTCTTCAGGTTCGTGAGGAGCTCGATCATGTAGATCAGGTTGAAGCCGATGTCGAGCTCGGGCCAGGTCCAGGGCGCCGTGAGCGTCTGGCGGGCCTCCTCCTGCTCGGCGTTGTTGCCCTGGATGAGGAGCTGGCCCTGGCTGAAGAGCCAGCGGATGCCGTGGAACTTCTCGTTGGTGAGAATCTGCACGCGGCGCAGCGCGAGGAGGAGCTCCTCGCGGTTGATGCGCACGCACTGCGGGTTCGTCTGCTCGGTGGGCATCACGCGCTGGTAGTCGGGGAAGCGGCCGTCAATCAGCTTGCTCACGAAGTCGATGCCGGCGAAGGAGAGACCGATCTGCGTGTCGGCGAGGTTGACCGAGACGGGCGTGTCGTCCTCGGGGAGGATGCGGAGCAGCTCGCGCACGGTCTTCCTCGCGACGATCGCCTCGACCTTCGTCTCCTGGTTGAGGCCGTCGACCTCGGCCTCGCAGTAGGCGAGGCGGTGCGTGTCGGTGGCGACGCACCGGAGCTTCGAGCCCTCGACCACGAAGAGCACGCCCATCAGGAAGTAGCGGTGGTCCTTCGAGGCCATCGCGAACGAGGTCATCGTGAGGAGGTAGCGCAGGGTCTTGGCGGGAATCGCGAAGGAGCACGTCCAGTTCGAGGTGCTGATCACGGGGAAGTCCTGCGCGGGCAGGGTCTGCATCGTGAAGCGGCCGTTGCTCGTGACGAACTCGGCCTGGCCCTCGTCGTTGATGTTCACGTCGATCGTGTCGAGCGGACGGAGCGCGGAGAGGATCTCGCTCGTCTTCTGGGCGGAGACGGTGAAGCTGCCCTCGACGCCCGGGACGCCCACCTCGGCGGTGGTGCGGATCTGGATGTCAAGGTCGGTGGTGGAGAACGTCACGCGGGTGTCCTTCTGCTCGATGAGGATGTTGCTCACGACGGGAAGGGACTGGTTGCGCTCAACGATGCCCGAGACGACCTTGACGGGCTTGAGCATGTTTTCAACGGGGCTGGAGATGTGCTTCATGACAGTGTTGAAAGGATTTGATTAAAAAAACCGGAATTCTTTTTTAGCCGCGGATCATCTGCTCGAGCACGTGGATCTCATGGTTGAGCTCGGCGTTGCTCTTGCGCTCCTGCGTGATCTTGCGCACGGCGTGCATGACGGTCGTGTGGTCGCGCCCGCCGAAGTTCTCGCCGATCTCGGGGAGGCTGTGCTGCGTGAGCTCCTTGGCGAGGTACATGGCGATCTGGCGCGGCAGCGCGATGGAGGCGGGACGGCGCTTGGAGTGCATGTCCGCGACCTTGATCTTGTAGTAGTCGGCGACGGTCTTCTGGATGTTCTCGATCGTGATGAGGCTGTTGACGACCTGGAACTGGTCGCGCAGCACGCGCTTGGCGATGTCGATCGTGATCTCGCGGGAGGCCGAGGGCTGGAACTGCTGATAGGCGACGACCTGCTGGAGCGCGCCCTCGAGCTCGCGGACGTTCGACTTCAGGCGCTTGGCGATGAAGGCCGCGACCTCGTCGGGCAGATCCACGCCCATGGCCTTGGCCTTGTTGAGCAGAATCGCCGTGCGCATCTCAAACTCGGGCGGCTCGATGGCGACCGAGAGGCCCTGCGAGAGGCGGGAGATCAGGCGCGGCTCGATGTCCTTCAGGCCGCGCGTGTACGTGTCCGAGGTGATGACGAGCTGCTTGTTGTGCGGCACGAGCGCCTCGAAGGCGCGGAAGAACTGGCCCTGGGAGCCCTTGGCGCCCGAGAGCGACTGCACGTCGTCGATGAGGAGCAGGTCGAGGTTGCGGTAGCGCTCGTCGAACTTCTCGAGGCTCGCGTGCGTCTTGTTCGCGCTCTCGCGGACGGCGGCCGTGTACTCGTTGATGAAGTCCTGCGCGGAGACGCAGCGCACGCGCGCCTTCGGGTGCAGGTCGAGGTAGCGGTGGCCGATCGCCTGCATCAAGTGGGTCTTGCCGAGGCCGACGCCGCCGTAGATGTAGAGCGGGTTGTACTGCGTGCCGGTGGTCGTCGCGACGTGCTCGGCGGCGGCGACGGCGAGCTGGTTGGCGTTGCCGTTGACGTAGTTCTCGAACGTGAGGCCGGGGAGCAGACCCGTCTCCTCGCGGCGGCGGATGTCCACGGGGGAGGGACCTGCGACGGGGGCGGGCTCGGGCGCCGGCTGGCTCATGGCAGGCACGAGCGACACGCTCACGGGGCTGCCGTGGATGTGGCTCGCGATGGTCTGAATGTTCTTCAGGTAGCTGTCGCGGAGGTAGCGCACCTTGGAGGCCGGCGCCTCAAGGGTCAGCATGCCGTTGTCCGGATCCCAGAAGATCGGGTTGAGCACCTTGAACCAGGTGTCGTAGATCCGGGGGGCGCTCTGCACTAACTGCTTGAGACTTTCCAGACACTGTTGCCAAAAAACTTGCATAAGCCGAAAAAAGAGCTGAAGGGTTGCTTGCCGGGGCCCGCACTCGTCCGGCGGACATGCGTCGGAAAGGGTGCAAGATATCTATTTTACCTTCTTTCATGCCGGCTGGTGAAAAAATGTGGACAACTTCACCCTCCCCGTTCAGTGACTTTCTTGATTTTTATGTAAAAAAGTTATCCACAGACCGGGGTGCCGGAAAGGCCGCACGGATGATTATCCACATGAGCATGTGAATAGAAGTTCCTACAGCCGCAGGGGAAGATAAGAGAGTGAGCGCTCAATCCATCATAATGTACACAAGAGAATGTGGTTTGATTGAGTAATAACACTACATATTGTGTTATCAGCTTCCGACGCGGATTACTTGGGGGTTGCGGACGGGCGTCAGGGGGCCGCCGGAAGGACGGCGGCGACTTTTTCCACAGCCCGGCGATTGACAAGGACCCCGTTTTTGAGGTGTAATAGCGAGCTTTTCTAGGCTTCCTCCAGTCCCGCCCTGCATTCCGGGGTCGTCGGAGACCACAGAGGAGGAATGCGGCGAAAGCTGCCCGGGGCTCCGTGCAGCACTGGATTCTTCATATGCCGCCGCGGCCGCGAGACGCGACCGCCGCAGGCTCTCCTCCTACGACTTAAAGGAACAATCATGGCTACCAAGCGTACCTACCAGCCCTCCAAGACCAAGCGTGCCCGCACGCACGGCTTCCTCGTTCGCAGCCGCACCAAGGGCGGCCGCCGCGTCCTCGCCCGCCGTCGCGCGAAGGGCCGTCACGTTCTCGCCCTCTAATAACAGCTTCAGGCTGACCCACGGCTGCGGAAGAATGCCGTGACTGGAAGCGAGGCGGAGAATTTCGGATTTCCCCGTTCAAGCCGTCTGATCAGGACGGAGGACTTCGGGGTGATACTGAGGACGCGGAATGCGCAGTCGTTCCGCGTCCATTCCGCATATCTGAGCGCCGGATGTCTTGAGAACGGCGAGGCCGCGCGGATCCGCGTCGGCGTCACCGTGGGAAAGCGCAACGCGCCGCTCTCCGTTGACCGCGCCATCGTCAAGCGCGCCCTCCGCGAGGCTGCCCGGCAGCGTCTGCCGGAACTGCGCAGGATGCTCGGCGACGAAGGGATCGGACTTGATGTCTCGCTGAGGCTCAAGGCCGGGCTGAAGACGATCGGGGCTCCTTCGAGGCTCAGGCTGAAGAAGGCGCTCCACGCGGATGCCGCGGAACTGATCGACTCCGTCGTCGCCCGCGTCGAGCGCCGGCTCAAGGCCCGGCACGGGTCCGGGGAGGCATGAATCCGCTCCAGCGCGTGATGGTCGGGCTCATCAGGCTCTATCAGATCACGCTCTCCCCGTGGATCGGCCGCGAGTGCAGGTTTCTGCCCACCTGCTCGAACTACGCCATCGAGGCGATCGAGCGGCACGGCGCGTTCCGGGGCGGCTGGATGACGCTCACACGTCTTCTTCGCTGCCATCCGTTCGGCGGCCGGGGCTATGATCCCGTGCCTGAACGCTTCCGCTGGCGCTGCTGGTGCAGAGACTGCTCGGAGAAGGACTCCGGGCAGGCCGACGGGAACAATCCGCCACACAAACCTTAATTCGTCTTACTACAAGACACGAGAGCGCTTTATGGGAAAAGAAGTACAGCGAGCACTCCTCTGGGTGATCCTCTGCGGCTCACTTTTCATGCTTTGGGACAACTATCAGGTCTACAAGGGTGGAAAGTCGCTGCTCGGTCTCGAGCCGATTCCGGTCGAGCAGACCGAGCAGGCCGCGACCGCGGACATCCCCGCTCCGACGGCCGCTTCCGCGGCCGCCCAGGCCGTGCCTGAGAACCCCGTCAAGGCTCCTGTGGTCGTGACCACTGACCGCATGAAGGTCACGTTCGACCAGCAGGGCGCCCGCATCGTCGGCACCGAGATGCTTCTCTTCCCGCAGCAGCGTGACTGGAAGGAAGTCGGCCTCGCCGGCATGATCCTCGGCCGCGAGCCCTCGGGCGACCTCGGCAACGTCAAGCTCCTCGAGTCGACCTCGACGCACACCTATGCGGCGCAGTCCGGTCTCGTGGGCGGCAACTACCCGACGCACGCCGACAGCTTCAAGCTCGTCAGCCAGTCGCTCAGCATGGACGGCTCCGACAAGCTCGACGTCGTCTTCGAGGCCGAGAAGGGCGGCGTGACGGTCCGCAAGACCTACACCTTCAAGCGCGGCTACTACGGCATTGACGTCGCCACGACCGTGAAGAACGGCACGTCGGCCGCGATCAAGCCGCAGATCTATTACCAGATCACCCGCGACTCGTCCGCCCCGGCCGGCGCGAGCACGATGTACTCGACCTTCACGGGTCCGGCGTTCTACTCCGACGAGGAGAAGTTCCAGAAGATCACGTTCGACGAGATCGCCGACAAGGACGCCTCCTTCGTTGAGAACACCGACAACGGCTGGCTCGCGATGGTCCAGCACCACTTCGTGAGCGCCTGGGTCCCGCCGCAGGGCGAGGCCCGCCAGAACTACGCCCGCGAGGTCTCGAAGGATCTCTACGCCGTGGGCACCTTGGTCTCGATGAACGAGATCGCCCCGGGCGCCGAGCAGACCGACAACGCGATCTTCTACTCGGGTCCGCAGGAGCAGGAACGCCTCGAGCAGCTCGCTCCGGGCCTCGAGCTCGTCGTTGACTACGGGTGGCTCACCTTCCTCGCCAAGCCCATCTACTGGCTGCTTTCGTTCCTCTACGGCATCGTGGGCAACTGGGGCTGGTCGATCGTTCTGCTCACCTGCATCGTCAAGGCAGTCCTCTACCCGGTCTCCGCCGCCGGCTATCGTTCGATGGCCCGCATGAAGGAGGTCCAGCCGCGCATGAAGGCTCTCCAGGACAAGTACAAGGACGACAAGCAGCGCCTCAACCAGGCCATGATGGAGCTCTACCGCACCGAGAAGATCAACCCGGTCGGCGGCTGCCTCCCGATCGCCCTGCAGATCCCCGTGTTCCTCGCCCTCTACTGGGTGCTCCAGGGCTCGGTCGAGCTGCGCGGCGCGCCGTGGCTGCTCTGGGTGCAGGACCTTGCGGTGCCTGATCCCTGGTTCGTCCTCCCGGCTCTGATGGCCGCGACGATGTTCCTGCAGATCTTCCTCAATCCGAAGCCCACGGATCCGACGCAGGCCAAGGTGATGTACATCATGCCGATCGTCTTCTCGGTGATGTTCTTCGTCTTCGCCGCCGGTCTGGTTCTGTACTGGCTGACGAACAACGTGCTGTCGATCCTGCAGCAGTGGTGGATCAACAAGACCATCGCCGACGAGCGCGCGCAGCGCCTCGCGAAGCAGAAGTGACGCACTCTTTCCCGGTCAGGGCGGGGATCCTCTGATCCCCGCACCCGCCGAGAAAAAAGACTGGCCGGGCAGGCCTTCCCCTCTGATGAGGGAAGGCGGGCCCGGCCTTCTTTCTCTCCCCTTCAGGGGGGAATCACTCGGAGCCGCGGCGGCGCGACAATGCGGATGCCGCGAGCAGAAGCGGCCAGAGCCAGACCGAGAGGAACCAGAGCAGAATGCGCGGGAGCGTGAGACGGCTCTCCTCCGACTTCCAGGTCTTCATGAAGACGGCGACGGCACCGCAGACGACCCAGAGCAGGAAGCAGCAGTAGACGAGCGCGCGCGTGTTGTAGTTGTCCCCGAGAAAGCGGGCCGTGAAGGCGGCCGCGGGTACGGAGAGCACGACTGCGATGCATACGCCGGCGAGCGCGGGGCCGAAGAACTGGCCCTTGCCGGATCCGGGACGCTGAAGCGACATGTTTGAGGTTGTCCTTGGGTTCTGAGGAAGAAAACTTGAGCGAGGAGGATTCCCTCCTCTTTCTAACCACCTAATTCTGAAGGAAGCACGAGCGAAATGCCCAGCGACAAGGATCCGATCATTGCGATCGCCACGGCGGCCGGCCGCGGGGCGATCGGCATCGTGCGCCTGACGTTTCCCGTGGAACATTCCGCGGCGATCACGGGCGGGCTCTTCCCCGGCGTGAAGCTCGAGCCCCGCCATGCGCACCTTCTTCCCGTGACGGACGCGGAGGGGCGCCTCCTTGACCGGGCGATCGTGCTCTTCTTCCCCGCTCCCGCGAGCTACACGGGCGAGTCGGTGCTTGAGATCCAGGCGCACGGCGGCCCGATGGTGCTGCGGCTTATCCTGCGCGCGGCGCTCGGGAAGCTCTCCGAAACGGGGCTGCGCATCGCCGAGCCCGGCGAGTTCACGAAGCGCGCGTTCCTGAACGGCCGCATGGACCTCGCCCAGGCCGAGGCCGTGGGCGGTCTCATCGACGCGGTGAGCGAGGCGGCGGCCCAGGCGGCGGCGCGCTCGCTCACGGGCGAGTTCTCGACCCGGGTCCGCGCGACGGGGACGCTCCTTGACGAGGCGCGCGCCCTCACCGAGGCGCAGATCGACTTTCCCGAGGAGGAGCTCGACGGCCTGATGGAGCGGCAGATCACCGAGCGCATGGAGGGGGCGGCCGGGGAGATCGACGCCCTTCTCGCCACGGCCCGCCGCGGCACGGTCCTCGCCGACGGCCTCACCGTCGCGCTCGTGGGCGCGCCGAACGTCGGCAAGTCGAGCCTCTTGAATGCGCTCGCCGGCGAGGAGATCGCGATCGTCACCGACATCGCCGGCACGACCCGCGACTCGATCGAGCACTGGACGGCCTTCGAAGGGGTGCCGCTCCGCATCATCGACACCGCGGGACTGCGCGAGACCTCCGACATCGTCGAGCAGAAGGGCATCGACCGGACGCTGCGCGCGATCGCCGAGGCCGACATCGTGCTCGCGCTCACCGACGCCTCGGGCCGCATCCCCGACGACGAGGCCGCGCTCGCGCGCGTGCGCTCGTCCGTCCGCGAGGGCACGCCGCTGCTCACGGTGGCCAACAAGGCCGACGCGGCCGATCCGGAAACGGTCATGGCACTGAAGGACCGAGGCGCCGTCGCCGTCTCCGCCCTCACGGGCGAGGGTCTTGAGGAGCTGCGGGCCCGCGTGCTCGAGCTCTCCGACATGGCGGGCGGCACCGAAGGGCTCTTTCTCGCCCGCGAACGCCATCTCGAGTGCCTGCGCCGCGCGCGGGAGCATATCGGCGGCGCGCTCGCTCACGCTCGCGCGAAGACGGGCATGACGGAGCTCCTCGCCGAGGAACTCAGGCTCGCCGGGCGCGCGCTCGGTGAAATCCTCGGCGAGACGGACGCCGAGGGGCTGCTCGACATCATCTTCAGCCGCTTCTGCATCGGCAAGTGAAGTTTTTCTGAAAAGAGATTGGAAATGGATTACCCCGAAACGTTTGACGTGATCGTGGTCGGCTGCGGACATGCCGGCGCCGAGGCGGCGCTCGCCTCGGCCCGCATGGGGAGGAGCACGCTCCTCATCACGCACAACCTCGAGACGGTCGGACAGCTCTCCTGCAACCCGTCCGTGGGCGGCATCGGCAAGGGTCACCTCGTCAAGGAGCTAGACGCCATGGGCGGCGCGATGGCTCAGGTGACGGACGCCGCAGGCATCCAGTTCCGCATCCTCAACCGCTCGAAGGGCGCCGCGGTGCACGCCACCCGCGCCCAGATCGACCGCCAGCTCTACCGCCGCGCGATGCGCGAGCGGATCGAGGCTCAGGAGAACCTCAAGGTCTTCCAGATGGCCGCCGACGACCTGATCGTCGAGAACGGAGAGGCCCGCGGCGTCGTGACGCAGACGGGCATCCGCTTCCGCTCGCGCGCGGTCGTGCTCTCCGCGGGCACGTTCCTGAACGGCCTCGTGCACATCGGCCTCGAGCACTATCCCGCGGGCCGCATGGGCGACCCGGCGAGCGTGAGGCTCGCCGAGCGCCTCAAGGAGCTCGGCATGCCGCAGGGGAGGCTCAAGACCGGCACCCCGGCGCGCATCGACGGCCGCTCGATCGATTTCTCAAAGTGCGAGAAGCAGTGGGGCGATCTTGACCCGGTGCCCGACTTCTCGCTCATGCGCCCGGCCGCCCCGCATCCGGAGCAGCGCCCGTGCTGGATCACGCGCACGACGCGCGAGATGCATGAGCTCATCCTCGCCAACCTCGACCGCTCGCCCATGTACGCGGGCGTGATCCAGGGCATCGGTCCGCGCTACTGCCCCTCGATCGAGGACAAGGTGAAGCGCTTCGCCGACAAGGAGAGCCACCAGGTCTTCCTCGAGCCCGAGGGACTCCACGTCAACGAGTGGTATCCGAACGGCATCTCGACGAGCCTGCCCTTTGACGTGCAGCTCGCGATGATCCACATGATGCCGGGCCTCGAGAACGCCCACCTCTTCCGTCCCGGCTACGCGATCGAGTATGACTACTACGACCCGAGGGGGCTGAAGCGCTCGCTCGAGACGAAGGCCATGCCGGGCCTCTTCTTCGCCGGCCAGATCAACGGCACGACGGGCTACGAGGAGGCCGCCGCGCAGGGGCTTCTCGCCGGCGCGAACGCCGCGCTCCACGCCTCCGGGCGCGAGGCCTGGGTGCCCCGCCGCGACGAGGCGTACTTGGGCGTCATGGTCGACGACCTCACGACGAAGGGCGTCACCGAGCCCTACCGCATGTTCACGAGCCGCGCGGAGTACAGGCTCTCGCTGCGCGAGGACAATGCGGACGCGCGCCTCACGACGCTCGGCCGCGAGCTCGGGCTTGTCGACGACGCGCGCTGGGAGTACTTCTGCCGCAAGAGCGAGCGCATTGCCCGCGCCGAGGAGACGCTCAGGAGCACCTGGGTGAACCCGAGGATCATCGAGGCCGCGGAGGCCGAGCGCGTGCTCGGCACCGGCATCGAGCGCGAGTACTCGATGAAGAGCCTCCTCGCACGGCCCGCGGTGACGCTCGAGACCCTCATGACGCTCACCCGCAGCGACGGGGCGCCCGTCGTCGACCTCTCGGAGCTCGACGAGGCCGAGCGCACGCAGCTCGAGGTCGAGGTGAAATACGCGGGCTACATCGCGCGCCAGAAGGAGGAGATCGAGAAGTCGCTCGGCAACGAGACGATGCCGATCCCCGCGGACATGGACTACGCCGCCGTCACGGGACTTTCCTTCGAGGTGAGGCAGAAGCTCACCGCGGCCCGCCCCGAGACGCTCGGCCAGGCCTCGCGCATTTCGGGCGTGACCCCGGCCGCCGTGGCCCTGCTTCTTGTTCACCTCAGGCGTCGCTATTACGATAAGCGCGCCGGTCGGAAGGAAACCCCGGCCGGCTGATTCAGGAACCAATGATGGCAGCAGCAACCAATTCAGCCATTGACCGCGCGGCGCTCGCCGCCGGCCTGGGCGCGCTCGGTCTTGAGAACGGCGACCGCGTGCTCGACGCCTTCGGGCGCTACGCGGAGCTTCTTCTCAAGTGGAACCGCGTCTACAACCTCACGGCGATCCGCCGTCCCGAGGAGGTGCTCACGCACCATCTGCTCGACAGCGCGGCGCTCGTGAGCGCGGGCGCGGAGCGACTTGAGGGAGCCGAGAAGCTCCTTGACGTCGGCTGCGGCGGCGGGCTTCCCTCGGTTCCCGCCGCCATTCTCTGCCCGGACCTGCAGGTCACGGGCATCGATGCCGTGGGCAAGAAGGCCGCCTTCGTCAATCAGGCGGCGATTGAACTGGGCCTCAAGAACCTGCGCGCGGTGCACGGCCGCGTGGAGAAACTCCGCGGCGAATGGGACGTGATCACGAGCCGGGCCTTCGCCTCGCTCGAGGACTTCGTCACGCTCACGCGCGGTGTGCTCGCCCCCGGCGGACAGTGGCTCGCCATGAAGGGCGTGCTCCCCGAGGCGGAGATCGCGGCGTTGCCCGCCTTCGCCCGGGTCGAGGAAATCATTCCGATCGAGGTCCCGTCGCTCGGCGAGGCCCGTCATCTCATCGTTCTCCGGGAGTTTCCGGAGGAAGTTTCCGCGGACTGAAGAGTTCTCAAATGGAAATCATCTCAAGCGCCATCCTGAGCGCTTTCATATATACGTACACGACGCTCGTTCCCGTGATCAACCCCTTCAGCGGCGCGATGTTCTTCGCGACGCTGACGAGCCATATCTCCAACTCCGACCGGGCGTACGTCGCGGGACGCATCTCGATCTTCTCGCTCGTCGTGCTCGTGGTCTGCCTCTTCGCCGGCCACATGATCCTCGGCTTCTTCGGCATCTCGGTCGGGGTGCTGCGCTGCGCGGGCGGCCTCGTGCTCTTCGCCGCGGGCTGGAACGCCATGAACGCGCCCTCGCATGACGAGGACAAGGAGCCGCCGACGCCGCTGCCGCGCTCGCGCCTGAAGGCCATGGCCTTCTACCCCTTCACGCTGCCGCTCACGACCGGCCCGGGCGCCATCGCCGTGACGGTCGCCCTCGGCACCAGCCTTCCTTACACCGTTGCCAACCTGGTCGGCACCCTGCTCGCGATCATCGCCACCGTGCTCACGATCTGGATCTGCTTCCGCTACAGCGACCGCGTGAGCCGCTCGGTGGGCGCCGCCGGCGCGGACGCCCTCGCCCGCGTCTTCGCCTTCATCCTGATCTGCCTCGGCGTGTCGGTCTTCTGGGCCGGCTTCTCCGACCTGTGGCTCCATCTCGGCGAGTGAGGCTCCGAGCAAAATCTGTGCTCGGGGACACATTCGCTACAATGCATCTAATTTTCTAGATTTTTCCCGTACCCATGGCCCAAGTTTTCTGCATTGCCAACCAGAAGGGCGGCGTCGGCAAGACCACGACGACCGTCAACCTCGCCGCCGCACTCGCTCTGCGCGGACGCCGCGTCCTGCTTGTTGACCTTGACCCGCAGGGCAACGGAACCATGGGCTGCGGAATCGACAAGCGCGAGGTCGAGTGCTCCGTCTATCAGATGCTGCTCGGACTGAAGTCCTTCGATGACGTCGTGCGCCGCAGCGAGACGGGCGGCTTCGACGTGCTCCCGGCGAACCGCGAGCTCTCCGGTGCGGAGATCGAACTGATCAGCGTGCGCGAGCGCGACCAGCGGCTCAAGAAGTCGCTTCAGCCCGTGCTCAACCGCTACGACTACGTGCTGATTGACTGCCCGCCCTCCCTCTCGATGCTCACGCTCAACGCGCTCTGCTTCGCCAACGGCGTGATCGTGCCGATGCAGTGCGAGTACTTCGCGCTCGAGGGCCTCACGGATCTCGTGAGCTCCATCCGCCGCGTGCACCAGGACAAGAACTCCGCCCTGCGCATCATCTCGATCCTGCGCGTGATGTTCGATCCGCGCATCACGCTGCAGCAGCAGGTGAGCGAGCAGCTCAAAAAGCATTTCGGCGACAAGGTCTACAACACCATCATCCCGCGCAACGTCCGCCTGGCCGAAGCCCCGAGCTACGGCAAGCCCGGCGTGATCTACGATCCCTCGAGCCGCGGCGCGATGGCCTACAAGGCATTCGCCGACGAGGTGATCTCCCGCCTCGAGAAGAAAGCCTGAGGGGCGGACAAATGGCAGCAGCAAAGAAAAAGGAAAAGGGACTCGGCAGAGGACTTGACGCGCTTTTCGCGGGCGACCTCAGCGCAAACGTGCTCGAGGAGGAGGTCCGCACCCGGCGCCTCGTTGAGGTGGAGACGGACCGCATCCGTCCGGGTCGCTACCAGCCCCGCACCCGCATGGACGAGAACTCCATCGCGGAGCTCGCCGACTCGATCCGCGAGCAGGGTCTGCTCTCCCCGATCCTCGTGCGCGAGACCGACGGCGACGAACTCGAGGTGATCGCGGGCGAGCGCCGTCTGCGCGCGGCGAAGCTCGCCGGTCTCGAGACCGTTCCGGTCCTCATCGAGGAGGTCGACGACGAGCATGCGCTCGTGATCGGCCTCATTGAGAACATTCAGCGCGAGAACCTCAATCCGATCGAGGAGGCGCAGGGCCTGCAGCGTCTCATCGACGAGTTCAGCTTCACGCACGAGGCCGCGGCGAAGGCCATCGGCCGCTCGCGCCCGGCGACGAGCAACCTGCTGCGCCTCTTGTCCCTCACCGACGAGGTGAAGGACATGGTGATGCGGGGCGAGCTCGAGATGGGTCACGCGAGGGCGCTCCTCGGTCTCGAGGGCGCCGAGCAGGTGACCGCGGCGAAGACCGTGGCCGCGCGCGGGCTCTCCGTGCGCCAGACCGAGGATCTCGTCAGGAGGCTCCTCGAGGGCGGCCAGCCCAGGAAGCGCGTGGTGATCAAGACCCGTGACAACGAGCGGCTCGAGGAGGCGCTCGCCGAGACCCTCGGCGCCGTCGTGAAGCTCACCGCCAACCAGAAGGGCAAGGGCCGCATCGTCATCGAGTTCTCAAGTCTCGATCAGCTTCAGGGCATCGTGGATCACATTCAGAAAGAGTAGGGATAACCCGTAAGAGAGACGAATTAGGGGTTTCTCCGACTCCGCACCTTCATAGTGCAGATCTATCCCGATATAGATATTTGCGAATAGTGCTTTAGTACATTGTGATGAAGTTGCTTCAAGAAGTAAACTTTGACCGACTCAAATTCCTACCTAGGTTGGTGTAAGGATGCTCGCCCGTTCTGATATGATGCGCGTCGTTCTTGCACAGTACGCCATCACCCTCGTCGCAGCCCTTCTGGGGTTTGTGTTGCTTGGAAAAAATGCCGGGCTCTCCGCACTTCTCGGAGGGCTCTGCTATGCAGTGGCAACCACTCTTCTGGTGATCACCCTGATCGCCCTGAGGGGGTTGAGACTGAGTCCGACGATCGGGGCCCTGACGACGCTGCTGGGTGAGTTTGTAAAAGTTCTGTTCGTGATATTGCTGATGCTTCTTACGGCACGGCTTTTTCATGAGCTGAACTGGCTCGTCTACCTCATTTCACTTATCGCGGTAATGAACGGCTACTTCGTGCTGCTGTTCAAGAAAAAACAAGGATAAGACTTCATGGCAACCGAGAGCCTCACCGCCACGGGCTACATACAGCACCACATGGCGCATCTGCAGTCAAGTCACATGACCGGCATGATTGACTTCTCTGTACTCAACTACGACACGATTTTCTTCGCGCTGCTCATGCTCGCGATCGTGTTCTTCCTCCTGCGCCTCGGCGCGAAAAACGCCACCTCCGGTGTTCCGGGCAAGATGCAGTGCGCCGTCGAGATGTTGGTCGAGATGGTGGACAACCAGGCCAAGACCATCGTCCACGGTGACCGCACCTACATCGCCCCGCTCGCCCTCACGGTCTTCTGCTGGGTCGCGATGATGAACATGATCGACCTTATCCCGGTCGACCTGTTCCCCTGGATGGCCACCTTCGTCGGTCTCGACCATCTCCGTCCGCTTCCCACGGCTGACCTGAACGGCACGCTCGGCCTCTCGCTCGGCATGCTCGTTCTGCTCTTCTACTACGGCATCAAGGTTCACGGCCTCGGCGGCTTCACCGCCAGCCTGTTCACCCATCCGTTCGGCGCCTTCCCGCTGCTCTGGCCGGTGAACTTCGTGATGAACCTCATCGAATACGCCGCGAAGTTCGTCTCGCTCGGCATGCGACTCTTCGGCAACATGTACGCTGGCGAACTCGTGTTCTTCCTCATTGCGCTCCTTGGCGGCTTCATGCTTGAGATGGGTCCCCTGGGCGGCGCCGCTGCCGGACTTGGACAAGTCATCGCCGGTATCGTCTGGTGGCTTTTCCATGTGCTGATTGTTCTGTTGCAGGCGTTTATTTTCATGATGCTGACGCTCGTCTATATCGGACAGGCCCACAGCAGCCACTAACAGACAATTATTTCCTTTAATTCACTTCTTCCCTTTTTCAACATCCTTTTAACTCTTAGGAGTCTTTGAAAAATGACCAACGTCGCCTTAGTCGCCATCGCCTGCGGTATGATCATCAGCTTCGGCGCCATCGGTGCCTGCCTTGGTATCGCCCTGATGGGTTCCAAGTACCTTGAGGCCTCCGCCCGCCAGCCCGAGCTCATGGAGCCGCTCCAGACGAAGATGTTCCTCCTCGCCGGCCTGATCGACGCGGCCTTCCTGATCGGCGTCGGTATCGCCATGATGTTCGCCTTTGCCAACCCGTTCGTCGGCTAATACTCAGCTGACACCAGCAAACGTCTTTCTTTTTAATGACGCTGTCCGCGGCGCCCCGCCCATCAGATGGTGGCGCGGCGCCGCAGACTTAACGGGGTTCAACAATGAACATTAACGCCTCTCTGTTTGTACAGATGGTCGTGTTCCTTCTTGGTGCCTGGATCACCATGAAGTACATCTGGCCACCGCTGATTCACGCGATTGAAGAGCGGCAGAAGAAAATCGCTGACGGCCTCGCCGCCGCGAACAAGGGTGAGAAGGCCCTTTCCGTCGCGACCGAGCAGGGCAAGGCCATCGAAGCGGCCGCCCGCGCCCGTGCCTCGACCATCGTTGCCGATGGCGAGAAGCGCGCCCAGGCGATCGTCGAGGATGCCAAGAACCAAGCTACGGTCGAAGCCGAGCGCATCATTGAGTCCGCCAAGGCTGAAGCTGCCCAGCAGGTTCAGCGTGCTCGCGATCAGCTCCGCGATCAGGTGGCTGCGCTTGCCGTTCAGGGGGCCGAACAGATCCTTGCCCGCGAAGTCGACAAGGCTGCCCACAACCAACTGCTTGATCAATTGAAGGCGAAGCTCTAACTATGGCGGAACTTTCGACGATAGCGCGTCCTTACGCCGAAGGCCTGATGCAGGCCCTGGAAGAGCGTAAAGCCAGCGCACAGGATAAAGCCAGCGTTCTCGAGGCCGTCGCGCAGCTCGCGCAGGCCGCTCGTGATCCGCTGGTCGCTCAGCTCGCGGGGGATCCCGGACTGTCCGAGGATCAGGTCTACGGCGTGCTCGAGGGCACGATCGGTTCTGATCAGGCCGAGGAAGTCAAGAATCTGCTCCGCGTTGTGATTCAGAACGGGCGCATTGAGGCGCTTCCTGAGATCGCGCGGCAATTCCGCATTCTGAAGAACCAGTCCGAGGGCGTCGCCGACGCCTACATCGAGACTGCCTTCCCGCTCTCCGACGAAGAAGTCAAGAGCCTGCTGGAAGCGCTAGCGAAGAAGTTCCCGGGAGTGAAGCTTCACCCGGTCGTCTCGGTCGAGAAGGAATTGATCGGCGGCGTGCGTGTGCATGTCGGCGACAAGCTGCTCGACGCCTCGATCCGCGCGCGTCTCTCTCAGATGAAGACGGCGCTCACCGCATAAAATTCGGAGCTGTAAGATGCAACTCAATCCCAGTGAAATCAGCGAACTGCTGAAGAAGCGTATCGAAGGCCTCGGCGTTTCCGCTGATCTTCGCACCCAGGGCACGGTCGTGTCCCTCTCGGACGGCATTGCGCGCATTCACGGTCTTAGCGACGTGATGCAGGGCGAAATGCTTGAGTTCCCGGGTGAGGTCTATGGCCTCGCGCTCAACCTCGAACGTGACTCCGTCGGCGCCGTTATTCTCGGCGACTACGAAGGCATTTCCGAAGGCGACACGGTGAAGACCACCGGTCGCATTCTCTCGGTCCCGGTCGGCCCCGAGCTGATCGGCCGCGTCGTCAACGCTCTCGGCCAGCCGATCGACGGCAAGGGCCCGATCGAAGCGAAGGAATTCGACGTCATTGAAAAGGTCGCACCGGGCGTTATCGACCGTCAGTCGGTTTCGCAGCCTGTGCAGACCGGCCTGAAGTCCATCGACTCGATGGTGCCGATCGGCCGCGGCCAGCGCGAGCTCATCATTGGTGACCGTCAGACCGGCAAGACCGCCGTCGCCATCGACACGATCATCAACCAGAAGGGCAAGGACCTCATCTGCGTTTACGTCGCCATCGGCCAGAAGGCCTCCACGATCGCCAACGTCGTCGCCAAGCTCGAGGAGCACGGCGCCATGGACTACACGATCGTCGTGGCTGCCACGGCCTCCGAGTCCGCCGCCATGCAGTACATCGCTCCGTACGCCGGCGCGACCATGGGCGAGTACTTCCGCGACCGCGGTCAGGATTCCCTGATCGTCTATGACGACCTTACCAAGCAGGCCTGGGCCTATCGCCAGATCTCCCTGCTTCTGCGCCGTCCGCCGGGACGTGAAGCCTATCCTGGCGACGTCTTCTACCTCCACAGCCGCCTCCTTGAGCGCGCCGCCCGCGTGAACGCCGCCTACGTCGAGCGTTTCACCAAGGGTGAAGTGAAGGGCAAGACCGGCTCGATGACCGCTCTGCCGATCATTGAGACGCAGGCCGGTGACGTGACCGCGTTCGTTCCGACGAACGTGATCTCGATTACCGACGGCCAGATCTTCCTTGAGACCGACCTCTTCAACGCCGGTATCCGTCCCGCCATCAACCCCGGTATCTCGGTGTCCCGAGTCGGCGGTGCCGCCCAGACCAAGGTCATCAAGAAGCTCGGCGGCGGTGTCCGTCTCGCGCTTGCTCAGTACCGCGCCCTCGCGGCGTTCGCGCAGTTTGCCTCCGACCTCGACGAGGTCACCCGCAAGCAGCTCGAGCGCGGCCGCATGGTCACGGAACTCATGAAGCAGCCCCAGTACCAGCCGCTGCAGGTCTGGGAGGAAGCGCTTGTTCTGTACGCTGTGAACAACGGCAGCTTTGACGATGTCCAGGTCGGTGACGCCATGAAGGTCGAGCGCGCCATGCGCGAGTACCTGAAGACTCACTACGCCGATCTCGTCAACTCGATCGAAACCAACAAGGCCCTCTCCAAGGAGGATGAGGAGACCCTGAAGGGTGCGATCGCCGAGTTCAAGAAGAACGGCGCCATCTAACGTCTAATCGAGGACCCAATTCCATGCCCAGTACAAAGGAAATTCGCGGCAAGATCAAGAGCGTGCAGAACACGCGCAAGATCACCAAAGCGATGGAGATGGTTGCGGCCTCGAAGATGCGCAAGGCGCAGGACCGGATGTTTGCGGCCCGCCCGTACGGTGACAAGATTCGAGTGATTGCCTCGCATCTGTCCCGTGCGAGCATCGCGGACTACCAGCATCCGTTCCTGACTCAGCGGAATGACTCCAAGAAGGTGGGCATCATCCTGGTGTCCACCGACAAGGGTCTCGCCGGCGCCCTCAACACGAACATCCAGCGCCAGCTTCTGCAGCGCTTTAAGGAATGGTCGTCCGAGGGCATCTCGGTCCAGGCTTCCGCTCTCGGCAACAAGGGTCTCGGCTTCCTTCAGCGTATGGGGATTCAGGTCGTCAGCCAGGCTGTGCAGCTTGGCGACCGCCCGAACCTCGACCGCCTGATCGGTGCCATCAGCGCCCAGATCGAAGCGTACAAGGAAGGCAAGGTCGACAAGGTCTACCTCTGCTACACCCGCTTCGTGAACGCGATGAAGCAGATCCCGGTTGTTGAGCAGATCCTTCCGCTGACCGACGAGCACCTCTCGGCTGAGGATCCCAAGCGCAAATACTCGTGGGACTACATCTACGAGCCTGACGCCCAAACCGTTCTCGACGAATTGCTTCGCCGCTACGTTGAGACTTTGATTTACCAGGCGGTTGCAGAAAACATGGCCAGCGAGCAGAGCGCCCGCATGGTCGCCATGAAGGCCGCTTCTGACAATGCGAAGAAGCTCATCGACGATCTGCAGCTCGTCTACAACAAGACCCGCCAGGCCGGCATTACGAAGGAAATCACCGAAATCGTCGGTGGTGCCGCCGCTGTGTCTTAATCGAATTTGAAAAATCGATAACTGAGGAAATCCCATGAGTATCGGACAGATCGTTCAGGTTATCGGCGCGGTCGTGGATATTGAATTCCCGCGCGACGCGATGCCGAAGGTTTACGAGGCGCTCGTTCTTAAGGACGACGGCGCCAACACGCTCGCTGAAAGCGGCCTGACGTTCGAAGTTGAGCAGCAGCTCGGTGACGGCGTCGTTCGCACCATCGCGATGGGCTCGTCTGAAGGCCTCCGCCGCGGCATGTCGGTTGAGTCGACCGGCCGTGAAATCTCCGTTCCGGTCGGCCCGAAGACGCTGGGCCGCATCGTTGACGTTCTCGGTCGCCCGATCGATGACGCCGGCGAGATCGGTGCCGAGGAAATCCGCCCGATTCACCGTGAGGCTCCGAAGTTCGACGAGCTCTCCCCGTCCGTCGACCTTCTCGAGACGGGCATCAAGGTTATTGACCTTATCTGCCCGTTCGCCAAGGGCGGCAAGGTCGGCCTGTTCGGCGGCGCCGGCGTCGGCAAGACCGTCAACATGATGGAGCTCATCAACAACATCGCCAAGCAGTACGGCGGCTACTCCGTGTTCGCCGGCGTCGGTGAGCGCACCCGCGAGGGCAACGACTTCTACCATGAAATGGATGAGTCGAAGGTTCTCGACAAGGTCGCCATGGTGTTCGGTCAGATGAACGAGCCCCCGGGAAACCGTCTCCGCGTTGCTCTGACGGGCCTTACGATGGCCGAAGCCTTCCGTGACGAAGGCCGCGACATCCTGCTCTTCATTGACAACATCTACCGTTACACCCTCGCCGGTACGGAAGTGTCCGCTCTGCTCGGCCGTATGCCGTCCGCCGTGGGCTACCAGCCGACCCTCGCTGAGGAAATGGGCAAGCTCCAGGAGCGTATTGCTTCGACGAAGACGGGCTCGATCACCTCGATCCAGGCCGTGTACGTCCCTGCTGACGACCTTACTGACCCGTCCCCGGCCACGACCTTCGGCCACCTTGACGCCACCGTCGTTCTTTCGCGTGACATCGCCGCGCTCGGTATCTACCCGGCCGTCGACCCGCTCGACTCGACGTCCCGTCAGGTCGACCCGAACATCATCGGCGTCGATCACTACCAGACGGCCCGCCGCGTCCAGGAGACGCTGCAGCGCTACAAGGAACTGCGCGACATCATCGCCATTCTCGGCATGGACGAACTCGCCCCCGAGGACAAGCTCGTCGTGCAGCGCGCCCGCAAGATCCAGAACTTCCTCTCGCAGCCGTTCCACGTTGCCGAGGTGTTCACCGGCGCTCCGGGCAAGTACGTTCCGCTCAAGGAGACGATCCGCGGCTTCAAGATGATTGTTGACGGCGAATGTGACGAACTGCCCGAGCAGGCGTTCTACATGGTCGGCACGATCGACGAAGCCTTCGAGAAGGCCAAGACCCTCAAGTAATGCTTCGCCGCAGCCGGTCTCCGGACCGGCTGCAGCAAGCGCCCGACAAACGGAGCAACCTATATGGCTACCATTAAAGTCGACGTCGTCAGCGCCGAAGAACAGATCTTCTCCGGCGAGGCCGAACTCGTGTCGCTGCCCGGAAAGTCTGGCGAACTTGGCATCATGCCGGGACATCTCCCGCTCATCACCGTGATCCGTCCGGGTTTCGTGCGCGTGCACAAGCCCGGCGAGTCTGAGGTTGAGCAGATCTTTGTCGCGGGAGGCATCCTGGAGGTCCAGCCTGATCTGGTGACTGTCATGGCCGACACGGCCGTTCGCAGCAAGGACCTCGACGAGGCCCGCGCCAAGGAGGCCCTGGCCGCAGCCGAGGCCGCCCGTTCGAATGCCTCCGGTGCGATCGAGATCGCCCGTATCGAGGCGGAGATCGCGGCCCTGGCCGCCGAGCTCGCCATCATCAAGAAGATGCGCGCCAAGCTCTGATCTCTTCCGAGAGAGTGACGACTTTTGGAGCGGAGAAGCCCTTAAACAAGGCCCTCCGCTCTTTTCGTTTTTTGAAGTGCAAGCCGCCCCGCCGCGCGGTACGATTTCAGGTAACGACAATTCATCTCCCGCCGGAGGAAGAGAACCCGGCCGGGACCAAAAGGACAAAGGAGATAAGCGGATGAGCGCTATTAAGATCCTCGTAACGACCGACGGTTCTAATCTGAGCGACAAGGCAGTGGAGACGGCCATCGGGCTCGCGGAGCAGGTGGGCGGTTCCGTTGTCGGCATGACGGCGGTCGTCACCTCCGCCCCGGCGTGCGATCTCGCCGACGAGGACGAGGCCGTCAGGGACCGTCTCGAGTCGATCGGCCGCCGCGCCGCCGAGGCCGGCGTGCCCTGCGAGCTCGTCGCCGAACACGCCGAGACCGTCTCGGGCGGTGTTCTCGCGTGCGCCGCGCGCGTCGAGGCTTCCTACATCGTCATGGCGAGCCGCGGCCTCGGCACGTTCGGCGCGCTGCTCCTCGGCAGCGAGACGCAGAAGGTGCTCAGCCAGGCTGACCGCCCGGTGCTCGTCGTCCGCTGATGCCTGCCTCGCCCGGGACCGCTCTGCAGGAGCAGTCCCGCTGAAGCTGAAAAAATCCGCGCATGCCCCATGCTGCGCGGTTTTTTCATGCACCCCGAAGAAACAAAGACCCTCGATCGAGCGAATCTGAAATGACGCCTCAAAATGACTGCTTCCTGCGCGCTCTGAAGCGCGAGCACACCGACTTCACGCCCGTCTGGCTCATGCGCCAGGCCGGCCGTTACCTGCCGGAGTACTGCGCCACGCGTGCGCAGGCCGGCAGCTTCATGGGGCTCGCCCAGAACCCGGACTACGCCACCGAGGTGACGCTGCAGCCGATCGACCGCTACGGCATCGACGCCGCCATCCTCTTCTCGGACATCCTCACGGTGCCCGACGCCATGGGCCTCGGCCTCTCCTTCGTCGCCGGCGAGGGCCCGGTCTTCGCGCATCCCGTGCAGGACGAGGCCGCCGTCGCGGCGCTCGCCGTCCCGGAGATCGAGGAGAAGCTCGGCTACGTCACGGCCGCCGTGCGGAGCATCCGCCGCGCTCTCAACAATCGCGTTCCCCTCATCGGCTTCTCGGGCTCGCCCTTCACGCTCGCCTGCTACATGATCGAGGGCCGCGGCAGCCGCGACTTCCGCACCGCCAAGACGATGATGTTCCGCCGCCCGGACCTCTTCAGCCGCGTGCTCGACGTGAACGCCGAGGCGGTGGCCGCCTATCTCAATGCGCAGATCGCCGCCGGCGCCCAGGCCGTGCAGATCTTCGACACCTGGGGCGGCATGCTCGCCGACGGTGACTTCCAGCGCTTCTCGCTCGCGGCGACGAAGAAGGTCGTGGAGCGCCTGACCCGCACCACCCCCGAGGGCGAGCGCGTCCCCGTGATCGTCTTCACCAAGGGCGGCGGCGAGTGGCTCTCCGCGATCGCCGACTGCGGCTGCGACGCCGTGGGCCTTGACTGGACGACGAACCTCACCCGCGCCCGCCGCGAGCTCGGCGACCGCGTCGCGATCCAGGGCAACATGGATCCGCTCGCGCTCTTCGGCGACGAGGAGACGATCCGCCGCGAGGTCCGCAGGGTGCTCGACGCCTTCGGCCCGGTCGGCAAGGGCGGCCATGTCTTCAACCTCGGCCACGGCATCAACCAGTTCACCCCGGTCGAGAACGTGCAGATCCTCGTCGACGAGGTCCATTCCTACAGCCGCCGCTTCCATACCGCGGACTGAGAGAGTTAGGAAAACCTGCAGGAAGTCCTAACTTATGCACAGCTTCCGGCGTGAAAACCCTCTGCGGAAAGGGGCCCGCAGAGGGTCATTTTGCAGAGGATCATTCTTATCTTTCCCTGCGGCACAGGGCTTTTAAGGGTGAGTGATCCTTTACCCTGACCCTTTTCGGGCCCCCTGGGGTACCTGTCCACCGGCCCGGAAAAAAGAATCCACAAAGTTATCCACAGACTTTGGGGTCGAACGGTTGATAAATCCCCTAAAGCTGTGGGCAACTTTTCCCGGGACGGAGGCGGGCGACGAGATGGCACGGACCGATCAGTTTGCGAAGGTGCTCATTGATGCGCCCGGACTCGCTCCGCTCGACTACCGCGTGCCCGAGGAAATGCTTGTCGCCGTCGGGGATCTCGTGCTGGTGACGCTCGGCGCCCGCCGCGCGGTGGGTCTCGTCGTCCTTCTTTCCTCGGCCTCCGACATCGAGGAGAAGCGTCTGAAGCGCATCCAGAGCGTGCTGAAATTCAGCACCCCCGTTTCCTCGGAATGGCTGTCGCTCACGCGTTTTGCGGCCACATACTACCTTCGGGCATGGGGTGAGTCGGCGCTCCCCGCGATTCCCGCGGCGCTGAGGCGCACGCCCACGCCGCGCCAGGAGAAGCGCATCGAGGGAATCCGTGCCGTGATGCCCGCGGCGGACCCGGACGCCGCCCCGGCCGCGCCCGCCCCCGCGCTCAACGCCGAGCAGGAGGCCGCGGCAGCGGCCGTGCTCGGGGCCGAGGGCTTCCGCGCGTGGCTCCTCTTCGGCGTCACGGGCTCGGGGAAGACCGAGGTCTACCTGCGGCTCATCGAGGAGACGCTCGCGCGCGATCCGGAGGCGCAGGCGCTCCTGCTCGTCCCCGAGATCAATCTGACGCCCCAGCTCGTGGGGCGCGTGCGCGCACGGTTTCCCCGCGAGGCCGTCGCGGCGCTCAACAGCGAGTTCACCGACCGCGAGCGCGCCGCCTCCTGGCTCTCGGCGCACGAGGGACAGGCGAGGATCCTGGTCGGCACCCGCATGGCGATCTTCGCGAGCTTCCGCAGACTCAGGCTCATCCTCGTCGACGAGGAGCACGACCTCTCCTACAAGGCCGGCGACGGCCTGCGCTACAGCGCGAGGGATCTCGCGGTCTGGCGCGCTTCGAAGCTCGCCTGCCCCGTGGTGCTCGGCTCCGCCACGCCGTCGCTCGAGAGCTGGGCGAAGGCGAAGTCGGGCGGCTACGGGCTCCTCAGGCTCTCGCGCCGCGCCGTCGAGAAGGCCGAGCTCCCGGAGGTGGAGCTCACGCCTCCGCCCGAGAAAGGTGCTTCGGGACAGATCACCGAATACTCCCGCCGGGCGATCGAGGCCTGCCTCGAGTCGGGCCGCCAGGCGCTCGTCTTCCTCAACCGCCGCGGGTACTCCCCCGTGCTCTCCTGCCCGGCCTGCGACTGGGTGAGCACCTGCGCGCGCTGCTCGGCCTTCACCGTCTACCACAAGCGCGAGAAAGCGCTCATCTGCCACCACTGCGGCTGGCGCCGTCCGGTGCCGGAGGCCTGCCCGGGCTGCGGCAACGTGGACATCCTGCCGCGCGGCACGGGCACGGAGCGCATCGAGGAGGAGCTCGAGGTGCTCTTTCCCGGGAAACGGGTGCTCCGCATCGACCGCGACACCGCGAGCGCGAAGAACGCCGCCGAGGAGGCCTTCCGCAAGGTGCACCGCGGCGAGGTGGACATCCTCGTCGGCACGCAGATGGTCGCCAAGGGCCATGACTTCCAGAAAATCGGTCTCGTGCTCGTCCTTAACCCGGACGCGCAGATCCTGAGCCCCTCGACGCGGGCGCGCGAGCGGCTCTTCGCCACGCTCATGCAGGTCGCGGGCCGCGCGGGGCGCGCCGGCACCCGCGGGCGGGTGCTCATCCAGACGCGCTTCCCCGAGGACACGCTCTTCACGGCGCTCGCGGAGCAGGACTATGTGAAGTTCGCCGAGGACACGCTCGACGAGCGCCGCGAGAGCGGCTGCGTGCCCTACGTGCACCAGGCGCTGCTCACCGCGGAGGCCGACATGCTCTCAACGGCGCTCGCCTTCCTCGAGGACGCCGCGAAGAGCGCCATGGCGCTCGGGCGCGACGACGTGCTCGTCTACGACCCGGTGCCGATGCCGCTCGTGAGGCTGATGAACCGCGAGCGCGGGCAGCTCTTGGTCGAGAGCGTGAACCGCATGTCGCTGCACCGGTTTCTCGTCGACTGGGAGAGGAATCTGCGCGGCCTCGGCCACGCCGGGGGCCTCTCCTGGGTGATCGAGGTCGACCCGTTGGAGACCTGAAAACTCTGTATAATTCACAGTCCCCTCGCGTGGTGAAATGGATATCATACGGCCCTCCGAAGGCCGTGTTACAGGTTCGATCCCTGTCGTGAGGACCAGATGCCGCAGTCCCGCACCGTTCCGTTGAGCGGCCGCGGGATTTTTCTTATGGGGCCCGTCCGGGCTGCGGTCCGGACCGGCCGCGAAAAGATTCCCCCGAGGTTTCCGATGAAGGTTCCCGTCCAGGTGCTCGTGCACCAGAAGTCCCGCACGCTCGAGCTCGTCTACGAGGACGGCGCCAGCGCCGTCTACCCGTTTGAGTTCCTGCGCGTGCTCTCCCCCTCCGCGGAGGTGCAGGGACATTCGCCCGACCAGGCCGTCCTGCAGGTCGGCTGCCGCGACGTGGGCCTCAAGGGCCTCGAGCCCGTCGGCCAGTACGCGCTCAAGCTCGCGTTCGACGACGGTCACGACACGGGCGTCTACAGCTGGGACTACTTCGAGCAGATCTATGCCGCCCGCGATGCGCTCTGGCAGAACTATCTCGACCAGCTCGCCGAGGCCGGCGCCACGCGCGACCCGAAGGATCCCGTGAACGCCCCGTTCCTCGAGAAGATGAAGCCCCAGAAGGGCTGCGGCCACTGAGAACTGGCTCAGACGAAACAGAAGAGAAGAAGCGATGCAGCAGAACAGCCAGCCCGCGAAGACGGGCGAGGAACATCACGAGATTGACTTCGGCTACAAGAAGGTCGACGAGGCGGAGAAGGAGGGCAAGGTCCGCGAGGTCTTCGACTCCGTCGCCGAGAAGTACGACCTGATGAACGACCTTCTTTCGCTCGGCATGCACCGTCTCTGGAAGGCGCGCTGCATCGGCGAGGCCTCGGTGAAGCAGGGCATGAAGGTGCTCGACATCGCGAGCGGCACGTGCGACCTGCCGATCGCCTTCGCCAAGTACACGGATCCGGCGAACATCACCGCGACCGACATCAACCACGAGATGCTCGCCCACGGCGCGAAGCGCCTCGAGCAGATCAGCCTCGGCTGCCGCGTCGTGCAGGCCGACGCGGAGCACCTGCCCTTCCCCGACGGCACCTTCGACGTGGTCACGGTCTCCTTCGGCATCCGCAACATGACCCACAAGGACCGCGCGCTCGCCGAGATGCACCGCGTTCTGAAGCCGGGTGGCAGGCTCCTCGTGCTCGAGTTCTCGAAGTGCTACCGCTTCTTCAAACCTGTTTACGACTTTTACTCCTTCCATTTCATGCCCTGGCTCGGCGGGAAAATCGCCGCGGATGCTGATTCCTACAGGTATCTCGCCGAATCGATCCGCATGCACCCCGACCAGCCGACCTTCGCGGGCATGATGAAAACGGCAGGGTTCGGTGCCGTTAAATGGCACAATCTGACATTCGGAGTGTGTGCACTCCACGTCGGCACGAAGTCCTGAAAGACCCCCGGGCGGACCACCCGAAGAGAAGCCCTTCGCGCCGGCATTCCCTGAACCTCAAAAGGAACTTTTTTACTTCAATGAAGAACATCATCGCAGCCCTCGTTCTCTGCGTCGCGCTCGCCACGACCTCTCTTGACGCGGATGCCGCGAAGCGCTTCGGCGGCGGTCTCTCCACCGGCCGCGCAGCCCCGACCTTCTCGCAGAAGGCGCCCGTCGCGCCTGCGGCCGCTCCGACGGCCCAGCAGCGCCAGCAGCAGGCCGGCAGCACGGCCCAGCAGCAGCGCCAGAACGCCGCGACCAACACGCCCGCGCAGCGCCCGAGCATGATGCGCAGCATCTTGGGCGGCCTCGCCGCCGCGCTCGGCATCTCGGCGCTCCTCTCGATGCTCGGTCTCGGCGGCGCCGGTATCTCGAGCATCGTCATGGGACTGCTCCTCGCCGTCGTCGTGTTCTTCGCCGTGCGCTTCTTCCTCTCGCGCGGCCGTCAGCAGCGCCCGGCTACGTCGGGCCCGCAGGGCGCGGCCCCGGACCCCTGGCAGCAGCAGCGCCGTGAGCCCGAGCCCGCCCGAGAGCCGATGCGCCGCGAGGCCGAGCAGGCTCCCGCCTGGCAGCAGAGCTCGCAGGGCGTGCGCTCCGGCAGCGTGATGGACCAGCTCGCCGGCGGCGCCTCGCAGCAGGCCGCGGCTGAACCGGTTTACGAGGGCGCCGTCGACGTGACGCCCGCGGACTTCGACCGCGAGGGCTTCCTCAAGGCCGCCCGCGAGAACTACATCAAGCTGCAGAAGGCCTGGGACACGGGCAACGTGATCGAGATCTCCGACTTCACGGACAACGACCTCTTCACGGCCATCACGCAGCAGCTGCGCGCCCGCAAGGGCGAGGTCTACGAGACCGTCGTTGAGAAGCTCGACAACGAGCTCCTCGGCATCGCGCTCGAGGACGGCACCTATGTCGCCGCCGTGCGCTTTACCGGCCGCGTGGTCGTGAGCGGCGACGTCGAGGATCTCGACGAGACCTGGGTGCTCACGAAGCCCGCCCGCGGCGAGGGCGGCTGGCTCCTTTCGGGCATCCGTCAGAACGGCCCGCAGGCCTGATGAGGCGCCCTTGAGGCGCCCCTCGGGAGGCCGCTGTGGCGGCCTCTGAGGGCCCCTCTGCAAGTCATTGAATACGCTGGACTTTCTCAGAAGTCCAGCGTATTTTTTTTGATTTCGATGAAACATTGCCCGATTGAGGGGCCTGAGGGGGAAAAAGTTGCCCCCTCGAGGGTCCGAGGGGGTGCGTGGATCCTACAATGCGCGCAAATAAAGACCCCGTCCGGGGATTTTCCGTTCAACGTCGTTTTTAATAAGGACAAGAGGGATGACGCTGACTGGTTTTGTGATCCTGTATCTCGTCGGCACCGTCGCCATCGGCGTCTGGGCCGCCACCCGTGTCAAGAACACGAACGATTTCGCGCTTGCCGGCCGCAGCCTTCCGCTGCCCATGGTCATTACGGCTACGTTTGCCACCTGGTTCGGCTCCGAAACGATTCTCGGCCTTCCGGGCCGATTCATTGAGAGCGGCATCGCCGGCGTCATCGAGGAGCCCTTCGGCTCGGGCATGGCGCTCATCCTGGTGGGCACGTTCTTCGCGCAGAAGCTCTACAAGCAGAACATTCTCACGCTCGGTGACTTCTACCGTGACCGCTTCGGCCGCAGCGTCGAGCTGCTCTGCTCGGTCGCGATCGTCATCTCGTACCTCGGCTGGGTCGGCGCCCAGGTTACCGCGCTCGGCCTCGTGATCAATCTGATCACCGAGGGTGCGGTCTCCATGACGACCGGCATGGTCATCGGCGCCGCCGTGGTGCTCGCCTACACGATGGTGGGCGGCATGTGGTCCGTCGCCATGACCGACTTCCTGCAGATGATCATCATCGTGTTCGGCCTCGTCGCCATCCTCTGGTTCGCCTCGGATCTCGCCGGCGGCTTCGGCAACGTCATCGAGTACGCCCGCGGCAAGGATCTCTTCCATGCGCTGCCCGAGCCCACCCCGACCGGCTGGCTCTTCTGGATCTCGGCCGCAATGACCATGATGATCGGCTCGATCCCGCAGCAGGACGTCTTCCAGCGCGTCATGTCCGCGAAGAACGTGCAGACGGCCGTCGCCGGCCCGATCCTCGGCGGTTCCTTCTACATCCTCTTCGCCTTCGTGCCGATGTTCATCGTCGTCGCCGCCGTGCTTGTCATGCCGGAAATCGCCGGGAAGATGCTCGCCGAGGATCCGCAGCAGCTGCTCCCGACGCTCGTCCGCGACTACATGCCGATGTGGCTCCGCGTGCTCTTCTTCGGCGCCGTGCTCTCGGCCGTGATGTCGACCGCCTCCGCCACGATGCTCGCCCCGTCCACGATCTTCGTCGAGAACGTGCTGCGTCACTTCATCAAGGTCGATGACCGCAACATGCTCTTCGCGATGCGCGCCACCGTCGCCGGCTTCGCCATCTTCGTGCTGATGTACTCGATCGCGCTCGAGGGCGCCCCGATCTACGACATGGTCGCGATGGCCTACCAGTTCCCGGTCGTCGGCGCCTTCTGGCCGCTCGTCTGCGGTCTCTACTGGAAGAAGGCCACCCGCCTCGGCTGCTACGTCTCGATCTTCACCGGCGCCACCGTCTGGGTGATCCTCACCTGGACCCCGCTCGGCGAGGTGTTCCCGAACGTTCTCGGCGGCTTCATCGCCGCGGCCGCGGGCATGGTGATCGGCTCCCTGTTGCCGGTTGCTGACAACCGCCGCTTCCTTGAGGAGCGCGCCCGCAACGCCCTCAACGAGGAAGTCGAGGTCCAGGCCGACCCGCAGCGTGCTCCTGAAGTTGTTCCTGTGAGCTACTCGGCCTGATTTCTCAGTAAAAGTTGATCCGATTAAGGGAGAGAGCGTGAGAACGCTCTCCCCCTTGCCGTTTGGGTGTTCCGCTCGGGGCTCCGGTCTTTTAAAATCATCAGGATTTGTTCAGCCGGCCGGAGAAGAGCCGGCAGTAAACAGGAAAAAATTTTTTATGAACGTCGTCATACTCGCCGCAGGCATGGGAAAGCGCATGCGCTCGCGTCTGCCCAAGGTGCTCCAGCCCATCGCCGGACGCCCCATGCTTGACCATGTGCTTGCAGCCACGGAGGGTCTCTCTGAATCTCCCCGCGTTGTCGTGGTCGGCCACGGCGCCGATGCCGTGAAGGAGCATCTCGCAGGCGCCGAGGGCGTCACCTTTGCGCTCCAGGAGCCGCAGCTCGGCACGGGCCATGCGCTCCGCCAGGCGCTCCCCGCGCTCAATCCCGCCGACCCGAAGACGATCGTGTGCCTCGGCGACGTGCCGCTTCTCTCCCGCGTGACGCTTGACCGCATCAACGCCGAGGCTGCCTCGAGCGACCTCGTGCTCCTCACCGTCAATCTCGACAACCCCACGGGCTACGGCCGCATCCTGCGCGATTCGACCGGCAACGTCTGCGCGATCGTCGAGGAGAAGGACGCGACGCCTGAGCAGAAGCTCGTGCGCGAGGTGAACACCGGCATCATGTGCCTGCCGACGGCGAAGCTGGAGAAATGGCTCTCGAGCCTCACGGCCGGCAACGCCCAGGGCGAGTACTACCTCACCGACGTGATCGGCCTCGCCGCGGGCGAGGGCTGCCGCATCACGACCGTCCAGCCGGACCACGTCTGGGAGGTCGAGGGCGTCAACTCCAAGGTTCAGCTCGCCGCGCTCGAGCGCGTCTGGCAGCGTGCGCAGGCCCAGCGCCTCCTCGAGGCCGGCGTCACCCTGATCGATCCCGCCCGCATCGACATCCGCGGGTCGCTTGAGTGCGGCCGCGACGTCGAGATCGACGTGAACTGCGTCTTCGAGGGCAAGGTGAAGCTCGCCGACGGCGTGAAGATCGGCGCGAACTGCGTCATCCGCGACGCCGAGATCGCCGAGGACACGGTGCTCCTGCCCTTCTGCCACATCGAGGGCGCGAAGGTCGGCAAGGGCGGCCGCATCGGACCGTACTCGCGTCTGCGCCCGGGCGCGGACTTGGCCGGCGACAACCACATCGGCAACTTCGTCGAGGTGAAGAAGTCCCAGGTGGGCCTCGGCACCAAGATCAACCACCTCACCTACATCGGTGACGCGGAGATCGGCGCGGGGACCAACATCGGCGCCGGAACGATCACCTGCAACTACGACGGCGTGAACAAGTTCCGCACGAAGATCGGCAACGACTGCTTCATCGGCTCGGGCACGCAGTTCGTCGCCCCGGTCGAGGTGGAGGACGGAGCCACCATCGGCGCCGGGTCGACCATCTCGCGCAGGGCGCCCGCCGGAAAGCTCACGCTCGCCCGCGTCCGCCAGACCACGATCGAAGGCTGGACGCGCCCCGTCAAGCTCAAGAAATAATCCCAAGTTCCCATTCCAACGCCCGGACGGCATCGAAGCCCGGGCGTAACCGTTTTCAAGATCCACGAGAGAGAAGAGAAAGGCCTATGTGTGGAATCGTCGCCGCGGCCAGCAGCCGCAATGTCGTGCCGTTGCTCCTTGAGGGGCTTCGTCGTCTTGAGTACCGCGGGTATGACTCCTGCGGCATCGCCACCGTTGACGAGGACGGACTGAAGCGCGCACGCAGCACCGCACGCGTCGCGCAGCTCGCCGAGGAGGCCGACAAGGCCGGTCTCAACGCCGTCACCGGCATCGCCCACACCCGCTGGGCCACGCACGGCGCCCCCGAGGTCTGCAACGCGCATCCGCACTTCTCGCGCGACACGATCGGCCTCGTGCACAACGGCATCATCGAGAACTACGAGGAGATCCGCGAGCGCCTCAAGGGCCAGGGCTACGTCTTCTACAGCCAGACCGACACGGAGGTCATCGCGCACCTCGTGCACTCGAACTATCACGGCGATCTCCTGAAGGCCGTTCAGGAATCGATCCTCGAGCTGCGCGGCAGCTACGCCATCGCGGTCATCTGCCGTGACGAGCCGCACCACATCGTGCTCGCCCGCCAGGGCTCGCCCCTCGTGCTCGGCGTGGGCGACGGCGAGATGCTCGCCGCCAGCGACGCCATGGCCGTCGCCGGCGTCACCGACCGCATCGTTTACCTCAACGAAGGCGACGTCTGCGACATCACCCCGGACCACTACGACGTCTACGAGCGCAGCGGCCGCGTCTTCGTGCCCGCCGAGCGCGCCGTGCGCATCGTGCAGGCCTACTCGGGCGCCATCGACCTCGGTCCCTACCGCCACTACATGCAGAAGGAGATCTTCGAGCAGCCGCGCGCCATCGGCGACACGCTCGAGGGCGTCGTCGGCATCACGCCGCGCCTCTTCGGCGAAGGCGCCGAGGAGATCTTCAAGGGCGTCTCCCGCGTGCTCTTCCTCGCCTGCGGCACCTCCTACTACGCGGCGAGCACCGCGAAGTACTGGATCGAGGCGATCGCCGGCATCCACTGCGACGTCGAGATCGCGAGCGAGTACCGCTACCGCATCTCGGTGCCCGATCCCGACAGCCTCGTCGTGACGATCTCGCAGTCGGGCGAGACCGCCGACACGCTCGCGGCTCTGAAGCACGCGCGCGACGAACTCGGCATGACCCGCACCCTCACGATCTGCAACGTCGCCACGTCGGCGATGGTGCGCGAGAGCAAGCTCGCCTACATCACCCGCGCGGGCGTCGAGATCGGCGTCGCTTCGACCAAGGCCTTCACGACGCAGCTCGCGTCGCTCTATCTCCTGGCGCTCACGCTCGCCAAGACCCAGGGACGTCTCTCCGCGGAGAAGGAGGCCGAGGAACTCAAGAACCTCCGTCACCTCCCCGCCGCGCTCACCGCCGTGCTCGCGCTCGAGCCGCAGGTGATCGCCTGGGCCGAGCGGTTTACGCTGAAGAGCCACGCGCTCTTCCTCGGCCGCGGCGTCCACTTCCCGATCGCCCAGGAAGGCGCGCTGAAGCTCAAAGAGATCAGCTACATCCACGCCGAGTCCTACCCGGCCGGTGAACTCAAGCACGGCCCGCTCGCCCTCGTCGACGAGTCGATGCCCGTCATCGCCGTGGCGCCGAACGACCGCCTCGTGGAGAAATTGAAGAGCAACCTCCAGGAAGTCCGCGCCCGCGGCGGCGAGCTCTACGTCTTCGCCGACGCCGACACGAACATCACCACGGACGACCGCACGCACGTGATCAGGCTCCCCGAGCACGTCGGCATGCTTTCGCCGATCCTGCACGTGATTCCGCTCCAGCTCCTCTCCTACCATGCGGCCATCTGCCGCGGCACGGACGTGGACAAGCCCCGCAACCTCGCCAAGAGCGTGACGGTGGAATAAACGGCTGAGAGCAGCTCAGTAAAGCAAAGGCCCCGGCGGAGACGCCGGGGCCTTTCTGTGAGAAGTTCCTGAAACCGGTGCGGCGGCATCAGGGAATTTCATGTCAGTAGACCACGTTGCCGGCCGATGGGGCGAAGGCGCCTGACCCGTACGGATCGAGCCTGTGCACCCGGCCGGTCGAGCCGATCGTGCAACTGACGGTGCTCAGGTAGCCGAAGGCGAGCTGACCGTAGTCACGGTGGATGAGCGAGATCGTGTTCAGGGCCTTGAAGAGCATCGAGACACGGTCCTTGATCGTGCCGTCGACGGCGTCGAAGTCGCTCTCAAGGAACCCCTCGACGCGCAGCGTGTCAATGATCCGTCCCATGATGATGAAGCTGACGCGGGAGGCGTTCTCTCTGCCGGACTCCATCGTGAGGGCGTCGCCCGCGTGCTTGTGGCTCATGTCGAGCCTGTCGGTGACGATGACGCCCGGCATGTCTACAGGCGGCCGGGCCGGAGCGGGCGCGGCGGCGAACGCGGCGGCCGCGGCGAGGAGCGTGAGGGTGATCAGATTCTTTTTCATGGCATTTTTTCTTGTTTTTGTTCTGCGGCTCAGGGCCCCGTGAAGTCTGACGGGGCCCGCGGGACCGCTCAAAGGAGCGGGCGACGCATCCTCCCTCAAAGAAGCCGATAACGGGAAGGTGCGCCGCCCTTCAGGCGGATCAGGGACCGGATCAGGCCTTTGCGAGGGCCTTGCCCACGAGGCGGGCGAAGGTCACCGTGCGGCCGGCGGCCATGCCGTCAACCTGGTTCGGGTAGAAGTTCGCGAAGTAGCAGCCCGAGTCGTTGCCGACGACGTAGAGGCCCGGGATCGGGTTCCCTTCGGGGTCGAGCGCGCGCATCTCGGTGTCGATCACGATGCCGTCAAGCGTGCAGAGGATGAAGCCGGAGTTCTTCGCGCCGTAGAACGGGGGCTTCGCGACCGGGGTGAGGCGATAGGACTCCTTGCCGTAGTCCTCGTCCACGCCCCTGGCGACGAGCTCGTTGTAGCGCTCGACCGTGGTCTTCAGTTCCTTCGGGGGAAGGCCGAGCTTTTCGGCGAGCTCCTCGATCGTGTCGCACTTGAAGACGAAGCCCGACTTCAGGAGATTCGGGAGGATCTGCTGCTCGAAGACCGGCAGCGAAATGTTGGTGTCGGCGCCGTTCTCGAACGGGATCAGGCGCGAGCAGCCGTGCATGCGGAACTGAGACACATACTTCGTCCAGTCGCTGTCGAAGATCGTGTAGTGGCAGTGTCCCTTCTGGTACTCGTCGGCGTGCAGGATGCCGTCGTAGGTGCCCGACTCGTTGATGAAGCGCCTGCCGTCCTTGTTGACCTTGAGCCAGGGCTGCGAGCCGATCCAGAAAAAGCCGAAGTCGTTCTTGATCGCGGTCTCGTAGCCGGCGGGCTGGTCGGGGCGCAGCGCGGTGCGGTCGAACATCATGAGCGAGTGCGTCTCGTCCATCCTGGCGCCCGCCCAGAGGCAGGCGCGGATGCCGTCGCCGCTGCAGCCGGGCATTGAGGAGTTCTGCGAGATGACAGAGAGGTTCCAGGGCTGGAGCGCCTGCATCATCCTGTAGTTGCGCGCGTAGCCGCCGGTCGCGACGATGACGCCCTTTCTCGCGTTGTAGCGGACATACTTGTCGTCGGCGTTCGTGGCGATGACGCCCGTGACGCGCCCGTCCATCTTCTCGAGCTTCACCATGCGGGTCGAGTAGTCAAAGCGCGCGCCCATCTTCACGGCATAGTCGTGGAGCACCTTGTTGCCGTCAAGCGGCTTGCCCGTGCCGTCGTCCGAGGTGCGCCAGCGCGGGGAGTGGCCCGTCCAGTAGTACGGATAGCGGTGGGGAACGGGCTTCTCGCCCGGCTTCTCGCCCGCCTCGAACCAGAGCTCGACGCCGCGCTCCTTCAGGCGGTCGCCGTACCAGTCCACCGTCTCGCCCGACTTCTCGCAGAAGAGCTTCACGAGGTCCTGCTTCACGTGACCGGCCGCCCACTGCGTGGCGGCGGTGACGAAGTCGAGCTTGTCGATCTTCGTGCCCCAGGCCTTCTGGTAGCGCGAGTCAATCGCCCCGACGTCGTCACGGATGCCCGTGCCGGTGGGATAGCGGTCGATGCCGATCACCTTCGCGCCTTCCTCGGCGGCCGCGCAGACCGCAAAGAGGCCGCCCGTGCCGCAGCCGACCACGAGGATGTCGGTGTCAATCGTCTCGGCGATGTCCTTCTCCGCGATCTCGGGTTCCTTTCCGAGCCAGTCGCCGTCGTCGGCCTCCTCGCCCGAGAGGGTCACGGCCTCGACCGGGATCTCGCCCTTCGCCTGCGCGATGCACTTCTGAGCGGCCTTCATCACGGCCTTCGAGGTGATCGTGGCGCCCGAGACGGCGTCAACCTCGCCGCTCTGGCCGGCGAGGATGGCTTTTTTGAGCTGCGCCACGGCGGCGCCGCCGATCGTCGGCGTCTCCTTCGAGGCGTCGATCGTGATCCCGACGATGTTCTTCTCGTCGAAGGTCATCGTGACAAGGACGTCGCCGCCGATGCCGGCGGCCTTGGCCATGTAGGTGCCCGGCCTGTATGTGAAGGCAGCCTGCGAGGCGGCCATGGCGGGCGCGGCAGCCGCGGCGGCGGCGGACGCGAGGCCCGTGCGGAGGAAGTTTCTGCGGGTGAGCGTGGTCTTCATGGTGTTTTTCTCCTAAGTCCGGTTCTGTCCGGATCCTGTGTGAGAAAACTATGCGCCTGAGGGTGACCCGCAATGCAAGGGTGAAATGAACAATTGTTCACCTATAGAAAAATCAAAGATTTACGAGTTTTTGGCTCGGGTTCTCGCCGAGGCCGCTCCTCCCGCGGCCTAGGGGCGCGCGTGTCACGCCCGGAACCGCCGAACGTCCTGCGTCTTCCGGAGTAGTTCTATAGAATTAGAATAAATCCAATAAAATCAGGATGTTTTCGAAGAGGAGAGCGCAGATGGGAGAGCAGGTCCGTGTCCGGCAGTACCAGATCGGGGAGTTCGCCCGCAAAATGGGGGTCACCCCCGATTACCTGAAGCACTACGAGAGCCACGGCCTCATCAGCGTGCTGCCGCGTGAGCGCGGGTACCGCTACTTCGGCTTCGAGCAGAGCCCGAGGATCCTGCAGTGCATGAGCCTCAGGAACTACGGCGTGATGGTCGACGAGATGGGGGAGATCCTTGACGGATGCGACGCGCCCGCCGCCTCGGAGCGTCTCGAGGAGCATGTCGAGGCGCTGCGGCGCCGCATCGTGCGCGACACCGCCATGGTCGAGGAGCACGAGTTCATGAAGGCGTGGCTCGCGCGCCGCCGCCGGCAGCCGGAGGACTGGGAGGTCACCGAGACCGAGCCCCTGCTCTACCTCGCGCACTCGAACGGCTCGGACTTCCTCGAGGACGAGCGCATCTACAGCATTCTTGAGCAGTGGGTGGACTGGATGCCTGTCGTCAAGCAGACGCAGGAGATCACCCCTGACGTCGGCGCCGGGGGGCTCTTCCCCTTCACCTGGGGCGTGATGATTTCCGAGGCGAAGGCGCTCCGGCTCGGCATTCCCGTGAACGAAGCCGTCGTGCGGATTCCCGCCGGAAAGGCCTTCATCTACCACTTCGGCGGGGCGCTCGAGCCCGGCGAGGTATCGATCTGCCCGCCGCCCGACCACCGGGTCTTCGCGCTGATGAAGCAGCACGGGCTCCGGCCCGCGGGAAAGATCTACCGCGTGGTGTACATGTACGCCCACATGAAGAACCGCATGGAGCAGTACGGCATCTTCATCGTGCCGCTCACCCTCTGACCGGCCGTTCCCGCGTGAACCGAGGCCCCGCAGCCTCGCCGGGAGCGTGACGATTGAACAAGGCAGAGGCACTCTAAAAAAACGAAGGCCCCGGCGGAAACGCCGGGGCCTCGTCTCAGAAGCTCTCGTAATCCGGAGCAATCAGCTTCCCGCGAGGAAGGTGCGCACGCCCGAGCCGATGAACTGCACGCCGATGCAGACGAGCAGGAACCCCATGAGCTTGCCGAGCACGAGGGTGCCCGAGGGGCCGAGGCGGTTGGTGATGATCTCGGAGTAGCGCATCACGCACCAGGAGGCGCCGGCGGCCGCGAGGATCGCGAGCACCGTCCAGGCGAAGGCGATCGCCATGTCGATGTAGTCGCCGATCTCGGCGATCTCGGTCGAGATGCCGATCACGACGGCGATGGTGCCGGGACCGGCTATGCCGGGCATCGCGATCGGAAAGAACGCGTAGTCGTCGCGGTCGCGGCGCACGACCGGCGCCTTGTTCGGAGTGTTGCCGCCGAAGAGCATCTGGTAGCCGATCACCGCGACGACGAGGCCGCCCGCGATGCGCATCGCGCCGTAGGAGATGCCGAAGACCGCGAGGAGAACGTTGCCGCAGGCAAGCGACACGAGCATGATCGCCGCGGAGTAGATCCAGGCCCAGAGCGCCTGCTGATGGCGCCTTTCCTCGCTCATGCCCTGCGTGAGGCTGATGAAGAGCGGGATCTTGGAGGGCGGGTTGGTGATGGTGATGAGCGAGACGAGGCCGCCCAGGAAGTACTGAAAGTGAAGGAATTCAAGCATGATGCCGCGTCCGGGAGTCTGGAGGGGCCTCTGGCGGTCTGTCAGAGGAGCTTCCGGGCGCTCCTGCCGGCTCGTGGTGCCGGTGGTGGAAGGATGTGCAAAAAAGCGTAAGGAGAGCTTTCAAACTAGGTAATTCTACCTGCCATCACCCGACGGAAGTAACGCGAAAGGGATACGAAAGTCAAATTTTCGGACGGAGATTGTGCTATAAACTGAACCGCTGTTCAGGAATGAACGGTTGTTCACTCCGTTGTTCACGCCACTGTTCATCCCGTTGTTCAATTTCCCCGCAGAAGAATCAATCAGGTTGGGTTGAAAGAATGCTGTTTAATCAGAAAACAATTCATGTCGCCGTCGGCCTTGCCCTCGGAGCCGCCGTCCTTTTGAGCGGCTGCAAGGAGCAGACGGTGATCGGTCAGGCCAATGCTGCCGAAGGCATGCAGAGGCCGCCGTCCGAGGTCGTCGTCGTGACGACGAAGGCCCAGGACGTGCGCATCGAGACGATGCTCACCGGACGCACGACCGCGTACAACGTCGCCGAGGTGCGTCCTCAGGTGCAGGGCATTCTCCAGAAGCGCCTTTTCACGGAAGGCCAGGAAGTGAAGGCGGGCGATCTGCTTTATCAGATCGATGACTCGCTCTACGAAGCATCGCTGAAGTCCGCCCAGGCCACGCTCGCCCAGGCCCGTGCCACGCTCGTGCAGGCCACGGCCGACGCGAAGCGCTCCCGCGAGCTTCTCAAGACGAACGCCGTCTCCAAGCAGTCCGACGACGCCGCCCAGGCCACGCTGAAGAGCGCCCAGGCCGCCGTCCGCGCGGGCGAGGCTGCCGTGCGCACCGCCGAGATCAACCTCGGGTACACGAAGGTCCGCTCGCCGATCGACGGCCGCGTCTCGCGCTCGGAGTTCACCGAGGGCGCCCTGCTCTCGGCCTACCAGACGAGCCCCCTCACGACGGTCCGTCAGCTCGACCCCATCTACGTTGACGTGACCCAGACCGCCGAGGAACTGCTCCGCATGCAGCGCGAGATCGCCTCCGGGTCGCTCAAGACCGACGACTCCGGCGCCGCCGAGGTCTCGATCACGTTCGCCGACGGCACGGCCTATCCGCTCACGGGTAAGCTCACCTTCACCGACGCCCAGGTCGAGGAGGACACGGGCATGGTGAAGCTGCGCGCGGTCTTCCCGAACCCTGACCGTCAGCTCCTCCCGGGCCTCTACGTGCGCGCCAAGCTCTCCGAGGGCGTCCGCCAGGGCGGCATCGTCGTCCACATGCAGAGCGTCATGCGCGACCTCCGCGGCGACCCGTACGTCTATGTGGTCACTCCGGACAACAAGGTCGAGCAGCGCGCGATCACCGTCGGACAGACGATGGGCTCCAACTGGCTCGTCACGAGCGGCCTCAAGGAAGGCGAGCGCGTGATGTATGAAGGCTTCCAGCGCACCGCGCCCGGCGCGACGGTCAACGCGAAGGAACTCGACCCGAAGTCGGTCCCCGAGGGCAAGCCTCTTTTCTAAGCCTGGAGACGCGCATCCATGTTTTCACGCTTTTTCATTGATCGCCCCGTCTTCTCGTGGGTGATCGCGATCGTGATCATGCTCGCGGGCATCCTGTCGATTGAGACGCTGCCTGTGAGTCAGTACCCGCAGATCGCGCCCCCGCAGGTGAGCATCACCGCGACCTACCCGGGCGCCTCGGCTTCCACGATTGAAAACACCGTCACGCAGGTGATCGAGCAGAACATCACGGGTCTCGACGGTTACCTGTACATGAACTCGACCTCGGACTCCGCAGGCCGCATGAGCATCACGGTCACGTTCGAGGCCGGCACCGACCCTGACATGGCGCAGGTGCAGGTCCAGAACAAGATCCAGACCGCGCTCTCGAGTCTGCCGAATGTCGTGCAGCAGCTCGGCGTGACGATCCAGAAGACGTCGGCGAACTTCCTCATGGTCGTCGGCTTCATCAGCAAGGACGGCTCGCTCAACTCCGCTGACCTCGGCGACTTCCTCGTCGCCAACGTCGAGGAGCCGCTCGGCCGCGTCTCGGGCGTGGGCGAGGTGCAGGTGTTCGGTTCGTCCTACGCCATGCGCGTCTGGCTCGACCCGGACAAGCTCGATAAGTACGGCCTCGTGCCGAGCGACATCACCGCGGCGATCACGGCGCAGAACGCGCAGGTCTCCACGGGCTCGCTCGCCGGTCAGCCGACCGACGGCAAGCAGGAGTTCACGGCGACGATCTCGTCCTCGAGCCTGCTCGCGACGCCTGAGGAATTCCGCAACATCCTGCTCAAGGTCACCGACGCCGGCGCGAACGTCTATCTGCGCGACGTCGCCGAGGTGGGGCTCGGGCCGCAGTCCTACACCGCCTTCGGCACCTACAAAGGCATGCCCTCCTCGGGCATCGCCGTCAAGCTCGCCTCGGGCTCGAACGCCCTGGCGACCCAGGCCGCCGTGCTCGAGCGCATCGAGGAACTCCGCCCGCTCTTCCCCGAGAGCGTCGAGGCGGTCGTGCCGTTTGACACGACGCCGTTCGTCCGTGCCGCTCTGCACGAGGTCGTGAAGACCCTCGTCGAGGCCATCTTCCTCGTCGTGGTCGTGATGTACCTGTTCCTGCAGAACTGGCGCGCCACGATCATCCCGACCATCGCCGTCCCGGTGGTGCTGCTCGGCACCTTCGCCATGCTCGCCGCGACGGGCTCCTCGATCAACATGCTGAGCATGTTCGCCATGGTGCTCGCTATCGGCCTGCTGGTGGACGACGCAATCGTGGTCGTGGAGAACGTCGAGCGCGTGATGCGCGAGGACGGCTCGAACGCGCATGACGCGACCGTCAAGTCCATGGGACAGATCACCGGCGCCCTCGTCGGCATCGCCATGGTGCTCTCGGCCGTGTTCATCCCGATGGCCTTCTTCGGCGGCTCCACGGGCGTCATCTACCGCCAGTTCTCGATCACGATCGTCTCGGCGATGGTGCTCTCGGTGGTGGTCGCCCTGACGCTCACCCCGTCGCTCTGCGCGAAGATCCTCAAGCCCATCAGCCACGAGCATCACATGGGCAAGGGCGGCTTCTTCGGCTGGTTCAACCGCGGCTTCGAGATCTTCACCGGCGCCTCGCGTGATTTCGTCGGGCTCTTCGTCCGTCACCCGCTCCTCACCTTCGTCGCCTACGCGGCCGTCATCGGCGGCATGCTCCTCGGCTTCATGAAGCTCCCCACGGGCTTCATGCCGGCCGAGGACCAGGGCGTGGCGCTCTTGACGATGCAGCTCCCGCAGGGCGCGACGATGGAGCGCACGGACCGTGAGGTCAAGCGTGTGCAGGCCTACCTTGAGAAGACCGAGGACGCGAACCTCGACTCGTTCTTCTGCGTGCGCGGCTTCTCGTTCGCCGGCTCGGGCCAGAACATGGCCCTCGGCTTCCTGAAGCTCAAGGACTGGGAGGAGCGTCCGAACGCCGACCAGAGCGTCGCCGCCATCCAAGGCCGCGCGATGGGCGCCTTCATGATGTCGCCTGAGTTCAAGAACGCGAGCACCTTCGTCTTCCCGCTGCCTTCCGTTCCGGAACTCGGCGTCGCCGACGGCTTCGACTTCTTCATCCAGGACCAGAAGGGCCAGGGTCACGCGAAGCTGATGGAGGTCCGCAACGCCTTCCTCGCCGCTGCGAACCAGGATCCGCGCCTCACGATGGTCCGCCACAACGGCATGGACGACACCGCGCAGATGGAGCTCAACCTCGACTACGAGAAGCTCTCCGCGCTCTCGCTCGACATCAGCTCGGTGAACTCCACGATCTCGACGGCCTTCGCCGGCACCTACGTCAACGACTTCCTGGACCGCGCCCGAATCAAGCAGGTGTGGGTGCAGGGCAACCAGCCCTCCCGCATGCAGCCTGAGGATCTGATGAACTGGAAGGTCCGCAACACGAACGGCGAGATGGTGCCGATCGGCGCCTTCGCGACGACGAGCTGGGACTACGGCAGCCCCAACCTCGAGCGCTTCAACGGTCTCCCGTCGGTGAACATCCAGGGCTCGCCCGCCGCCGGCGTCTCCTCGGGTGACGCCATGAACGCGGTGCTCGAGATCGCCGAGCGCGTCTTCCCGCCCGGATACTCGATCTCCTGGAACGGCGTCTCGTACCAGGAACGCCAGGCCGGCGAGCAGGAAGGCGCCCTCTACGCGATCTCCATCCTCGTGGTGTTCCTCTGCCTCGCGGCTCTGTATGAAAGCTGGTCCGTGCCTATCGCGGTTCTGCTCGTCATTCCGTGCGGCATCGTCGGCGCCTTCGGTCTCACGTGGCTCCTCGACATGAACAACGACGTCTACTTCAAGGTGGGCATGCTCACCACGATGGGCCTCGTGTCGAAGAACGCGATTCTGATCGTCGAGTTTGCCAAGGCCCTCTACGACAATGGCGAGGACATCGTCCGCGCCGCGCTTCACGCCGTCGAGATGCGTCTGCGCCCGATTCTGATGACCTCGCTCGCCTTCGGTCTCGGCGTGCTGCCGCTCACGGTCGCGCACGGCGCGGGCTCGGGCGCCCAGAACGCCATCGGCGTGGGCGTGTTGGGCGGCATGATCACGGGCACGGTGCTCTGCGTCATGTTCGTCCCGGCCTTCTTCGTCTACATCACGAAGATCGCGAGCTTCTTCTCCGGCGGCCCGAAGAAGGGCCCGACGCCTCCGGCTCCCGAGCCCGAGGCCGAGCCCAAGGCTGAGACCCAGCCCGTCGTCGAGGAGAAACCCGTCACGGCCTGATAGAGCCTGAAACTTCAAGCAGAAGCGGATCCGCCCCGCCCGGGGAAAGACCCCGGGCGGCGCAGGATCCCCCAGAAAGAAACGCCTCATTTTTTCTATGGAGCCCGTTCCGAAGGTGAACGGGAACGCAACATGAAGAAATTTCTCCCTGTCCTGCCGCTCGTCGCCGCGCTCGCGCTCACGGGCTGCGTGAACCTCGCGCCCGACTACGAGCGTCCCGCCGCGCCCGTCGCGGAGCAGTGGCCGATGGGCGAGTCGTACCAGGCCGGCGAAATCAAGCGCCAGGCGCTCCCGAAGTGGGAGGAGTTCGTGCTCGACGAGCGCCTGAAGCAGGTCATCCGCCTCGCGCTCGAGAACAACCGCGATCTGCGCATCACGGCGCTCAACGTCGAGGTGGCCCGCGCGGCCTACGGCGTGCAGCGCGCCGACCTGATGCCGACCGTCGCCGCGGCCGCCCAGAACGCGGTCTCGCACTACGAGTCGACCTCGCGCACGTCGCACGCCTACTCCGCGTCGCTCGCCATGTCGAGCTACGAGATCGACTTCTTCGGCCGTGTGAGGAACCTCACCGAGCAGGCCCTGCAGGCTTACCTGCAGAGCGAGGACGCCCAGCGCACCGCGCAGGGCTCGCTCATCGCCGAGGTGATCAACGCCTGGCTCACGCTCGGCGCCGACCGCGCGCAGCTTGAGCTCCAGAAGGAGACCCTGGCGAGCCAGGAGGAGAGCTTCCGCCTGGTCGAGGAGAGCTACAAGTACGGCGCCGCGAGCCAGCTCGAGCTCGAGCAGTCCCGTCAGACGACGGCCGCCGCCCGTGCGGCGATCGCCTCCTACATCCGCGCCGTCGCGCAGGACCAGAACGCGCTTGAGCTCCTCGCGGGCACCAAGATCGACGAGAGCCTGCTGCCGACGACGCTCACGCTCTCCGCGACGCTTCCCGCGTACCTCCCCGAGGGACTGCCGAGCGAAGTGCTCCTCAACCGTCCTGACATCATGAGCGCCGAGCGCGGCATGATCGCCGCCAACGCCTACATCGGCGTCGCCCGCGCGGCCTTCTTCCCGAGCATCTCGCTCACGGGCAGCCTCGGCAGCCAGTCGACGTCGCTCTCCGACCTCTTCGGCAACGGCTCGGGCTTCTGGGCCTTCACGCCGAGCGTGTCGCTCCCGCTCTTCACCGGCGGCGCGAACCTTGCGAACCTGCAGTCGGCTGCGGCTCAGGAACGCATCGCCGCGGCGACCTACGAGCAGACGATCCAGTCCGCGTTCCGCGAAGTGGCCGATGCGCTCGCCACCGAGGGCACGATCGAGCGTGAGCTCAAGGCCCGTACCGAGTACGCCGATGCCGCCTCGAAGGCCTTCGAGCTCTCGAGCTCGCGCTACAAGCACGGCGCCGCGGCCTACACCGAGGTGCTCGACGCGCAGCGCACGAAGGTCTCCGCCCAGCAGGCGCTCATCACCACCCAGCTTTCGCGCGCCGCGAGCTTCGTGACCCTCTACAAGGTCCTGGGCGGCGGCACCGAGGTCGCCAACCCCGGTGCTGACGTGCCGAAGGTCGGGGTGTTCAAGTGAGCCGCGAAGCGGCGGGACGTTCGATCGTGGAGCAGCATCGCGAGGAAATCGTCGATGCTGCCGAGCGCTGCGTGCGTGAGCGGGGCCTCCATCAGCTGAAGCTCCGCGACATTGCCCGCGAAAGCGGCAAGAGCCTCGGCACCCTCTACAACTACTTCCAGAACAAGGAGGCGATTGTGGAGGCGCTCGTGGAGCGCCAGACGGAGCGCTTCATCGCCGTGGCGACGAGCATCACCGAGCCCGTGCCCGGCGAGAGCCAGGAGGAGCGCATCACGCGCGAAGTCTCCTCGCTCGTCGACGCGTACATGGATGCGGAGGCGATGCGGGTCTCGATCTCGATCGCGAGCGAGGCGCTCGTGAACCCGAGGGTCTTCGAGATCCACAACGCCGCCAACCGCCGCATCTGCGACTACGTGATCAACCTCTTCCGCAGCAACAGCAAGTGCGGTCCCTCAGGCGGGACCGACGAGGAGGTCGAGGCGAGCTTCGTCATCGTGCGCGCCTTCCTCGAGGGCATGCGCGGCGCGATCGTCTTCAACCCGGGCCTTGACCGGGAGATCATCCGCTCGTTCATGATCGAGCGTCTCACGGTGCTCTGGCACTGGGACATTGCCAAGGTGAGCGGCAAGACGATTCAGGACGTGTTCGGTCCCCTTGACTGAAGGCTCAGGGAAAGCTGAGACAAAATGAAGACCCCGCCGGGATTTTTGCCTGACGGGGTCTTTTTTTCAAAGGGGCGGCCCGCAGGGCCGCCCTGACCTTCACGTACTGAGCCGATTACTTCTTCTCAGCCGGGAACTTCACCGGGATGAAGATGCGGCCGCCGTTGCGCTGCACGAGGAGCAGCACCGAGTCGGACTCGCAGGCCTTCCTCAGGTCGGCGCCGGACTTGAGCAGCTTGCCGTTGGCGCTCACGAGGATGTCGCCCTGCATGATGCCGAGGGAGCTCGCGAACTTGCCCACCTTCGTGACGAGCAGACCCGAGGTCTCGGCCTCGCGGCTCTCGTCCTCGGTGAGCGTGCGCGCCTCGATGCCGAGACGGTGGCCGGCCGCAGCCGCGGCGGAGCCGCTGCCGGAGGTCTTGGCGTTCGGGTTCGTGCCGATCGTGATGCCGACCTTCTGCTCCTTCTTGTCACGCACGATCGTGAGCTCGGCCTTCGTGCCCGGGCGGATCGAGCTCACGAGCATCGGGAGCGACACGGAGCTCGTGACCTTGCGGCCGTTGAGCGCGGTGATCACGTCGCCTTCCTTGAGACCGGCCTTCTCGGCGGGGCTGCCCTTCTCGACCTTGGTGACGAGCGCCCCTTCGGGAGTCTTCAGGCCGAAGCTGTCGGCGAGCTCCTGCGTGAGCTGCTGGATGTAGACGCCGACGTAGCCGCGCGTGACGTGGCCGTCCTCGACGAGCTGGTTCTTGATCTGCATCGCGAGGTCGATCGGGATCGCGAACGAGAGGCCCATGAAGCCGCCCGACGTGGAGAAGATCTGGGAGTTGATGCCCACGACCTCGCCGGCCATGTTGAAGAGCGGGCCGCCCGAGTTGCCCGGGTTCACCGCGACGTCGGTCTGGATGAAGGGCACGTACTGGTCGCTCGGCAGGTTGCGCGAGAGCGCGGAGACGATGCCGGCGGTGACGGTGTTGTCGAGGCCGAACGGGCTGCCGATGGCGGCCACCCACTCGCCGACGCGCAGCTTGCTCGAGTCGCCGATGCGCAGGACGTGGAGGTCCTTGGCGTCGATCTTCACGACGGCGATGTCGGTCTGCTTGTCGGTGCCGAGGACCTTGCCCTCGAACTCACGCTTGTCGGTGAGGCGCACGACGATCTTGTCGGCGCCCTCGACCACGTGGGCGTTCGTCATGATCAGGCCGTCGGAGCTGATGATGAAGCCCGAGCCGGTGCCCTTCTGCTCGGGGATCTCCTGGTCGCCGCCGAACGGGAACGGGAAGCCGAAGCGGCGCAGCAGCTCCGAGGAGCGCTCGTCCATGCCCGGGATGCCGAAGGGGTTCGCCACGGTGCGGGCGTTCTTGGTGACGGCGATGTTGACGACGCCTGCGCCGTTGTCCTCGACGAGCTTGACGAAGTCAGGCAGCTGCGCGACGGCCTGCTGCGGCGCGTCGGCGGCCGCGGCGGGAGCGGCGGTGAGGGGGCCCGTGAAAAGCAGCGCCGCGGCGACTGCGGCGGCGAGAGAGGTCTTGGAAAGCATCAGTGAATGGTCCTTGGGCGGAAATGTCTCCGCGCGGGGCGACAGGCCGGGTCGTGCGGAGTTGCGTGTGACTCAATTACCCGAAACTCTAGCCCAACAGCGGGCAAGGGGAGGAAACGCCGTCGTAAAGCGTGTTGTGGCGACGTTAAATTTGTAACAGAGCGGACAGTCCAACTCAGTTCTGGCGCGGCAGCGACGCGCCGAGCGGCGGGAACTCGAGGCGGAAGGTCGTGCCGCGGCCGTCGAGGCCGTCCTCGATGCGGATGGTTCCGTGGTGGATGTCCACGATGCGCTTGACGATCGCAAGGCCGAGGCCGGTGCCGGAGGTCTTGGTGCCGAGCGCGCGGTAGAAGCGGTCGAAGACGCGCTCGCGCTCCTCGGGGGCGATGCCCGGGCCGTTGTCGCTCACGCGCACGACGGAGAGCCCGTTCTCGCTCGCCGTGGAGAGCTCGATGCGGCCGTCCTCGGGCGTGTAGCGGATTGCGTTGTCCGTGAGGTTCGTCACCATCAGGCGGATCGCGTCCTCCATGCCGTCGATCGAGGCGGCGCCGGGCGCGGCGGTGATCGTGATGCGCTTCTGCGCGGCGATCGGCGTCATGTCCTCGCGGACGCTCTCAATCAACTCAGCGAGGTTGATGGTCGTCATGGGCTTCTTCGAGGCGTCCGGGTCGAGGCGGGCGATCGTGAGGAGCTGCTGCACGAGGCGCGTGGCGCGGTTGATGCCTTCGTTCAGCCTCGCGAAGCACTTCTGCTGCGCCTCCGGGGTCTTCGCGCGCTGCGCGAGCTGGACCTGGAGCTTCAGGGCCGTGAGCGGCGTTCTCAGCTCGTGCGCCGCGTCGGACGCAAAGCGCTGCTGCGCGGAGAGCGACTCGGCGAGGCGTTTCAGAAGATCGTTCACCGCGGTGACGAGCGCGGCGAGCTCCGTGGGCAGGCCCTTGGTCGACAAGGGCTCGAGCGACGTGGGCGAGCGGCGCGCGACCGAGCGCGCGGTCTTCTCGAGCGGCGCGAGACCGCTTCCCACCACGATCCAGACGGCGATCGCGATGAAGGGAAGGAGCAGCAGGAGCGGCTGCAGGATGCGGAAGGCGGCGGTCGCGGCGAGCGACGTGCGGATCCGCATGTCCTGGCCCACGGTGATCACGAGCGGACCCGCGGCCACCGAGTAGGTGCGCCAGTTCTTTCCCTCGACCTGCGTCAGGCTGAAGCCCGGTCCCTCGGGGAGCGGCATCATGGGGGTGTTCTCGCGCTGCCAGAGCGAGTTGTTCTCCGAGTCGTAGACCTGCACGATGATGCGGTAGCTCGGCGTGTCGCCCACGATCGTCAGATGCGTGGGCGCCTCGAACGGCATGCTGTCGCGCGCCGAGGCGGCGAGCGACTCGGCCGTCTCGCGCAGATGCGCGTCAAGGAACTCGTTGAACTCGGCCTGCGCCGAGAAGAACGTGGCGGCGGCCGCCGAGAAACCGGCGGCCAGCAGCGCCGCGAGCAGCGTGAAGAGGAGCTTCCTGCGGATGGAGTGCATGCTTGCGGGAGAAGAATCGGGTGGGGGACTGCCGGAGGAGAGCCCGGGTATCAGGTCTCAAGCAGGTAGCCCACGCCGCGCACGGTCTTGATCGCGCTGTCGGAGAGCTTCTTGCGCAGATGGTGGATGTGTACCTCGATCGCGTTCGAGCCGACGGTGTTCTCCCAGTTGTAGAGCTTCTCCTCCAACTGCGAGCGGCTCCAGACGACGCCCTGGCGCTCGGCGAGGGCGGCGAGGAGCGCGTACTCCTTGCTTGAGAGAATCACCGGCTCGCCGCGGTAGGTCACCTCGCGGGTGGCGGGCGAGATCTTCAGTTCGCCGCGCTCGATCACGGGGTCGGCGCGGCCGGCGGAGCGGCGCAGCAGCGCGCGGATGCGCGCGGAGAGCTCGTCGAGGTCATAGGGCTTCACGAGGTAGTCGTCGGCGCCCGTGTCAAGGCCGAGGATGCGGTCGTCGACCGTGTCGCGCGCCGTGGTGACGAGCACCGGCGTCGGATTGCGGCGGGCGCGCATCTCGCGGAGCACCTGCAGGCCGTCCTTGCCGGGGAGCCCCAGGTCAAGGATGACGAGCGAGAAGGGGGTGGTGTTGAGCGCGAGAAGCGCGGAGTTGCCGTCACGGACCCAGTCGATCGCGTGGCCCTCGGATTCAAGGCCGGCGACGACGCTTTCGCCGATCATGTCATCGTCTTCAACGAGCAGGATTCTCATGATGGTGTATCAAAGCGGTGAAACTGGCGCTCAAGCACGATCCTTGCCACCTCAGCGATGACAAGCGAAAGGGCGATGAGGCCGTAGAGGATGGGCTGGGCAGCCCCGCGGTTCCCCGGGCCGAAGCAGTGCTCCATGACACCCGCGGCGACGGCCGCGCCGGCGAAGGCGCCGACGAGCGATCCCGCCGCGAGCGCGGGGCAGAGGCGACTCAGGCTCATGCCCCGGCGGGCCGCGGCGCCGGTGAGGTCCCAGCGGAAAAGTTGAATCGATTGTAACCCGATGGTCGCGAGGCAAGGAAAGCGGTCAAACGCGTTTTCAAGCCGTGCGGGGAGGCGCCTCTCCGTCACCCCGGGGGCGTCGAGGTGCGCGAGATCGTAGTGAAGACGGAGCATGTCGCGGCACCAGCCGCCCGCGGCCGCCGCGCAGGCGAGCCCGATGAACGGGGCCGGGAGCGCCCAGGAGACGACGCCCGCGGCGAGCGCGCCGAAACCTGGTGATACGAAAGCGGCGAAAAATACAATCGGGATGCCGCCGGCCAGAGAAACTAAATCCATAGAATTGAAGGTGAGGGACACCGGGGGACCGGTTCCGCGGAATGATTCTTTGAGAAGAAGGAAAGAAAAATGGCAGAGAATCGCTGGGAACAGCGCGGCAGCGAACAGGACGTCGTTGATCTCCGTCCGGTGGACGGCTCGCGCGGCTACGCCTACTCCGAACCCATGTCGGGCACGCTCACCGTGGCCCACATCGTCTACGGCCTCCACACGATCTCGATTCTGATCGGCTTCGCCACCGCCGGGATGTCGATCGCGGGCGCCTTCGTCTTCTCGGCGCCGTCGATCATCGCGGTCATTCTGAACTATATCTTCCGCTCGGACGCCAACGGCACCTGGGCCGAGTCGCACTATTCGTGGCAGATCCGCACTTTCTGGTACGCGCTCCTCTGGATCGTCATTATCTATCTGGTCGGCATGCTACTCATGTTCGCGCTGGGCTTGGGCATCTTCGTGATCCTCGGCGGCTTCCTCTTCCTCGGCATCTGGGTCGCGTACCGCATCCTCTACGGCTGGAAGCGCCTCGTCTCGCGCCAGACCATGCCCATGTGAGGCGGTCGCGCGATATACTCGCGGCGCCCGGCGGCACATCTTGATCAACCTTCCGGGAATTTCTTCAGAAAGGAGTGACCCGGAATGGCTCTCGGTGCAACCGTCTACAAAGCGCAGCTCTCGATATCCGACATTGACCGCGGCTGGTACGGCCAGCCGACGCTCACGATCGCGCGTCATCCGTCCGAGACCGAGGAGCGCCTGATGCTGCGCGCGCTCGCCTGGTGCATGCGCGCGGGCGAGCACCTCGAGTTCGGCCGCGGGCTCTCCACGGACGGCGATCCCGCCCTCTGGGAGGTCGACGACACGGGCGCCATCATCGAATGGGTCGAGCTCGGCGCCCCTGACGTACGCACCGTGAGGAAGGCCGCGGGCAAGAGCGACCACGTGCTCGTCGTGGCCTACGACCAGGACCGCACCACCCCCTGGTGGGAGTCGGTGAAGGGTGAGTTCTCGAAGATCGACAAGCTCACCGTGGTCTTCGTCTGCGACGAGGAGGCCGCGCAGCTCGCCGCCATGGCGAGCCGCAACATGAAGCTCGCCGTGACGATCCAGGACGGCGTGATCTGGGTGAGCAGCGACAAGGCGAACGTCCAGATCAATCCGGAGGTTCTCAAGCGCGAGTCGAACCGCTGGACGGACTGAGATCCGTCAGGGAAGCGCAGAAGGACGTCCTCAGTGGACGTTGACGAGGCTCTCGGCCATTCTTGTGAAGGCACCCTCGAGGCGGAGCCGCAGCGCCGCGTCGGGCACCGTCTCCGCGAGCGCGGTGCGCATCACGCGGATCCACTCCCGCATCAGCTCCTCGGAGATGGGCAGAGACCGGTGACGCTCGCGCAGCATCGGGAGCCCGTGGCGCTCGTGATAGACCGCCGGGCCGCCGAGCCATCCGGACAGAAACTCTTGCAGCCTGCACTCATAGCCCTCGAGCCTGCCGGGCTTGTAGAGCGCGCGCAGGTGCTCCACGGAGGGGTCCTCGCGCAGAATGCGCACCGAGGCGCGGACGAGGCGGCGCACGCCTTCCTCGCCGCCGATGGCGCTGTAGAGAGTTGTGGTCCTGTCCTGCATGGCGGGTGAGAAATAAATCAGTGGGGCAGGAAGACCGCTGCGCCGCAGCCGAGCAGGAGCGCCCAGCCGACGAGCGGGTGAAGCACGATGCGCAGGATGCGGTGCTCGGGCGTGAAGCCGAAGCCGTGCACCCAGAGAATGCTCATGCCGAGCAGCATCCCCTCGAGCGGTCCGTGCGGCACGCCCGCCGCGTCGTGCGCGACCGCCCTCGGGTAGAGGACGATCACGAGCGCGGTGGCAATCGCCGCAAGGATCGAGAGCGTGCGCAGGAATCCGCCGGCGCCCTTCTTCGCGGGCGCCGGGGTGACGTCATTCCCTGCTTCAGTCATTGCGGGCGGCGACGGTTTCAAGCGTCGCGGCGAGCAGGATGGCGAAGGCAAGGCCGAAGATCCAGTAGAAGTAGCACATGGAAGATGTCTCCGAAAAAAGTTTCCGTCGGGCCGCCCTGCCCGCGGGCGGGGCGGCCGGTGAAGCTTCCTCTTAGTAGAGCGAGTGCGTGTTCTTTTCGATGTACTCGCCCGTGAGCTTGCCGCTCATGACGCGGTAGGCCCAGGTCGTGTAGAAGAGCACGATCGGCAGGAAGATGAGCGTCACGAAGAACATGATCTCAAGCGTGAGCTGCGAGCTCGTGCAGTCCCAGACGGTGAGGCCGGCGTTCAACATCGTCGACGAGGGCATCACGAACGGGAACATGGCGCCGAGCGGCGTGAGCACGATGCCGAGGAGCGTGAGCGCGGAGCAGAGGATCGCGAGCCAGTAGCGGCCGGCGCGGACCATCACGGCACCCGCGAGCGGGGCGAGCACGCCGATCACGGGGAGAACCCACAGAACCGGGCAGGCGGCGTAGTTGCGGAACCAGGCGCCTTCGACGACCTCGACGGTCTTGGCGAGCGGGTTCGCAGGACCGGCCGGGTCAAGACCCGCGGTCGCGACGTAGCCGTCGATGCCGGCCCAGACCCAGACGCCGCCGAGCACAAAGAGGACGGCCGTGAGGACGCCGGAGAGGCTCGAGACCTTGACCGCGCGGGCGTGCAGATCACCCTCGGTGCGCAGAGCGAGGTAGTTCGCGCCGTGGAAGATGATCATGGCGAGGGCGAGGACGCCGCACAGCAGGCCGAACGGATTGAGGAGGCCGAAGAAGCTGCCCGTGTAGATCGGGCGGGCCGTGGCGTCAATCTCGAAGGGAACGCCCTGGAGCAGATTGCCGAAGGCGACGCCGCAGATCACCGGCGGGATGGCCGAGCCGAGGAACAGCAGCCAGTCCCACGAGGAGCGCCAGCGCTCGGCGGGCACCTTGCTGCGGTAGTCGAAGGCGAGCGGGCGGAGCATCAGGGCGAGCAGGATGACGAGCATCGCCCAGTAGAAGCCCGAGAACGCCACGGCGTACATCATCGGCCACGCGGCGAACATGGCGCCGCCGCCGGTGATGAACCAGACCTGGTTGCCGTCCCAGTGCGGGGCGACGGAGTTGATCATGATTCGACGCTCGGTGTCGTTCTTGCCGAGGAACGGGAGCAGCGAACCCACGCCCATGTCCTGGCCGTCCATGATGGTGAAGCCGACGAGCAGCACACCGATGAAGAGCCACCAGATGGCCTTGAGGATTTCATAGTCAATCATTTTGCTTATACCTCTGGGAGTTACTGCTCGAAGTGGTAGCGGCCGGTGCCGAGCGAGCTCGGACCCTTCTTGCTGAAGCGGATCATGAGCCACATTTCGGCGACGAGCATGAGGGTGTAGAGCACGACGAAGCCGAGGATCGAGCCGATCAGGTCACCCGTGGAGAGCGACGAGACCGAGAGGTGCGTCGGAAGGATGTTGTAGATGGTCCAGGGCTGACGGCCGTATTCGGCGACGAACCAGCCCGCCTCGCAGGCGATCCAGGGGAGCGGCAGCGCGAGGAGCGTGAGCCTGAGGAACAAGGGCTTCTCGGCGAGCGTGTTCTTCATCGAGAAGAAGAGGCCTGCGATGAAGAAGAAGGCGAGCGCGAGACCGCAGGAGATCATCACGCGGAAGCTCCAGAACATCGGCGCGACCTGCGGGGTCGTGTCGGCGGCGGCCTGCTTGATCATCTCAGGCGTGGCCTGCGAGACGTCCTCGGTGTACTTCTTCAGAAGCAGACCGAAGCCGAGGTCCTGCTGCAGGGCGGAGAACTCGGCGCGAAGCTGCTCGTTCTTCGGATCCTTGCGGAGCTGCTCGAGGGTCGCGACGGCCTTCTGGCCGTTGACGATGCGGGCCTCGGCCTCCTGCTCGAGCTGCTTGATGCCCGGGATCTCGGTCGAGAGCGACCTCGTGCCCATCAGGCCGAACACCCAGGGGACGCTGATCTCCATGGCGTTCTTCTGCTCGGCGTCGCTCGGAATGGCGAAGAGCGTGAGCGGAGCCGGGGCCTCGTGGGTCTCCCAGGTCGCTTCCATGGCGGCGATCTTCGTGGGCTGGTCGCGCGTGACGAGGAAGCCCGACTCGTCGCCCATGTGCAGCGTGAGCACGCTCGCGATGATGCCGAAGGCCGCGGCGATGCGGAAGGAGGCGGCCGCGAACTTCACGTCCTGGCGCTTCAGGAGGTAGTACGCGGAGACGGCCATCACGAAGAAGGCGCCCGTCATGTAGCCGCCGCCCACGGTGTGGACGAACTTGGCCTGGGCCCACTCACTCGTGAAGACAGCCCAGAAGTTCGTCATCTCCATGCGCATCGTCTCGAAGTTGAACTCGGCGCCGGTGGGATACATCATCCAGCCGTTGGCGACGAGAATCCAGAGCGCGGAGAGGTTCGAGCCGAGCGCCATCAGGAAGGTGACGAGCAGGTGCTTGCCCTTCGAGAGACGATCCCAGCCGAAGAAGAAGAGGCCGATGAAGGTCGACTCCATGAAGAAGGCCATCAGGCCCTCGATCGCGAGCGGGGCGCCGAAGATGTCGCCGACGTAGTGCGAGTAATAGGCCCAGTTCGTGCCGAACTGGAATTCCATGGTGATGCCGGTGGCGACACCGAGAGCGAAGTTGATGCCGAAGAGCTTGCCCCAGAAGCGGGTCATGTCCTTGTACATCTCCTTGCCGGTGATGACGTACGTCACCTCCATCGCCACAAGCAGGAACGAGAGTCCGAGCGTCAGTGGCACGAAGATGAAGTGGTACATCGCGGTCAGCGCAAACTGAAGTCGCGACAGGTCAACAAGATCAGTGGGGATCATTGAGGACTCCAAGGTTTATTTGAGAGGTGGTTGTTGTTCTGTGGCGGCCGGGGCGGAGGTCTCCCCGAGCAGCACGGCTCCGAGCTTTTCGGGCGTGACGTCCGGGCGGTGCGACGGGCTGAAGAAGCACCACCAGAGGCAGAAGATCAGGAAGAGCTTCACGGCGACGAAGAGCGCGATCTCGACGATGAGCCGGGGTCGTCTCCGGGCGGAGGCTGAGTTTTCCATGAGTGCGGTCCTCTGTCTGAAGAGAAAAGCGGAGTGAATCAGATAGGCTCATCTTAAAGACTCCGTCTATCGGCCTGTAGTCCCTCGGGAACGCCCGGAAAGGGTTTGACAGGGCCCGCGCGCAATGACACACTGCCACTGTGTCAGTTGGCAGTGACTGGCAGTTGGTTTTGGCAGAAAGATATGGCAGTCAGCGCGGAGTTCCAGGGAATATTGGATGCGCTCGAGGAGCCGCGGCTTCTCGTGCGCACGGACTACACGGTCGCGTACGCGAACCGCGCCTTCCGGCGGCGCTTCGGCGTGGAGGCCTTCGAGGGCCGGCGCTGTCACGAGCTCGTCTTCCATTCGCTCAGGCCCTGCTCGGCCTGCGGCCGCGGCTGCCCGCTCGAGCGCGCGGCCTTCTCCCGCCGGGTCGAGCGCACCGTCGAGCGCGAGTTCGTCCCCGGGGGCGAGCGGTTCCTCGAGATCGAGTCGGTGCCCGTGGCGACGGCCGACGGCAACCCGGTCTACTTCATGGAGCGCATCCTCGTGCGCGACGACGCCGAGAGCGCCTCAATGCGCGAGGGCGTGGTAATGAAGAGTCCCGCGGCGCGCCAGGTCGTGCACGCGATCGCGCGCGTGGCGGCCGAGGAGGTGCCGGTGCTCTTCTGCGGCCCGGGCGGGAGCGGCAAGTCGAGCTTCGCGCGGCTGCTGCATGACAACAGCCGCCGGGCCGTGAACGCGCTCGTGAAGCTCGACTGCGCGGCCCTCACCGACAAGCGCTTCGAGGACGAGCTCCTCGGGCGTGCGAGCCATCTTGGCGGCGAGCGCACGGGCGGCCTCTCGGCGCAGCCGGGCGGCACGCTTTACTTCGACGAGATCGCGGCCCTTTCGCCGGGGCTCCAGAAGCGTCTTCTCACGCTGCTCGAGTCCGGGCTCGTGCGCGAGGCCGGCAGCGCCCAGAGCGTCGCCGTCGACTGGCGCATCGTCTGCGCGACGAGCGCCCCGGATCCCGACCAACTCGTCGAGAAGGGGCTGCTCAGGCGCGACCTCTGGCTGCGGCTCTCGGTGGCGCGCATCGACGTCCCGGCGCTCCGGGACCGCAGGGAGGACCTCCCCGAGCTCGCCCGCATCATTCTCAAGATGATCGGCGGGGGCTCGCCCGCCGAGCTCACGCCCGCTGCGGAGGCGGCGCTCGCCGGGCGCGAGTGGCCCGGCAACATCAGGGAGCTCGAGTGCGCACTCGCGCGAGCGCAGATTTTCGCGAGAGGGAGGAAAATCCTTCCCGAGGACATTGCCGAGTCACCCGCCGCGCGCTCCAGAGACCGTGCGCCGGCGCCCGTGCCGGCGGACTCGGGCGAGGCGCTCCTCGCCCGCGAAAAGGAATGGCGCGGCTCGCGCCGCGAACTCGCCCGTGCCATGGGACTCTCGGAGCGGACGCTCTACCGCAGGCTCCGCGAGGCGAAGGCCGGACAGACTGACAGGGACTGAAATTTCATGAGGATTTGCATCCGCAACCCCGAACCGGATCCGCAGCTCTTCTATCCGCTCGTCGAAGGGGAGGAGCGCATCACGGTGCGGCGCGAAGACGCCGTCATCACCGCCGCGCTCGCCCGCGCCCGCGGCGAATGCCGCGGACTCGTCGTGCTCGTGCACGGCGCGGCCTCGAACGCCTCGCGCTGGGAGGAGTTCACGGAGAAGACGGCGCTGCGCGAGCACTGGGACGTGCTGCGCTTTGATCTCCGGGGACACGGGGCGAGCCCCACGCGGACGCCCGCCACGCTCGAGCGCCACGCGGGCGACATCGAGGCACTGCTCAGGGCCGCGGGCCATGAACGCGCGGTGATCCTCGGGCACAGTCTCGGCGCGGCGATCGCGATGCGGTTCGCCGACGAGCACCGCGAGGCGGTCAAGGGGCTCGTCCTCCTCGATCCGCTCCTCTCGGGGTGCCTCACGGAGAAGGCGATCCGCATGCGCAGGAAGCGCTGGATGCCCGTGACGCTCGAGATCATCGGCCGCTTCACCCGTGCGCTCGGGATAGAGCGGCGCCTCCCGTTCCACAGCCTGAGAAAGGGCGACGAGGCCGCGCGCCTCAAGATCGCCGAGGGCGGCGAGGCGCTCGAGGCCTTCGTGAAGGAGTACTCCTCGCCCTGGCGCGACCTCGTCCACATCCATCTCGCCGACTATGCGCGCGACCTGCTCGAGGTCGGGCGCCCCACGCCGGACCTCTCGCCTCTCAGGGTGCCCGTCCTCGTGATCGGCGCCTCGTCGGGGAGCTTCACGAGCCCCGAGAGGATGCGCGAGAAGGTCGCGGGGCTCGCCGCGGGCGAGTTCACGCTGCTCGAGTGCCGGCACTGGCCGGTGACGGAGTGCCTCGGCGACCTGATGCACGTGGTCGAGGACTGGGCGGAGCGCCGGCTCGGAGCCTGACGCGCAAAAGAAAACCGCCTGCGGGCACCGGAATCCCTCAGGCGGTTTGCTGGCGCGTGAACACGCGTTCCACTCTTTACTTGGCTGCGGAGGCGGCCTCCTGACCGCCCTCGGGCTGCTCCTCATCGTGATTGACGACGATGCGGACGATCGGGGGCGCGACAGCGGCGTCCTCCTCACGGATGCCCCAGACCTCAAGAAGCTCAGCCTGGGAAGGCATTTCCTCGACGGGACGGGAACGGCGCAGCTTGAGCGAGTTGCGCACGATGCCTTCGACGACATCGAGCGGCAGGCAGTTGAGGTCACGGAAATTGACGCAGCGGTGCTCCTGATCAAGGCCTTTCCAACGGCCTTCGTTGCCGGCCGCGGCGTCCTGTTCCGCGTAGTAAAGGGTGAGAGACTTCTCATGGGACTTGACGGCGAAGATCGGCCCGTCAAGCTCATAGAAGGCGAGCCCGAAGCGCATGCTCTCGCGCACGCCGCGGGCGGAACGACGGATCATGCTGCAGACTCTGGCCATAGCGACACGACGGTCGTTGGGCAGGCTCTGGAGGTAACCCCCCACAGTGGTGGCTGCAGGAACCATGACGACTTTTCCCCTATTAAAAGCAAAGACTCTGCTTCATCCCTGAAGGCAGAGCTGACGAACATCTGATTTTACCCTAACCGGAGGGGAAATTTCCGACAGGGACAGTCAGGATTTGCGGAATTACCGATAAAAAATGTATCGGGCGCGGAAGGGGACCTTCAGGTAGTGTCCGCGCTGCGAGGCCGTGCAGGAGGCGAGCGGCATGCCGCCCGAGGGCTGGCGGCGGGCGATGAAGCGGATGCCGGCGAGCTTGCCTCTTGAATCCGCTTCAGCGGCGAAGACGGCGGTCCTCAGGTCGCGGGCGTTCTCCTGCGGTCCCTGCTGGATGATCTTCGCGTGGAGGCCGGAGCCGTCGGTGGCGGTGATGCCGAAGTCGGGCTGCAGCACGCCCTGGCGGCGCCCCGCGTCGTCGGTGAGCGTTCCCTCGGGCCGGATGAACTTCCAGTAGAAGCCCTCGCGGTCATACTCGCACTGGAACACCATGCGGCCGGTGGCCTGCCAGGAATAGACGGCCGTCGAGCCCTTGAGCGGATCGGGCCCGTAGATCAGGGCCGTGCAGCCCGAGAGGAGCGCGGCGGCGGCGACGGCGGCGAGGAACTTCTTCATGGTGCAGGTAGTTGGAACGGGATCTATCGTCTGTTCAACAGAACGGATAGTCGAGAGTCTATCGCGCACCGGAACGATTCGCATCATCCTTGCGCTACCCCGGAAGAGGCGTATCCCGGGGATGGACAATCGCGTAAAAATGGTTAAAGTTAACCCTTAAAGAATCCGAAAAAAGAGGACTCCCGAGGGACAAGACCCTGCAGCCGTCAATCCAAGGAAACACAGAACGGCGCATCCTGACCCGGGGAGTTCGAGACCCGGCCGGCCCCTGTGTCTTCAGCGGCACCTGCGCACCCTTTACACAACTAAGCGCGGGGCTCGAGGAAGGCAAAATCGATCGGGCGCGCACAAGTTGATCCATCCCCGCTCCCGGCGTTTGCCAAGAAGACGCTCCGGGCGGGCTTGCACGTGCCTGATGCAGATCTAAGAGCGCCGGCCCCAATCCGTATGGACAAGGGGAAAAACTGTGTTCCAGATACGCCTTCACGGCCGCGGAGGCCAGGGTGTCGTGACCGCGGCAGAGATGCTCGCGCTTGCAGGCTTCACCGAGGGTCACAAGGCCCAGGCGTTCCCGAGCTTCGGCTCGGAGCGCACCGGCGCGCCTGTCGTTGCCTACGCCCGACTCGCTCAGAAGGAAATCCGCCTTCGCGAACCGATTCTTGAGCCCGATGTGGTGCTCGTCCAGGACCGCACCCTGCTTGAGTGCGTCCCTGTCTTCTCGGGCCTGAAGCCCGAGGGCTACGTGCTCATCAACTCGAGCCAGACGCCCGAGGCCCTCGGCCTCGCCGACCTCGTCAAGTCGCTGCCCGCCGGGCATGTGATGACGGTTCCGGCCACCCAGTTCGCGCTTGACGCGCTCGGCCGCCCGCTCCCGGGCGCCGGCATGCTCGCGGGCTTCGCCGCCCAGACCGGCATGATGAAACTGAAGAGCGTCCAGGACGCCTACGCCGTCAAGTTCGCCGGCCGCATCGCCGAGGCGAACGCCGAGATCGCGCGTCTCGCCTATGAATACATCCTCGGGCAGAAGGAGAAGATCAATGCTTAAGCAGATCGAAGGCTCTCAGGGCGTAGCCCAGGCCGTGGCGCTCTGTCGCCCGGATGTCGTTTGCGCCTATCCGATTTCTCCGCAGACCCACATCGTCGAGGCGCTGGGGCTCCTCTGCCGCAAGGGCGTGCTCCAGGACTGCGAGTACATCAACGTCGAGAGCGAGTTCGCCGCCATGTCGGTGGCGATCGGCGCCTCCGTCGCGGGCGGCCGCGCCTACACGGCCACCGCGAGCCAGGGCCTGCTCTTCATGGTCGAGGCGATCTACAACGCCGGCGGCCTGGGGCTGCCGATCGTGATGACGGTCGCCAACCGCGCCATCGGCGCTCCGATCAACATCTGGAATGACCATTCCGACTCGATCAGCCAGCGCGACAGCGGTTGGCTGCAGCTCTTCGCCGAGACGAACCAGGAGGCGTGCGACCTGCACATCCAGGCCTTCCGCATCGCCGAGGAACTCTCCGTGCCGGTGATGGTCTGCATGGACGGCTTCGTGCTCACGCACGCCTTCGAGGAGATGGACATCCCCGACCAGGCCGCCGTCGACGCGTTCCTGCCGCCCTATCGTCCGCGTCAGATCCTTGACCCGGATCATCCCTACTCCATCGGCGCCATGGTCGGTCCCGAGGCCTTCACCGAGGTCCGCTGGCTGCAGCACCGCCGCATGGAGGACGCGATCCCCGTCATCGAGCGCGTCCAGAAGGAGTTCGAGCAGGTCTTCGGCCGCCCCGCGGGCGGTCTGCTCTCGACCTACCGTCTCGAGGACGCCGAGGTCGCGGTCATTGCCATGGGCTCGCTCTCGGGCACGATCAAGGACACGATCGACGAGATGCGCGAGGACGGCCGCAAGATCGGCGTTCTCGTCCTCAAGAGCTTCCGTCCGTTCCCGTTCGAGGCGCTCCGCAAGGCGCTCTCCGGCATCCCGGCCGTCATCGTGACCGAGCGCACGCTCTCCGCGGGCGGCGCCTGCCCGGTGTCGCTCGAGGTCATGAAGGCCCTCAAGGGCCTGCCCGTCCGTCAGCACACGGTCATCGCCGGCCTTGGCGGCCGTTCGGTCTCGAAGGCCTCCCTCCGTGCGGTTTATGAAAAGGCGCTTGACGGCACGCTTCCCGAGGATGAGGAGACGTTCCTCGACCTCGACAAGGAGCTTGTCACCCGTCAGCTTGAGCGCGAGAAGGCCTCGCGCCACGTCGGCCCCGTCGCCGAGGCGCTCAACCGCCATGTCAACGAGCGCAAGCTTGCGCGCGGCGAGGAGATCTGAAAATGGCCCAGGAAGTACATTTCTATCAGACCGGCACCTTCACGGCCGGCAACCGTCTGCTCGGGCCGGAGTCGCGCTCGCTGCAGTCCTCCATGGAGCGTTTCAACTCGCTCACGTCCGGTCACCGCGCCTGCCAGGGGTGCGGCGAGGCCCTCGGCGCCCGCTACGCCGTCGACGCCGCGATGCGCGCCTCCGGCGGGCGGCTGGCTGCGGCGAACGCCACGGGCTGCCTCGAGGTCTTCTCGACCCCGTACCCCGAGACGAGCTGGCAGCTCCCGTGGTTCCACTCGCTCTTCGGCAACACGGCCGCGGTCGCGAGCGGCATGGCCGCCGCCTTCCGCGTCCGCGCGAAGAAGTCGGGCAGCACGCTCACCCGCGTCATCGCCATGGGCGGCGACGGCGGCACGACCGACATCGGCTTCGGCTGCCTCTCGGGCATGTTCGAGCGCAACGATGACGTGCTCTACATCTGCTACGACAACGAGGCGTACATGAACACGGGCGTGCAGCGCTCGTCGGCCACGCCTCCGGCCGCGCGCACGGCCACCACGCAGATCGCGGGCAGCGAGCCCGGCAACCAGTGGGGCCAGGGCAAGGACGTCCCGCTCATCGCCATGGCGCACGGCATCCCCTACGTCGCCACGGCGACCGTCGCGGATCTGCGCGACCTCGAGCGCAAGGTCGAGAAGGCCATGAGCATCAAGGGCGCCCGCTACATCCACATCCTCGTGCCCTGCCCGCTCGGCTGGGGCGTTGCCTCCGGCAAGACCATCGAGTGCGCGCGTCTCGCGATCGAGACGGGCTGCTTCCCGGTCTTCGAGGCCGAGTACGGTGAAGTGACGAACGTCCGCCGCATCCGCAAGCTGCAGCCCGTCGAGAACTATCTCAAGCTGCAGAAGCGCTTCGCGCACCTCTTCGGCAAGAAGGGCGACCCCGCCGTCATCGCGCGTATGCAGGAACTCTGCGACCGCAACATTGAAAAGTTCAGCCTCCTCGCGGGTGAGGAGGAGATGGATGCCCCGATCCCCGTGCCTGCCCAGGCCGAGGAGCGCAACCAGGTGATCTGATGCGGAGGCGAGAGAAAAATGACTACTGAAAAACCCTTTGCCATCACCCTTGACGTAGGTTCGTCGCTTGCCAACCGCACCGGCTCGTGGCGCACCCTCAAGCCCGTCTATGTGACCCGTCTGCCGCCGTGCAACGCCAAGTGCCCGGCGGGCGAGAAGTGCCGCGACTGGCTCTTCCACGCCCAGAGCGGTGACTACGAAGGCGCCTGGAAGCAGATCGTCCAGGACAATCCCTTCCCGGCCACGATGGGCCGCGTCTGCTATCACACCTGCCAGACGGCCTGCAACCGCCATGAGCTCGACGAGCCCGTCGGCATCAACGCCGTCGAGCGCTTCCTCGGCGACTATGCGTTGAAGAACGGCTGGAAGCTTCCGGCCCCGGGCGCCTCGACCGGCAAGCGCGTCCTCGTCGTGGGCGCCGGCCCCGCGGGCCTCTCGGCCGCCTACCATCTGCGCCGCCTCGGCCACGCCGTGCACGTCGTCGAGAGCGCGGAGGCCGCCGGCGGCATGATGCGCTACGGCATCCCGAAGTACCGTCTGCCGCGCGGCGTGCTCGATCAGGAGATCGCGCGCATCGCCGGGATGGGCGTCGAGTTCGAGTTCGGCCGTGAGGTCAAGGACCTCGCCGCCGAGATGAAGGCTGGCGGCTATGACGCCGTCTTCGTGGGCGCGGGCGCCGCGCTCGCGCACCGCGCCTACATCCCGGCCGGTGACGCCGCCCACATCATGGACGCCGTCAGCGTGCTCCGTTCGATGGAATCGGCCGACGCCGACGAGAAGCCCCTTCTCGGCCGCCGCGTCGTCGTCTACGGCGGCGGCAACACCGCCATCGACGTCGCGCGTACCGCCAAGCGCCTCGGCTCCGAGCCGATCGTCGTCTACCGCCGCACCCGCGAGCGCGCTCCCGCGCATGCCTTCGAGATCGAGGAGGCCATCGAGGAAGGCGTCTCGATGAAGTGGCTCTCCACCATCTCCGAGGCGGACCGCGGCTCGATCCGCATCGAGAAGATGGAGCTCGACGAGAACGGCTATCCGCAGCCCACCGGTGAGTACGAGACGATCGAGGCCGACAGCCTCGTCCTCGCCCTCGGCCAGGAGACCAACCTCGGCTTCCTCTCCGCGCTTCCCGATCTCAAGATCGAGAAGGGCAGCGTCGTCGTCGACGAGAAGATGATGACGAGCGTTCCGGGCGTCTTCGCCGGCGGCGACGTCGTCCCGGGCGACCGCAACGTCACCGTCGCGATCGGCCACGGCAAGCGCGCCGCCTACGCGATCAGCGAGTGGCTCGGCTGCGGCCAGGCCCTGAAGAAGCCCGATCAGAAGCCCGCCACCTTCGAGCGCCTCAACACGTGGTACTACGCCGATGCGCCGAAGAAGGAGCGTCCGCAGCTCGACCTCGTCCGCCGCCAGTCGACGTTCGAGGAAGTCAAGGAAGGCCTCTCCGAGGACAACGCGCTCTTCGAGGCCCGCCGCTGCATGTCCTGCGGCAACTGCTTCGAGTGCGACAACTGCTACGGTTCCTGTCCCGACAACGCCGTCATCAAGGTCGGTCCCGGCAAGGGCTTCCGTTTCAACTACGACTACTGCAAGGGCTGCGGCATCTGCGCCAACGAGTGCCCGTGCGGTGCGATTGAAATGGTGCGCGAGGACATTTAGTCTTTGACTGAACGCCTCAGGCTCGCCTGACGCCCCGGGCGCGTCCCGGCCGGATTCCTTCGGGTTTCCGCCGGGCGCGCCCTTCTTGTATCCACCACCCCCGCATCATGGCCCTCTCCTCCAGCCCCCGCGTCCGGTCGCTCTACCGCGAGTTCCGGCTCGCCTTCATCCTGATCTCGGCGTGCGTGTGCATCGTCGCGGTCCCGGCCGTTGTGCTCACCGAGCTCTCCACGGGCTCGGGCGGCGCGATCAACGTCTCGGGAAGCCTGCGCATGCAGAGCTTCAAGCTCACCGTGGCGGTCACGAACCCCTACGCGACCCGGGAGGAGCATGACCGGGCGACCCGCGAGGCGGTCGAGGAGTTCTGGACGCGCCTCACGAGCCCCGCGCTCACGACGAGCATCTCGACGGCGGCGACGAGCCCGGTGCGGGTCTCCTACAACCTGGTCTCGCAGCGCTTCACCGAGGAGATCCGACCGCTCGCGCTCGAGAGCATCGGGAGCGAGGGCGCCCGGCGCCGCTTCATGGCGCTTGTCCCGGGCTTCGTCGAGGACGTGGACGACTTCGTCTTCCTTCTCGAGAACACGCTCTCGCGAAGGATGTTTCTCCTCAAAGGCCTGCTTCTCTTCACCGGTCTCGGCGCCGCCGCGGTGACGGTGGTCATGCTGCGCGTGATGCGCCGGCGCATCTTCGAGCCCGTCGAGGAGCTCGAGCGCGCCGCCTACACGGTGCGCGGCGGCGACTTCTCGGTGCGCGTGGAGGCCGCGAAGCAGAATTCCGAGATCGGACGCTTCGCCCGCGGCTTCAACTTCATGGTGAACGAGCTCGAGCGCCTCTACGGATCGCTCGAAGCCGAGGTGGCCAAGAAGACCCTCGACCTCAACCGCCGCAACCAGGGACTGGAATTCCTCGCCGAGGCCTCGGACAAGGTGCTCGTGGACGGCCCGGAGCTCCCCGCGGCCGTCACGACGGTGCTCGAGGGCGCCGTGAAGCTCGGATGCGCCCGCTCGGCCGAGTTCCTCGTGAGCGCCGATCCGCAGAAGCCCTTCGACGCGGCCGACGCCTACCGGTTCGCCGCGACCGGGGAAGCCGAACCCTCGGAGAAGGCCGCCGAGACGGTCGAGTTCATCACGCAGGGCATGCGCGAGGAGGCGATCGGGCTGCTGCGCGTCCGCTTCGACGAGGCGCCGCTGCCGTGGCAGCGCTATTTCCTCGGCATGACCGCGGCGCTGATCGGCCGTGCGGTCGCGACGTCGCTGCGCGCCATGGATGACCGCAGGCTCGCCGTCTTCGAGGAGCGCTCGACGATCGCGCGCGAACTGCACGACTCGATTGCGCAGTCGCTCTCCTTCTCGAAGATCCAGCTGCTGCGCCTGAGGAAGGCGATCGAGGCCGACCCGGCCGGTCCGCAGGTGCAGGAGGTGATCGGGGAACTGAACGAAGGCATCTCGACGGCCTACCGGCAGCTCCGCGAGGTGCTCACGGCCTTCCGTCTGCGCATCCAGGGCAACGGCTTCGCGGGCGCCGTGAACGACGCCGTCGAGACGATGCGCAACCGCACGGGGCTGCCGATCTCGCTCAAGAACACGCTGATCGGCGTGGAGCTCTCGCCCAACGAGCAGGTCCATTTCCTGCAGATCCTGCGCGAGGCGCTCGCCAACATCGAGAAGCACGCGCGCGCGACCGAGGCGGCGGTGCGCATCGAGCGCACGGCCTCTGGCGGAATCATGCTCTCCGTCACCGACAACGGCGTCGGCATCCCGGTCTCGGCCGAGAAGGACCGCCACTTCGGTCTCGGAATCATGCGCGAGCGCGCCGACGCGCTCGGCGCCGAGCTCACGATCACCCGCCGGCCCGAGGGCGGCACGCTCGTGCGGGTGGAGAAGAAGACATCGCCGGAGAGCGGGAAAGCCCCTCAGTAAACGCGCGTTAGAATAAAAAAAGCACTCCCCTGACGCTCCGTGAAGAGAGCGCAGGGGGTTTCTTTGCGCGAGCAGGGAACACAAACGTCTCAACATTCCTCAGGAGCCCCGGGAAATGTCAAACAGCGCTGATGACAAGCGCACCGTGCTTGTGGTTGATGACCATCCACTGTTCCGCCGCGGCGTCAGGGAACTGCTGCTTCTTGACGAGGCGACCGGCACCGTCTGGGAGGCGGGCAACCGAGAGGAGGCCATTCAGCTTGCCAACGAACACGAGCCCGACCTCATCGTCCTCGACCTCAACATGAAAGGGTCGTCGGGCGTCGAGATCCTCACGCACCTCAAGGCCGAGGATCCCTCCCGCTGCGTCGTGATCCTCACGGTGAGCGACTCGGGCGAGGATCTGATCGACTGCATCCGCGCGGGCGCCGACGGCTACTTCCTGAAGGACATGGAGCCCGAGAAGTTCCTCGCGAGCGTCCATGAGGCGCTGATCGGCCATGTCGTGGTGGACCCGAACATGACCAAGTACCTCACGAAGGTCGTCAAGGAGAAGCCGAAGCCCGTGGAGCCCACGCCGCTCACCGACCGCGAGCAGGAGGTGATCGAGTGCATCGCCCAGGGACTGAGCAACAAGCTGATCGCCCGCAGGCTCAACATCTCCGACGGAACGGTCAAGGGCCACGTGAAGCATCTCCTGAAGAAGCTCGGGCTCAACAGCCGCGTAGAGGCGGCCGTCTGGTACCTCAGCAACGGACCCCGCAGACGCGGGGCCGTTCAGGAGACCCCGGCCGACTGAGCTGACCGGGGTGGCGCGGGAGAGATTTACTCAGTCTTCTCGTTGGCGTCGACCGGGGCGAGCGGCTGGGCGCCCGAGGTGCTCTCCGCATGGCAGAGCATGCACTCGTAGCGCGCGAACGAGATCTTGCCCGGGGCGTCGTAGTGCGTCGTCGGAATCTCGCCCTTCTTGCGCACAGCGCCGGCGGCCTGCTCGCGATGGCACATCAGGCACATGTTCTTGTCGATCGAGATCGGCAGGTACTGGGCGACCGGATGCGGCACCGTGCCGGGGGCGCCGACGATGGGCTGGTCCGCCGCGAAGGCGGGGGCGGCGATGATCGAGGCTGCGATGGCGGCGAAGAGGAAGCTGCGTTTCATGATGGATCTCCGGAATGTCTTTGCTTTCAAGTGGGATGTGATTGGCCTTTTATTGTGAGGAGGCCTTGTCATGCCGGCGCAGGAGCTCAAGGCGCAGCGCGTCCTCGGGGCAGATCTCGATGCAGCGTCCGCAGTTGAGGCACTCGCCCGAGGGAATCCGGCCCGTGCGGGCGAGATCCTTGAAGCGGATCACCTGCTTCTCCGGGCAGACCTTCAGGCAGTCCGCGCACCGGGTGCAGCGCTCGTCCGAGAAGCCGATCGTGATGACGGGCCTCGGCGAGACGCGGCCGACGAGCGCCCAGAGGGCCCCGAGCGGGCAGAGGTGACCGCACCAGCCGTCGCGCATGAGCCCGAGCTCGAGCGCGAAGACGGCGAGCGCCGCGGAAAGCGCCGAGAGCCCGGTTCCGAAGACGAGGTCACGCCAGATCATCGCCTGGGGGCTGACGCCCTCGAAGGCGACGGTGCCCGTGACGAAGCTCGCTGCGAGCGTGCCGGCGAGGATCGCGTAGCGCGCGGCCCGCGGCAGGCGGATGCCGTCCGCGGCGAGCCCGAGGCGCTCGCGCAGCCAGGCGGCGCTCTCGACCACGATGTTCATCGGGCAGATCCAGCCGCAGAAGGTGCGCGAGCCGAGGAGCCCGTAGAGGAGCGTGATGATGAGCGTCCCGGCGAGCACGGTGGCCGTCGGGATGATGCCCGCGCAGAGGCGCTCGAGCATCGCGAGCGGGTCGCCGAGCGGAATCGTCTCGAGGATCATCGACTGCGAGAGGTCGCCCAAGAGCAGCGGCCGTCCGGCGATCTCCCAGCCCCAGCGGGCCGTGCCTGCGAAGAGCACGAGCACGAGAATCTGGGAGAGGCGCCTCGCGAGCGTGAACCTGTGACGGCGAATGAAGTTCGGTTTCGCGGTCATAGCAGATCCTCGCTGTTGAGGTAGTCCATGCCGGGCGCGGTGTCATCGGACGCAGGGGCCGGCGAGGAACCCGACGATGCGGGTTCCTTCGGCATCGGCGTGGCCGGCGGGCCCTCGCGGCGGAGGTTCTTCGGATCCTCCTCGTCGAGCCAGCCGAGGCGGTAGTGCTTGCCGATCGTGCCGAGCACGTTGGCGGGGTCGGCGATGCGGATCGCGGGCACGTCCGTCGGGCAGCCCTTCTCGCACATGCCGCATCCCGTGCAGGCGTCCGGATGGATCACCGGCACGAAGACGGCGTGCGCCGAGATGCCTCTCGGATGCGTCTCGATCGTGAGCGCGCGGCCTGTCTCCGGGCATTCGCGGAAACAGACCTCGCAGCGCAGACCCTGCCACGAGAGGCAGGAGTTCGGGTCGACCACCGCCACGCCCATGCGCGCGTCGCGGATGTCGGTGAGCTGCGGGTCAAGCGCACCGGTCGGGCAGGCCTTCACGCACGGGATGTCCTGGCACATGTAGCAGGGAATCTCGCGCGGGATGAACCATGGCGTGCCGACGGGGGCCGGGTCGCGCATGCCGGCGAGCCGGAGCGTGTCGTACGGACACGCCTCGACGCACCGGCCGCAGCGCGCGCAGGCGGCGGTGAAGTCCGATCCTGCGAGCGCTCCGGGCGGACGCGGGCACCACCGTGCGGCGCTCTCGCGCACCGGGGCGATCCCGAGCGCGAACGCGCCGACTGCGGCAGCGCATCCCGAGGCCATCAGGGCCTCAAGGAATGCGCGTCGACCGATGGGCTTGGCGCCGGCCATGATGTCAGGCCTTCCTCACGAGGACCGCGGTCTTCTTGAAGTCGGGTTCTTCAGAGATCGGGTCCGTCGCGTCGATGACGACGGCGTTGCAGCGCACCTTCTCGTCAAAGAAGGCAAGCCAGCACGTGCCGGCGGGCATGATGTTGCGCACCTGCGTCTCAACCTGGGCCTGGCAGACGCCGTGGCGGCTCTCGACGTGCGCCATGTCGCCGCGCTTGAGACCGCGCCTCTCGGCGTCGCCCGGGTTCATGTAGAGGAGAGCGGACGGGGCGGCACGGTGGAGCTCCGGCACGCGGCGGGTCATCGAGCCCGTGTGCCAGTGCTCGAGGATGCGGCCCGTGCAGAGCCAGAGGTCATAGTGGCCGTCAGGCTGCTCGACCGGGGCGGCGTACGGACGGAAGAAGATCTTCGCCGTGCCCGCGTAGGCCGTGGCCTTCGGATCGGTGACCTTGTAGAGGTCGCCCGTGGCGACGGGCTTCATGAGCTTGCCGTAGAAGAGGTTGTCGGGCTTCGCGTACGGGTCGTGCTCGAGGTTGAAGCGGTACTTCGTCTCCTTGCCGTTGACGACCGGCCAGAGGAAGCCGCGGGTGTCGGCGCGCTGGTACGTGTCGAAGTCCGCGAGGTCGTGACCGTCGCCGAGCGTGAACTGGCGGTACTCGTTGAAGAGCGCCTTCTCGGGGAAGTACGGCAGCCCGAGCGCGTCGCCGGTGTTGTTGAGCTCGTTCGGATAGAGCGGATCGGGCCACACGGCCTCGGCGCGCTTGCCCTTCGGGGCGAAGAGCACGTCAAAGAGCGTGTCCTCGGGCTTGATGCCCATCTCGGCGGCCTTGCCGAGCATGTCGGGCAGCATGTCGCCCTCGACGCCCTTCAGAGGCACGGCCTTCCAGGTCTCGCCGATCTTGAAGCGCTTGGCGATCTCGAACATCGTCCAGATGTCGGTGCGGGCCTCGCCCGGCGAGGTGACGAGCTGGTGCCAGCCCTGCGTGCGGCGCTCGGCGTTGCCGTAGAGACCCCACTTCTCGAAGTGAGCGGCGACCGGAAGGATCAGGTCGGCGCAGCGCGCGGAGAAGGTCGGGTAGATGTCGGAGACGACGATGAAGGCGTCCGGACGGCGGCAGGCCTTGATCCAGTGCGTGTTGTTGGGCGCCGACTGGATGATGTTGACGACCTGCGTCCACATGAAGTCGATCGACTCGTCCTGCACACCGCGCAGGATCTTCATGAGCGAGGCGCCGACCTTCGGGTTGAGCGTGCCCTCGGGGATGCCCCAGAGCTTCTCGGTCTTCTTGCGGTGCGCCGGATTGGCGACGAGCATGTCGGCGGGCAGACGGTGGCAGAAGGCGCCCACTTCACGGGCCGAGCCGCAGGCGGAGGGCTGGCCGGTGAGCGAGAACGCGCCGTTGCCGGGAAGCGCATGCTTGCCGAGGAGCAGATGGATGTCATAGACGAGTTCGTTGATCCAGACGCCGCGCTGATGCTGGTTCATGCCCATGCACCAGTAGCTCATGATGCTGCGCTCGGGGTCGCAGATGTAGTCGGCGAGCTGCATGAGCTTCTGCTTGAAGGTGTCGAGCGACTCGTCGTTGTCGCCCTTGGCGAGCTCGGCGACGAAGTCGAGCGTGTAGGGCTCGACGCCCTTGCAGAAGTCCTCGTACGAGATCTTCCAGTGCTTGCCGGCGGTGCCGCCGGAGTTCTTCTGCTCGACCACCTCGCCTTCCTTCCTGCCCTGGGCGATGGCCTCCCACTTGTCGAGCTTGATCGAGAGCTGGCGGGCCATCACGTCCTTCTCGGCCGGATAAGCGTACTTGTCGGTGTTGCGCAGACCGTAGCCGATGTCGGTGACGCCGGCGCAGAAGATGCAGTGCTTGTCGACGAACTCCTTGTTCACGCGGCCGCGCTTGATGATCTCGCGGATGACGAAGTTCGCGATCGCGAGGTCCGTGTTCGGTCGGAAGATGATCACGAGGTCCGAGAGGTTCGAGGAGCTCGAGCGGTGCGTCGTGAGCTGGATGATGCGGGTGTTCTTGTCCGTGAGGCGGCGGTTGGCCATGCGCGACCAGAGCACCGGGTGCGCCTCGGCGGGGTTGTTGCCCCAGAGGATCATCGTGTTGGTGAGCTCGATGTCCTGGTAGCAGTTGGCCGGCTCGTCGACGCCGAAGGTCTGGTAGAAGCCCACCACGGCGGAGGCCATGCACAGACGCGCGTTCGGATCGATGTTGTTCGAGCGGAAGCCGCCCTTGATGAGCTTCGAGGCGGTGTAGGCCTCGGGGATGGTGTACTGGCCGGAGCCGACGATGGAGATGCCCGCGGGGCCCTTCTTCTCGTAGACGCGGCGGATCTGCCTGGCCATCTCGTCGAGGGCGACCTCCCAGGAGACCGGCTCGAAGCGGCCGTTCTTGTCGAACTTGCCGTCCTTCATGCGCATGAGCGGACGCGTGAGGCGGTCCTTGCCGTACATGATCTTGGCGTTGAAGTAGCCCTTCACGCAGTTGAGGCCGCGGTTGACGGGCGCGTCGGGGTCGCCCTTCGTGGCGACGACGCGGCCGTCGCGGACGCCGACCTGCAGGCCGCAGCCGGTGCCGCAGAAGCGGCAGACGCCCTTGTGCCAGGTGATGCCGTCGTCGATCGCGGCGGAGTCAGCGGCCTGGGCGGAGGTGACGGGGATGCCGAGGGCCATGGCGGCGCTGGCGGCGATGCCCGACTTGAGCACGGTGCGGCGGTGGAAAGTGATTGCGCGTTCCTGGGTCATGTGGACCTCCTTTTGGGGAAGCTGTTGTCCGAATTCGTTGCTGATGAGAGGTCCTCTGCAGGAGGACACACGAAGGGCGCCTGCCCGGCCGGGTACGGTCAGGAGGCGTCCGGGCGATGCTCGATCAGGCTGACGTCAAACACGTCAGGCAGGTCAGCGACGGTTCGGAAGAGACGGACTTCGTCGTCAGTGGTCGGTGCCTCGATCGTGCAGATCATGCGGCCGGTGGCCGGATCCGTCTGATGGGGCTCGACGCCCTCGATGGCCTTGACGGCCCTGAGCGCGTCCTCAAGCCGTCCGGGGTGAACGACGACAAGAATTGCGGAGTAATTCATAGGTCTATAGGGACTTTTTGGAATATGGGGAATTAGTCCTCAAGACCTATTTTTGCCCGTTATGTCGGTTTGGTCTACATCCCGAAACGAATACATTCCCCCTAATTTCGTACCTATTCGGGGGTATTTGTACGGGTTTTCAGCTGTTTTTGCCCGGGAGCGGACGGGCAAGCGTCACCGCGATGGCGATGATGACGAGCAGCGCGCCGAGGAAGTAGGGGACGCCGGCGGCGAGGTCCCCGGGGGCGCTCTTGGAGGTGAAGAAGAGGAGCGGCGTGCCGAGCACGGGGCTCACGGCGCCCGTGAAGCTGTTGAGCGAGCTCGCCGCCCCGAGGCGCACGCCCTGGGTGGTGGGCGAGCCCGTGCGGCTGATGATGCTCTGGAGCGTCGGCCCTACGACGCCCATGATGGAGAAGAGGGCGACGAGCGCGAGGAGCGCCTCGCCCGTGGTGGAGAGGCCTATGCCGATGAGCGCCGCGGCGCCCGCCGTGAGGCCGAGGAGCACGAGGGGCTGCGGATCGAGCGCGCGGGAGAGCCGCGGCAGGATCCAGCCCTGCGTGACGGTGATGGCGGCGCCGAGCACGAAGATCGAGAAGCCGATCGTCTTCGGGGTCCAGCCGTAGCGGAACTCCGTGTAGAGCGCCCATGTGCACTGCATCAGGCTCTGCGAGAGCGTGCAGAGCGTGATGATGAGGAGGATGGGCAGCACGAGCTTCTCGCGCGAGAGCGCGGAGAGCGAGGAGAAGGGGTTGGAGCGCCGCAGCGTGAAGGGCTCGGTCGCGGGCGACGTGAGGCTCTCGGGCAGCACGAAGAAGCCGTAGAGGAAGTTGAGTCCGCAGATGATGCCGGCGACGAGGAACGGCAGCCGCGGGTCCGTTTCGCCGAGCATGCCGCCGAGCGCAGGCCCGAGGATGAAGGCGATGCCGAAGATCGCGCCGATGCGGCCGAAGGCGGCCGTGCGCTGCTCGATCGCGGTCACGTCGGCGATGTAGGCCTGGGCGACGACGATGTTCGAGCTCATGGCGCCCCCGAGGATGCGCGAGAGCAGGATGAGCGTGAGCGACTGCGAGAAGGCGGGCACGAGCATCATGATCGCGAGGCCGAGGATGCCCGTGAGGAGCACGGGCCTCCTGCCGATGCGGTCCGAGAGCGCGCCGATCGCCGGGGCCGAGAAGAACTGCATGAGCCCGTAGCTCACCATGATGGCGCCGTACCAGGTCGCCTGCATGTCCGCGCTCGGGGCGAGGGTTCCGATCAGCCGCGGCAGCACGGGAATGATGAGCCCGATGCCGAGTGCGTCAAGGAAGACGCAGGCAAGCACGAAGCTGACGGCGGGCGATCTGGCCATGGGCGGGATGTCGGGGGGAATGGGAGGGAGGCGTCTCGGGCGCCAAGGAAACACAAATGATAGCCGTCCTTCGGCTTAGGCGTTCCGGGTCGGCGGCGTTGACATGGCTCAATATGCGAGGGTTTTGTCGACCGGAACGGCAGGAAAGAACAAGGCATATGCGCTGAAGGTCTGAGGCGGAGCTCCTCAGGAGTTGGTAGTGTTCTCCTGCAAAGGTGTTCCCGGAATTCCCCTGAAGGTTTTGAGAGCACGCGGCCCGCGGGCCGCGCGAGGGGGAAGCCGCCGCAGCCATCCGCCCGCAGAGGCGGGGTGCCCCGGGAACGCATTTCCATGGAAAAGGCCGCCCCGACAGAGGCTCAGTTCCACCGACGCGGCCGGCGTCTCCCTCGGACGAAGGGAGACGGCAAGAATGAAACCGCATACCCCGGAGTCAGAATCTCATGAAGCGAGTATTTAAGTTCGCGATGCCCTTCCTTCAGGGCTCGCTCGTCAAACAGATCATCATCGGCCTCGTACTCGGCATAGCGCTCGGCCTCACCTTCCCCGAGGCCGCCAAGGACGTGGGCCTCCTCGGCAACCTCTTCGTCGCCGCCCTGAAGGGCGTCGCCCCGATCCTCGTCTTCGTGCTCGTCATGAGCTCGATCGCGAACCAGCAGATCGTCGGCGACATGCACATCAAGCCCATCATCGGCCTCTACATCCTCGGCACGTTCCTCGCCGCCGTGATCGCCGTCGCCGCGAGCTTCATGTTCCCGACCACGCTCGCGCTGCAGGTCTCCGACGCCCAGGTCGCCGCACCGGGCGGCATCCTCGAGGTGTTCCGCAACCTGCTCCTGCAGGCCGTGGACAACCCCGTGCACGCCATCGCGAACGCCAACTACATCAGCATCCTCATCTGGTCGATCGCCATGGGCGTGGTGCTGCGCAGCTCGAACTCCGCCACGCGCGAGGTGCTCCTTGACGCCGCCAAGGCCGTCGAGTTCATCGTCCGCATCGTGATCCGCTTCGCCCCGATCGGTATCTTCGGCATCGTCGCCTCGACGCTCGCCGAAATCGGTCTCGAGGCGTTCGCGGGCTACCTCAAGCTCCTCGTCGTCCTCGTCGGCACGATGTTCTTCCTCGCGCTCGTCGTGAACCCCTTCCTCGTCTGGCTCTGCACGCACCAGAACCCGTATCCCCTCACGCTCATGACGCTGCGCGAGTCGGGCGTCTCGGCCTTCTTCACGCGTTCCTCCGCGGCCAACATCCCGGTGAACCTTGAGATCTGCCGCCGCCTGGGGCTCCCCGAGTCGACCTACTCGATCTCGATTCCCGTGGGCGCCACGGTGAACATGCAGGGCGCCGCGATCACGATCACGGTTCTCACGCTCGCGGGCGTGCATACGCTCGGTCTTCCGATCGACGTCCTCTCCGCGCTCTTCCTCTCGTTCGTCGCCGCGATCTGCGCGGCCGGCGCCTCCGGCGTCCCGGGCGGCTCGCTGATGCTGATCCCGCTCGCCTGCGGCCTCTTCGGCATTGACCAGAACACCGCCATGCAGGTGGTCGCCGTCGGCTTCATCATCGGCGTGATCCAGGACTCGTGCGAAACCGCGCTCAACTCCTCGGCCGATGCGCTCTTCACGATCGCCGCGTGCAAGCGCGCCGAGCGTCTCGCCGGCAAGTCGGGCGAATAACCGCTCCGCGCTCCCGGGCCCGCCCGCATGTCGGGCCCGAGACCCCCGCACGAAACCCCGTCTCAAAAAAGGCGGGGTTTCGCTTTTCCGGAGCGTCCGAAGAGACGCGTTCTCTTAGAATGGCAGATCCGCCTCCTCCCGCAACGCCCACTTCCTCGGACTCCTCCCATGCACCGCTACTCCACTCCTCACGAAGCGCTCAAGCAGGTCTTCGGCTTCGACGCCTTCAGAGGATTCCAGCGCGAGGTCGTGGAGACGGTCGTCGCCGGGCGCGACGCGCTCGTGCTGATGCCCACCGGCGGCGGAAAGAGCCTCTGCTACCAGATCCCGGCGCTCCTGCGCGACGGCGTGGCGGTGGTGGTCTCCCCGCTCATCGCGCTCATGCAGGACCAGGTCGACGCGCTCGAGGAGCTCGGCGTCGCCGCGGCCTACCTCAACAGCTCGCTCACCGCGGAGCAGTCCGCGGAGGTGAGGGCACGGCTGCGCCGCGGGGAGATCGATCTTCTCTACGTCGCGCCCGAGCGGCTCCTGATGCCCTCGATGCTCGACATGATCGCCACGCTCCCGCTCTCGCTCTTCGCGATCGACGAGGCGCACTGCGTGAGCATCTGGGGCCATGACTTCCGCCCCGAGTACGGCGCGCTCTCGGTGCTGCGCGAGCGGTTCCCCGAGGTCCCCCGCATCGCGCTCACCGCGACCGCGGATCCGAAGACCCGCGAGGAGATCAAGGAGAAGCTCCTGCTCGAGCCCGAGGAGTTCGTCGCGAGCTTCGACCGCCCGAACATCTTCTACAGCATCGTCGACAAGCAGGGGCGCGCCGACGCGAACCAGAAGCTCGCGCAGTTCATCCTCGAGGACCACCCGGGCGAGTGCGGCATCGTCTACTGCCTCGCGCGCGCCACCTGCGAGGACGTCTGCGAGTTCCTCCGCGAAAAGGGCGTCAACGCCCTCTTCTATCACGCGGGTCTTCCCGCGCAGGAGCGCTCGGAGCGGCTCGCCGCCTTCCAGCGCGAGGACGACATCGTGATGGTGGCGACCATCGCCTTCGGCATGGGCATCGACAAGCCGAACGTGCGCTTCGTCGCACACGTGGACATGCCGAAGTCGATCGAGGGGTACTTTCAGGAGACCGGCCGCGCGGGCCGCGACGGCGAGCCTGCGGACGCCTGGATGGCCTACGGTCTGCAGGACGTCGTGAACCAGCGCCGCTTCATCGAGTCGAGCGACGCCGACGAGCTGCACAAGCAGCTCTCCACCCAGAAGCTCGACGCCATGCTCGGCCTCGCCGAGGCCTGCGACTGCCGCCGCGTGCGGCTTCTCGCCTACTTCGGCGAGGAGAGCGAGCCCTGCGGCAAGTGCGACAACTGCGTGAACCCGCCCCAGCTCTGGGACGCGGGGCTGGCCGCGAAGAAGATCATCAGCTGCATCTACCGCATGCAGCAGTCGTCACAGGTGAGCTTCGGCGCCCAGCACGTGATTGACGTTCTCCGCGGGCACAGGACGGAGAAGATCGAGCGCTTCGGGCACGACAAGCTCTCGACCTGGGGGATCGGCACCGATCTCGAGGACAAGCAGTGGCGCGCGGTGCTCCGGCAGCTGATCGCCCGCCACGTGATCTGGGTCGACGTCGAGAATCACAACGTGCTGCGCCTCGGCGAATCCGCGAACGCCGTGCTCCGGGGCCAGATGGAGGTGAAGGTGCGCCGCGACCTGATCGAGACCGCGAAGCCGAGGCACCGCCGCACGAACGAGGACCGCGAGCAGATGCTCGCCGATCTCTCGCCCCTCTCGCGGCGGCTTTTCGAGGCGCTGCGCTCCTGGAGGCTCGAGACCGCCCGCGCGATCGGCAAGCCCCCGTACGTCATCTTCAGCGACCGCACGTTGATCGAGATCGCCCGGTCGAAGCCCGCCTCCTTCGAGGAACTCCTCGACGTCCCCGGGGTGGGCCGCCGCAAGTGCGAGACCTACGGCGACGAGGTCCTCGAGATCGTCGACAACGAGTGCTAGATCACTTCGCCGCGGTGACGCGCGGCTTCTGCTTGCGGTTGGCGAGGATGCGGTCGAAGAGCGCGTTCGGCAGCACGCGCAGGATCTTCGCGAGCACGCCCATCTGCCACGGGATCACCGTGTAGCTCGTGCGGGCGCTGATGGCCTTCACGGCCTCGCGGGCGAAGTCGTCGGGCTCCATGATGAAGGGCATCTTGTAGGGATTCTCTGCCGTGAGCGGCGTGCGCACGAAGCCCGGGCAGATCGTCGAGACGCGGATGCCGTACTTCTGCAGCTCCACGCGCAGGCTCTCGCAGTACGTGATCACCGCGGACTTGCTCGCGCAGTAGGCCTCGGACCCGGGGAGGCCGCGGATGCCAGCGACCGAGCCCATGCCCACGAGCTGCCCCTCGCCGCGCGCCTTCATCGGGGCGATGAAGGGGTGGAAGGTGTTGGCCATCGCGAAGACGTTGATGCGGTAGACGGCCTCGAGCATGTCGAGGTCCTCCTCGTACTCGGTCTTCACGCCGTGCGAGATGCCCGCGTTGGCGATGACCACGGTCGCTCCGCCCGAGCGCAGCTCGAACTCGCGGGCCGCGGCGAAGATCTCCTCGCGCACGGTCACGTCCGCGGGAAGGATGATGTGGCGTTCGTGGCCGCCGGGCAGCTCGTCGACGAGAGCCTCGAGCTTGTCGCGGCTGCGCGCGACGAGGCCGAGCGTTGCGCCGCGGGCGGCGTACTGACGGGCGAGCGCGGCGCCGATGCCGCTCGATGCGCCGGTGATGAAGACATTGAGCACGGGGATGACCTCCGCGAAAGGAAATGAAAAGGCGCTCCGAACGTCTCGGGGCGCCTCGGGGACAAGCGCGGGCCTCCCGTTTCAGGGGAGGCCGGGACGGCCGGTGATCAGCCGCGCTGGCGGCGGACCTGCTCGACGAGGTAGTCGATGCAGGCGGGCGTCGCCTCACGGGTGCCGACGAGATGCGGGCCGGTCGTGTAGAGGCCGCCCACGCCGACCATCGGCGTGCTGTCGATCTGGTAGCTCTGCCAGAGCTGGCGGGCCTGGCGGGTCTTGTTCATGACCGAGAAGGAGCGCATCGTCTGCTCCCACTTCTTGCCGTCGACGCCGGCGGCGGTCATGAAGTTGAGGATGTCCTTCTGCGGGTTCTCGTAGTTGAAGGGATGCTCCTGATAGATCACCGCCTCGAAGAAGCGCATGTGGAGCTTGTCGAGCAGGCCGAGCGCCTCGAGCGAGAAGTAGACCTGCGTGAACGGATCGAGCTTCGGCTGCCAGGCGACCGGGCAGACGCGGACCGACACGCCCTTCGGGGCCGACTTGTGCCAGCGCTCGAAGTGCGGGGCGAACTGCAGGCAGTGCGGGCACGTGTAGGCGAAGAACTCAACGACCTCGATCGTGTCGCGCGGCGAGGCGGCCGGCGGATTGAGAACGAGGTATTCCTTCCCGGCGGCGTACGAGGGAGCGGCGAGGACGGAGCCGGCCGCAGGCGCGAGCGCGGCGGCGGTGATGAACTGGCGACGTGTCAGCATGTCAGAGATTTCCTTCTTGCGTGTGAAATTCGGGCCTCTCCGGGCTCCGCTCCCCGAGGGAGGGAACGGCGCCGCGGACTGGGCCGCGCTACTGAACGATGGTGGGGTTGAGCCCCTGGTTGTTGGTGAGGCTCGTGACCATTTCCTGGGCGGCGTGGCGGTTCTCGAAGGGACCGACGCGGACGCGCCAGTTGTTCCCGTTCTGGGTGACCGTCGCGCCGATGCCCTGCATCGCGAGCTCCGCGGCGGCGGTCTCGGCGTCAGGCTCCTTGGAGTAGGCGCCCACCTGGACCCAGTAGGCCGCCGCGGGAGCGGCCGCCTTCGGCTGGGCCGCGGGCGCGGCGGGCTTCTCCGACGCGGAGACGGTCACGGTGCGCACGCTGCCCTCCTCGGCCGCCGGGGCGGCGCCGCCGCCCTGGGGCGAGTTGAGCTTCGCATTGGGGTCGACGCCGCCGGCGAGCTTCGCGGCGGGATCCACGTCGGCCGTCACGCGCTCGACCTTGTCCATGAAGGGAACGGGACTCTTGGAGATCACGAGCATCGCGCCTGCGGCAATGCCGAGACCCGTCACGACGCCGATCAGAAAGCCGGCAAAACCGGCGGCAAAGCCGCTTCTGGCCACGGTAGTTCTCCTTCTCAGGGAAAAAATCAGCAGGTCCCGTCCGTCCCGTCCGTCTCCTCGCGGCGGCTCATGCGCTGCGGGGCGGAGATGCCGAGCAGGCCGAGGCCGTTGCCGAGCACCTGACGGGCGGCGGCGAGGAGCGCGAGGCGCGCGTTGCGGACGGTCTCGTCCTCGACGACCACGCGCTCGGCGTTGTAGAAGGCGTGGAAGGCCGCGGCGAGGTCCTTGAGATAGTAACAGAGCACATGCGGCGCATGATCGCGGGCCGCGATGCGCAGCGTCTGCGGGTACTCGGCGATGGCGCCGACCAGGGCCTCGCAGGCCTTGGACGAAAGGGGCGAGAGGTCGCACTTGGCGAGCGCGGCGGCGTCGGGCACCGTGTAGCCCTGCTCGGCGGCGTTGGCAAAGACCGAGCAGATGCGGGCGTGGGCGTACTGCAGGTAGTAGACGGGGTTCTCGTCGCTCTTGGCGCGGGCGAGCGTCACGTCAAAGACGAACTCGGCGTCGGCCTTGCGGGAGACGAGGAAGAAGCGGGCGGCGTCGCGGCCGGCCCAGTCGACGAGGTCGCGCAGCGTGACGTAGTTGCCCGAGCGCTTGCTCATCTTCACCGGCTCGCCGTCCATCACGACGGAGAGCATCTTGTGGAGGATGTACTCGGGGAAGGTCTTCGGGATCTCGATGCCGAGCACGCCCGAGGCGGCCTGCAGGCCCGCGCGGACGCGGGCGACGGTGCCGTGGTGGTCGGTGCCCTGGATGTTGACGGCCTTCGTGTAGCCGCGGCTGAACTTGTTGAGGTGATAGGCGACGTCGGGCACGAAGTACGTGTACGTGCCGTCGGCCTTCTTCATCACGCGGTCCTTGTCGTCCGTGAGACCGTTGCCGAGGTCCTCGAACTCGGTGGTCTTCAGCCACAGCGCGCCGTCGGCCTCGTAGGTCTTGCCGGAGTCGATGATCGCCTGGACGGTCTTCTGCACGGCGCCCGTCGAGTAGAGCGAGCTCTCGAGGAAGAAGTTGTCGAAGCGCACGCCGAGCGCGGAGAGGTCGTCGTCCTGCTCGTTGCGCAGGTAGGCGACGGAGTAGCGGCGCACGAGGTCGGTGTCGGAGAAGTCGCCGCTCGACTCGATCACGCCGCCCGCGTGCGGATGCACGGGCTTGCGGTCGAGGAAGTCGCGGGCAATCGAGACGATGTACTCGCCGTGGTAGGCGTTCTCGGGGAGCTCGACCGACTCGCCCTGGAGCTGGCGGCAGCGGATCTGCACGGAGTTCGCGAGGTTGCCGATCTGCACGCCCGCGTCGTTGTAGTAGAACTCGCGCGAGACCGTCCAGCCCTGCGAGGCGAGGAGGTTGGCGAGCACGTCGCCGAGGGCGCCCTGGCGGGCGTGGCCGAGGTGCAGCGGCCCGGTCGGGTTCGCGGACACGTACTCGAGAAGCACGGACTTGCCGGCGTTCTCAGCGGACTCGCCGAAGTGCACACCCTTCGTGAGCACGTCGGAGATGATCGCGAGGCGGGCGCCCTGCGCGACACGGACGTTGATGAAGCCGGGGCCGGCGATCTCGATCGTCTCGATCGTCTCGGCGAAGGCCGGGTCGGCCTTCACGAGGCTGACGATCTCCTCGGCGATCGCGCGCGGGTTCTTGCGGAGACGGCGGGCGAGCTGCATCGCGCAGGTGCAGGCGACGTCGCCGTGCGTGGGATCCTTCGGACGCTCGAGCGTCACGGGAGCGTCGGCGGCGCCGAGCTTCTCAAGGGCGCCGGCGAAGATCTTCTGAAGGGCTTCTTTCTGTTGGTCGAGCATGGTTGCTTGCTTCTGAGTACTGGTGTGTGAATTCGGGAAACTTTAACTTGTGCCTGGCCGCTTCTTCACGGGCGGCGCTTGTCTCGCATCAGGTATGCGTAGGCCGAGTGGTTGTGGATCGACTCGAAGTTCTCGGCCTCGACGCGGTAGGCGAGCACGCGCTCGTCGGCGTTGAGCGCCTTGGCCATGTCGCGGACGATGTCCTCGACGAACTTCGGGTGATCGTAGGCGTATTCGGTGACGAACTTCTCGTCGGAGCGCTTGAGCCGGCTCCAGAGCTGGCACGAGGCGGAGGCCTCGGCGACGGCGATCTGCTCCTCGAAGCTCATCGGGGCGGCGAGGATCACCGTGCTCTTCAAGAGCGAGCGCTGGTTGTGCGCGCCGTACCGCGAGATCTCCTTCGAGCAGGGGCAGAGGCTCGTCACGGGCGCCTGCGCCTCCTGGCGGACGACGGTCCCGCCCGCCTCGGTCGTGACGATGAAGGCGCAGCGGTAGTTGAGGATGCTCTCGAGCTTGCTCACGGGCGCGGCCTTCCTCACGAAGAAGGGGAACCGGATCTCGATCGTTCCCTCGACGGCCTGCAGGCGCTCGAGCATGTCGCTGTAGATGCTGCGGACCGAGTCGGCGTCGAGCGGCTCGCGGTGGTCCTCCATCAGGGCGACGAACCTGGACATGTGCGTGCCCTTCTTGTCCGCGGGCAGGGCGACCGTCATGGTGACGCTGGCGATCGTGTGCTGCGGGCCGTCACGGCCGGCGACGAGCACGGGCAGCTCAATGCCGCGCACGCCCACCCGGTCAATGGCGATCTGGCGCTCATCCCCGGTGGACTGGACATCCGGGAGTGACTGACTGAATTCTGCTTCCATTTCGAAGTCTTGATTTCTTCTTGTTTCGGCCGGGCGGGCCAGCTCAACCCTCTGGGGAGCGGGTCCGCAGAGCGGACTTCTGATATCTCCGGAGCCTGCGGCTTGAGGGCCGGAGCGCCGCCGGGAAGTGCCGGAGGCGGACGGACGGCGCGGATTCGCGGGCGTTTTCCTCCCCCGAAAGGCGCTTGCATGCAATTGGGCGCTTATCTTACTAGAGAGGGAGCGCAGAGGGGTTTCAGGGGGCCGACGGGCTCGCGCGGATTCGAAACGATTTCTTGCATTCGGAGGCCCCGCGGGAGGCAAGACGGCGTCGAACAGCAGTGAGGCGGCGCCCCGCGGCCGATATACTTTCAGTATGAGTCCGCGTCCCGTGGCCGTTCGAGAGAAGAAACGCCCTGACGCACACACAAGAGAAAAAAAGGAAGACCCTACACATGCCCATCTACGTTTTTCCGCCCAACGGCGGCGGCAGCAGCAGTCCCCTGCTCTCCTTCCTCGTCGGCGCGGCGACGCTCGCGATCATCATCGGACTGGTCATTTTCTTCCTGCCCTTCATCTTCGGCATCGTCGTCGCCATCCTCGTGCTGGTCGCGCTCTTCTGCGGCTGGCGCTGGCTGAAGCGCAAGTTCGGCTGGGAGAGCGCCGAGGAGCGCAACTTCCGCGCCGCGATGGAGAATTTCGAGGCCGCGGCGCGCGGTCAGTACCAGGGCGGCGCGCAGCCGGGCGGCACGGTCTATCAGCGTGAGGAGGTCCGCGTCACCACGTCGATGCCGGGCGCACGCGCCCGCGCCCGCATGATGAAGGACGTCGAGGATATCGAGGAGAATCCGAAGCCCGCCGAGGCCCCGAAGAACGATCAGACCGCCGTCTGACCGTCCTGAGCCGCAGAGGTCCGCTCGCGCGAAAGGCGCGGTTCCGTCGTCAGAGTGATGACGGGCCCGCGCCTTTTTGCTGTCCGCGTCAGAGGAGCGGCGAAATCAGGTAGCAGGCGCCTTCCTTCAGGCGGTTCATGAGGGGGCGCTTTCGCCAGAGCTCGGGCAGCACGCGCTCGCAGTGCGTCTCGTACTCGGCGTGCAGCTCGTGGAGGGCGTTGACGAAGTCCGCGTCGAAGATCGCCATCATCAGCTCGAAGTTGAGGTGCATCGAGCGGTTGTCGATGTTGAGGGTGCCGAAGACGGCGAACTCGCGGTCCACCGCGATCGACTTCGTGTGGAGCAGCCCGCCCTTGTAGAAGAGGATCTCGACCCCGGCCTGCAGCAGGTCGTCGAAGTAGCGGCGCATCGCCCAGCCTGTGGCCGCGGTGTCGGACGTCTCGGGGACGATGAGCTTCACGCGCACGCCGCGCATCACCGCGTTGATGAGTGCGCAGACAACGGACTCCGTGGGGATGAAGTAGGGCGTCGTGATGGTGAGCGTGTGCTCGGCGCGGTTGATCGCCTCGAGGATCAGCAAGAGGTTGCGGTCACCGGTCTGGTAGGGCCCCGAGGGAACGGTCGCGATCACGGCGTTTCCGGTGTTGGGCACGGGCTTCTCAACGGGCGGGCGTTCGTAGTCCGCGAGATCGCTGTCGGGCTGCAGCGCCCAGTCAAAGTGCCAGACGGCGTCGAGCGAGAGGGCCCCCGGGCCCTCGACGCGGACCATGGCGTCGACCCAGGCGCCGACCGTCGCGGCCTCCGCGTAGCCCTTCGGGTCGATCATGTTGAAGCTCCCCGTGTAGGCGATGCGGCCGTCGATCACGACCGTCTTGCGATGGAGCCGGATGTCGGCGCGCTGCATGCCGAAGAACTGCAGCAGACGCATCGGGAGCGCACTCGCGACCTCGATCCCGGCGGCCTCAAGCTCCCGGCGGGATTCCGAGCGGAGGAACTCGCGGGAGCCGAAGTCATCGACGAGGATGCGGATGCGCACGCCGCGCTTCGCGGCGCTGATGAGCGCGGAGACGACCTCGCGGATCTCGCCGCCCTCGTCCCAGATGTAGAACTCCATGTCGATCGAGCGCTCCGCGGCGGCGATGTCCGCGTGCAGCGAGGCGATCGTCTCCTCGGAGCTGCGCTTCAGCTCCGCCTTCGAGCCCGTCGTGATCGGGATCCCCGCGAGGCGGGCGGCGAGGTGGAGCGTCGTGCGGTGCCGGGCGAGGTGGCGAGGCAGCGGCCCGAAGGGCGTCAGGCGGTGCGCCCCGATGCGCTCGAGCATGTTGCCCGCGGCGCGCAGGTACCGCGCGCGCAGCCGCCCGATCGGGCGCTCGCCGAAGACGAGGTAGAGCAGGAACCCGCCGTAGGGAAGGATGGTCGTGAGAAGAATCCACGCGAACGCGCTTCCCGGCGGGTGGCGCGTGAGAATCACCCGCACGATGACGCCCGTCACGATGATGAGCTGTGCGAGCGCGGCGAGCGCGCTCCAGAAAGTCAGGCTCTCAGGCAGGGTCATGATGGTCAGGCGGAAGACAGAAAGCCTTGATATTAGTGGAGCGGCCGGGGCCGGCGCGTCTTCCGGCAGGGCATATGAAAAAGTTTTTTTCACGGACCCTTGACACGATGAAGAAAAGCCGCAATAATTCGGTCCTCTCGCAACGGAGGGGTGCCCGAGTGGCTAAAGGGGGCAGACTGTAAATCTGTTGGCTTACGCCTACGATGGTTCGAATCCATCCCCCTCCACCAGCGAACTGCGACGAACACATGCATCGCCGCAAGCGTCAAATGCGGAGCGGAATGACTAGTTCTCGATCCTGAGCGGGTGTAGCTCAATGGTAGAGCAGAGGCCTTCCAAGCCCCCGACGAGGGTTCGATTCCCTTCACCCGCTCCAATAATTGCCCATGTGGCTCAGTGGTAGAGCACTCCCTTGGTAAGGGAGAGGTCATGCGTTCGATCCGCATCATGGGCACCACGAATTCCTATTCTTTACGTCCAGTCTGATCGCTGCATGCCTGCACGGTCAGATTTATGTTCATCAGGAGCCGAACATGGCCAAGGAAAAGTTTGAACGTAAGAAGCCGCACGTGAACGTGGGCACCATCGGTCACGTTGACCATGGCAAGACCACGCTGACGGCTGCTATCACGACGATTCTGTCGAAGCACTTCGGCGGCGAAGCCAAGGCTTACGACCAGATCGACGCGGCTCCTG
>NZ_JAUNSF010000110.1:0-5719 GCF_030539355.1 Sutterella sp.
TGGCAGGAATTTGTCGCCCAGATGCCTCTCGGGTGTGCATTAGGCGGCTTTCAGGATCAAAGGTTGTCTTGAGGACGGTGATTTTCACTTTCTTCATGCTCTGGGTCTCCATGAAACGGGAGTGATTTCCAATGCTTCTGCCGCGCTATCTCTTCACGGGTGACTTTGAGAAACTCCGGCCGGAGCTTCTGCAGATTCCCTTCCGAGTGCGGCGCTTCGAGCCCGGCGAATTCCTCTGGCAGGCGGGCGACGGGCTCAATCACCCGCACCTGATCGACGGCGGACTCGCCAAGTGCACCGTCGCCGATGACACGGGCCGCCGCCGCTGCATCTCCTGGCACGGACCGGGGACGATCTTTCCCGTCTACCACCGCAACGACTTCGAGATCGAGCAGTCGATCACGCTCGAGGCCGTCACCGAGGTGACTTCGCTTGAATTCAGCCGCGCCGACCACATCGCGCTCGCCGCGAGGAACCCGGAGTTCGCGCTCACGACCATCGACTGGTACTCGAAATACGTGAACCTGCTGCTCTACACCGCGAGCCACGTCGCGCTCGGGAGCGTCACCGCCTCGCTCGCCTCCGTCCTGATGCTGCTCTTCAGGAACGCGCCGGACGCGGCGCTCGCCGACTCGACCGAACTCCGGGTGACGCAGACCGAGCTCGCGGAGCTCCTCGGCGTCGACCGCGCGAGCCTTGTCCGTGCGCTCGGAGCCCTCCGCTCCGCAGGCGCCGTCGCAACCCGTCGCGGCGTGATCGAGCTCACCGACGCGGTGGCGCTCAGCAGACTCTCCGAATCCGTGTGAGACACATTCTGCGCGGCCGGCCCCGGGCCGTCTGCCGCAAAAGCGCCGTTTGCCGCTGGGAAAAGCGCAACGTCGTCGGACTTTCTTAAGCCACGGCGAATCCGGGCCTGTCAGGATAGAAGCCGACGGGGACACCCGACCCGCCTTCCGTGATCCGGGAGGCGCTCTCCGCCCGTGCAGCCGCGGACCGGCTGCCTGATCCTGCGCACCACCTCAGATGGACTTCCTATTCGACCCGGCCATATGGGCCGGTCTGCTCACGCTCGTCGTGCTCGAGATCGTCCTCGGCATCGACAACCTCGTCTTCATCGCGATCCTCGCGAAAAAGCTTCCCGAAGCCGAGCGCAGCAAGGCGCTCTACACGGGTCTCGGACTCGCGATTGTGATGCGCCTCGGGCTGCTCTCAGTCATGAGCTGGCTCGTGGGCCTGACCGCTCCCCTCTTTTCGATCTGGGGACATGCGTTCTCGCTCCGTGACCTCATCCTGCTCGCGGGCGGCGTGTTCCTGCTCTTCAAGGCCACGATGGAACTGCACGAGCGCCTCGAGGCCCATGCGCCGGGCGAGGAGAAGAACGCGGGGCACGCGGGCTTCTGGCTCGTCATCACGCAGATCCTCATTCTCGACGCGGTCTTCTCGCTAGACTCGATCATCACCGCGGTCGGCATGGTCGACAACCTCGGCGTCATGATGACCGCGGTCGTCGTCGCGATGGTGCTGATGATCATCGCGAGCCGCCCGCTCACCGAGTTCGTCAACGCCCACCCGACGGTGGTGGTGCTCTGCCTCTCGTTCCTGCTGATGATCGGTCTCTCGCTCGTCGCCGAGGGCCTTGGGTTCCACATCCCGAAGGGTTACCTCTACGCAGCGATCGGCTTCTCGATCATGATCGAGTTCTTCAATCAGGTCGCCGCGCGCAGCATGAAGCGCAACGCCGAGAAGGTGCCGCTGCGCGAACGGACCCTCGCCGCGATCGTGAACCTCATGGAACGCCCTGCGGCGAAGCCCTCCGGCGAGGAGGCCCCGGCCGCCGCGGCGGAGGCGCCCGCCTTCGCCCAAGAGGAGCGCAACATGGTCGAGGGCGTGCTCACGCTCGCCGAGCGCACGGTGAAGACCGTGATGACGCCGCGAAGCGGCATCTCCTGGGTCAACGTGAAGGAGCCGATCGAGGAGATCCTCGCGCGCATCCGCCGCCACCCGCACTCCTGCTACCCGGTCTGTGACGGGGCGCTCGAGAACGTGATCGGCATCCTCAAGGCGAAGGACCTCGCGGGGATCGACCCCACGGCGGAGGGTATCGCCGAACTCGCGCGCCGCCGCCGCCCGGCGATGGTGCCCGAGACCGTGAACGTCATCCGCCTCATGCGCGACTTCCGCCAGGGACTGCGCTCGATCGTGCTCGTCACGGACGAGTTCGGCGTGATCCAGGGCCTCATCACCACGCATGACCTGCTTGAGTCGATCGCGGGCGAGTTCCCCGACGAGAACGAGGCGAGGTTTATCGAGCCGCTCCCGACGGGCGGCTGGACCGCGAAGGGCGGTGCCGACCTGCTCCTGATCGAGCAGACCTGCGGCGCGCAGAACCTGCGCGACCCCGACCATGACTACGCCACGCTCGCCGGGCTGCTCCTCGAGCGCTTCGGCCGCATCCCGGCCGCGGGCGACTCGATCGAGATCGAGGGACTCCTCTTCGAGGTCGCCGAGGCCGGCCCGAGCCGCATCGAGCGGGTGACGATAAAGCGCACGGCCTGAGAGAGGCCGCCGGGGCGGAGTGCAGTTTGACGGGCCGTCGCAGAACCGGTCCGCCTCGACTGTTGGATAATTGGAGTTTTCGTCGCTCCCGGCCCCGGCGCGACGGACGAGAAGAATTCAACTCCCCAGAGAAGCAGACTTTCCGCCTATGCTCGCCTTTCTCACGCGACGGCTCCTTGAGGCCCTTGTGGTGCTCATCACCGTCGCCGCGATCGCCTTCGTGCTCTTCCAGTTCATCGGAGACCCCGTCGCCCAGATGCTCCCGATGGACGCCTCGCCCGAAGACCGCGCGCGCCTCACCGCCGCGCTCGGCCTCGACCAGCCCGCCTGGGTGCAGTTCCTGCGCTTCCTCGGCAACGCCGCGCAGGGCGACTTCGGGCTTTCCCTGAGACAGGCCGCGCCCGTGGCAACGCTCTTCGCGGAGCGCCTGCCCGCGACGATGGAACTCGCCTTCGCCGCGCTCATCCTCGCCCTCGTCCTCGGCATCCCCGCGGGCGTGCGCGCCGCGGTGAAGCCGGACGCCATCACTTCGAAGCTCATGATGGGCGCCTCGGTGCTCGGCATGTCGCTCCCCACGTTCCTCATCGGCATCCTCCTCATTCTCGTCTTCTCGGTAGAGCTCGACTGGCTCCCCTCCTTCGGGCGCGGCGAGGTCGTGCAGATCGGCTGGTGGTCAACGGGGCTTCTCACCGCCGATGGCATCAAGCATCTCATTCTCCCGGCGGTGACGCTCGCGATCTTCCAGCTCGCCCTCATCGTGCGCCTCGTGCGCGCGGAGATGCTTGAGGTGATCCGCGAGGACTTCATCAAGTTCGCGCGCGCCCGCGGCCTCTCCGCCCGCTCGGTGTACCTCGGGCATGCGCTGAAGAACACGCTCCTTCCGGTGATCACCATCACGGGCCTGCAGCTCGGAGGCCTCATTGCCTTCTCGATCGTCACCGAGACCGTGTTCCAGTGGCCCGGCATGGGCATGCTCTTCCTGCAGTCCGTGCAGTTCGCCGACATTCCGGTGCTCACGGCCTACCTCTGCCTGATGGCGCTCTTCTTCGTCGTCATCAATCTCCTGACCGACGCGCTCTGCGCGATGGTCGACCCGCGGCTCAAGATCTCGAGGAGGGGCTGACAGATGACGGAAACGGCCATGAACACGCAGAAAAGCAGGGAATCCCGGGAGGGGTTCTGGAAGCGCTTCTTCGACTCGCCCGCCTGGTGGTCGCTCAAGGCCTCGCGCACGGCGCAGATCGCGCTCGTCACGGGAATCCTCCTCATAGCCCTCGCGCTCGGCGCGCCGGTCCTCTCGACGCAGAACCCCTTTGATCTCGCGACGATCGACATCAGCTTCGCCAATCTCCCGCCCTCCTGGACCGAGGAGGGCGACCCCGCCTTCCTCTTCGGCACGGACGACCAGGGGCGAGACCTCTGGAGCGCGATGCTCTACGGCATGCGGCTCTCGCTCGCGATCAGCGTGGCGGCGGTCGCGCTCTCGATCCTCCTCGGCGTCTCGCTCGGGCTCCTCGCGGGGTTCGCGGGCGGCTGGACCGAGAGCATCATCATGCGCATCTGCGACATCATGCTCTCCTTCCCGGCGATCCTGCTCGCGCTCCTCATCGACGGCATCCTGCGCGCGGCGCTCCCGCCGGGCGAGCACACGATGCTCCCCTACATGGTGCTCGTCGCCGCGATCACGCTCTCGGGCTGGGTGCCCTACGCCCGCACGGTGAGAAGCATGACGCTCGTCGAGCGCAACCGCGAGTACGTGCTCTCGGCGCGCGTGATCGGTGTGAAACGCCCCGTGATCCTGTGGCGCCACATCCTTCCCAACGTGCTCGGGCCGGTCTTCGTGCTCGCCACGCTGCACGTCGCGACAGCGATCCTCACCGAGGCGACGCTCTCGTTCCTCGGCGTGGGCGTGCCCCCGACGACGCCGTCGCTCGGGACGCTCATCCGCATCGGCAGCGACTTCCTCTTCTCCGGGGAATGGTGGATCACGATCATCCCGGGCGCGGCCCTGGTCGCGCTCATCCTCTCGGTGAACCTCGTGGGTGACTGGCTGCGCGACGCCTTCAACCCCGCGCTCACGAACTGACGGAGACCGGCATGACTCAGACTGAAATGAAAGCCGCCGTCCCCGTCCTCGAGGTGAAGGGCCTCACCGTGGAGATCACCGCGCGCGGGAAGACCCTGCGGGCGCTCGACGGCGTTGACTTCTCTATCGCCGGGGGCGAGATCCTCGGCATGGTGGGCGAGTCGGGCGCGGGCAAGTCCATGACGGGCCAGGCGCTCATCGGGCTCCTGCCGCCCGGGGCTGCCGTGACCGCGGGCGAGATCTCGCTCGAGGGTCAGCGCATCGACACGATGCCCGAGGCCGAGCGCGAGCGCCTGCGCGGCAGCCGCATCGGCGCGATCTTCCAGGATCCCCTCACCTCGCTCGACCCGCTCATGAAGGTGGGCGACCAGCTCGTGGAGACGATCCTCGCGCACCGCCCGGACATGACGAAGGAATCGGCGCGCGCCCGCGCGGTGGCGCTCCTGAAGGAAACCGGCATCCCGTCGCCCGAGGCCCGCGCGCGGCAGTACCCGCACGAATTCTCGGGCGGCATGCGCCAGCGCGTCGTGATCGCGCTCGCGCTCGCCGCGGAGCCGAAGCTCATCATCGCCGACGAGCCGACCACCGCGCTCGACGTCTCGATCCAGGCGCAGATCATCGGGTTGCTCAAGCGCCTCGCGCGCGAGCACGGCGCCGCGATTCTCCTCATCACGCACGACATGGGCGTGATCGCCGAGACCGCCGACCGCGTCGCGGTGCTCTACTCGGGCGAGATCGTCGAGATCGGCGAGGTGGCCGACGTGATCTCCCGCCCCCAGCATCCCTACACCAAGGGCCTGATGGGCGCGATTCCCGACATCAGCGCGCCGGGGCTCTGGCTCGAGCAGATCGAGGGCTCCATGCCCGGTCTCGCCGACCGTCCCGCCGGCTGCCCCTTCCACCCGCGCTGCCGCGCGGCGATGGAGCGGTGCCGCACGGAGCGGCCGCCCCTGGCGCCCATGGGCACGTCTTGGGCCGCCTGCTGGCTCGCGTCCCCGACGGGCCGCGCGGTGCCGGACTCGCTCGTGCGCTTCCACCCGAAGCGCCTCGCCCAGATGGGCGCGGCGAAGGCCGCCG
>NZ_JAUNSF010000110.1:5819-10139 GCF_030539355.1 Sutterella sp.
CCCCCACCGCGGGCGAGATCCGGTTCGAGGGCAACGCCGGGCGCGCGGGCGACAACGCGCGCCAGCGCGCGCAGTTCGAGCGTGCGATCGCCGGCCGCCTCAACATGATCTTTCAGGACCCCTACTCGTCCCTGAACCCCCGCATGCGGATCGCGGAGATCATCGCCGAGCCCCTCGCGACGCTCCATCCCGAGCTCCCGAAGGAAGCCGTTGCGGCCCGCGTGCGCGAGGCCGCGGACCTCGTCCGCCTCCCTGCGGAGGCGCTCACGAAGTTCCCGCACCAGTTCTCGGGCGGCCAGCGCCAGCGCATCTCGATCGCGCGTGCGCTCGCCGCGCGGCCGCAGTTCCTCATCTGCGACGAGCCGACGTCGGCCCTCGACGTCTCCGTGCAGGCGCAGGTCCTGAACCTCATGAAGGAACTGCAGCTCGAGTTCGGGATCACGTATCTCTTCATCTCGCACAACCTCGCCGTCGTGCACCACATGAGCGACCGCGTGGGCGTGATGTACCTCGGGCGCTTGGTCGAACTCGCCCCGCGCGACGCGCTCTTCAGCGACCCGAAGCACCCCTACTCGCGGATGCTGCTCGACGCGATCCCGCACCTGAAGGAAACCGGCCGCGCCCGCACCCCCGTGCGGGGCGAGGTGCCGAGCCCCTTGAAGCCCCCCTCGGGCTGCGCCTTCCACCCGCGTTGCCCGCGGGCGACGGCGAAGTGCCGCACCGAGACGCCGCGCCTCTCGCCCGTCGTCTTCCTGCCGCCCGGCGGCTCGTCGGTGGAGGACACCGAGAAGCGCTTCGTCGCTTGTCACTTCCCGCTTGACGGCAGGAAAGCCTGACCGGAATCCTGAGGAAGGAAAGCAATGCCCGGCGTCGCATGACTCCGGGCACTTTCTCAAAAGCCCTTCCCGCCGGGGGTCAGCGCTTCGCCGCCTTGTCAAAGAGGTGCTTCAGATCCCCGTAGCCCGCGGCTTCGAGTTCCTCGTACGGGATGAACCGGAGCGATGCCGAGTTGATGCAGTACCTGAGGCCGCCGCGGTCGCGCGGGCCGTCCTCGAAGACGTGTCCGAGGTGCGAGTCGCCCGCGCGGCTTCTCACCTCGACGCGGCGCATGCCGAAGCTCGTGTCGATGCGCTCGTTGATCACGGCCTCGTCGATCGGCCTGACGAAGCTCGGCCATCCGCAGCCCGAGTCGTACTTGTCCATCGACGTGAAGAGGGGCTCGCCCGTCACCACGTCGACGTAGAGACCGCGCGCCTCGGTCGCGTAGTACTGGCCCGTGAAGGCGCGCTCGGTGCGGTCCTTCTGCGTCACGGCGTATTCCATGTCGGTGAGCTTCTCGCGGAGCTCGGCGTCGGAGGGCTTTGTCCACCGGGCGGGATCGAGCGAATTCATCATCATTTCCTGAAGTTTCTGGACATCGGACTGGTCCGGGGGCGGCGGCAGGTCCCTGAGACTCTCGAAGGACACGTGGCAGTAGCCGTCCGGGTTCTTCTTCAGATAGTCCTGATGGTATTCCTCGGCGGGCCAGAAGCTCGAGAGCGGTTCGAGCTCGACCGCGACGGCGCGCCCGTGGGCCTTCGCGACCGCCTCCATCACGGCCGTGAGCACCGGGCGGTCGGCCTCGTTCACGTAGTAGATCCCCGTGCGGTACTGAGAGCCCACATCGTTGCCCTGGCGGTTCACCGAGAACGGGTTGATCGTCCTGAAGTACTGCTTCGTGAGCGTCTCGAGCGTCACTTTTCGCGGGTCGTAGCTCACACGCACGGTCTCGGCGTGTCCGGTCTTTCCTGAGCAGACTTGGCGGTAGGTGGGATCAGGTTTCGTGCCGTTGGCGTATCCGGAGACAGCGTCGGCGACGCCGGGGATGCGGGAGAAGTATTCCTCGGTCCCCCAGAAGCAGCCGCCCGCGAAGTAGATGTCCCTGAGGCCCGGCTTTTCGGCAGGGACGCGCACGACTTTCTCCGCTGGCGCCGTGTCGGCCGCGGGGTCGCGGTCCGTGCAGCCCGCAGTCCCGGCCGAGAGCACCGTCAGGAGGAGTCCTGTGAGGAAGCCGGTGAATTTCGTGGCCGTAGCTGTCATGAGGTGTCCCGCCTTAAATGAGAGAAATCACGTTGAGAATGCGGTACATGGTATCTCACCGCCGACTGCTGTGCATGAAAAAGCCGGGCCTGCGGCCCTTCGCGCCTCATGGGAACTGAGGGGGAGGCTCGCCGGTCCGGCGGGAAGAGGCGTTAAGCCTGCGGGCTTTACTTCAGCAGGCCGCTCATCTTTTCGTTCATTTTGTTCGTCGCCTTCTGCGAGGCTTCGGACTTCATGGAGTCCGCCTTCTCGCTGGCGGCCTTCTTCATCGAGTCGGTCGAGACGGAGGACTTGGCGGACTTCGCGGCCTTGAGCTTCTCGGAGGCGGACGACTTCGCGGATTTGGCGGCCTCCATCTTCTCGGTGGCGCTCTGCTTCATCGCGCTCGCCTTCTCGAGCTTCTCGGAGGCGCCCGTCGTCTTCGAGGCGGCGCCGGACTTGATCGAGCTCACCTTCTCCGAGGCGGCCGACTTCGCGCTCGACTTCACCGAGTCCGCCTTCTGGGTGGCGGCGGCCTTCATGCCGGCCTTCATGGTGTCGGCCATGGTGCTGTCGGCGGCGAAGGCCGGGGCAGCGAGGGCCATGCTGAGGGCGGCGGTCAGAACAATCTTCTTCATCTTTAGGTTCTCCTTTCTGACTTCAATTCTTCTGGGACGGGAGGCAGTGTTTCGTCACCGGCCGGGGAATCCGGCCGGGCGGTGTCTCCTGAACGAATGATAGTCACGCGGAGGCTAAGCACTGTGAAGAAATCGTTGCGGTCGGTTTCAGCCGGCCTCCGGGAGGGACGGCTGAGATCAGGCAGGATGCCGCACCATGAAGTCCGGGAGTCCCTCGACGGGCACGGCGTCGACGAGCGTCTGGAGCTCCGCCATGTCGGCCTCAGTGAGCGGGAAGTCGCCCGCGAGCTGGTTCTCAAGCAGGTGCCCTTCCTTCGTCGTGCCGGGAATCGGCACGATCCAGGGGCGCTTCGCGAGGATCCAGGCGAGCGCGACCTGCGCAGGCGTCATGCCGCGCTCCCGGCCGAAGTCCTGGAGCGCCGCGATCACGCGGCCGTTGGCGCGCAGCGCCGCGGGGGCGAAGAGTGAAATGCGCGGACGGTTGTCGGCGGTGAAGCGCGTGAACTCGTTCAGGTCCCCGGCAAGCCAGCCGATCGCGAGCGGCGCGTAGGCGACGAAGCCGATGCCGAGTTCCTCGAGCACGGGGAAGACCGAGGTCTCGCACTCGCGCGAGAACATCGAGTAGCGGCTCTGCACTGCGGTGACGGGGCAGACCGCATGGGCGCGGCGCACGGTATCTGCGTCGACCATGCTGAGGCCGAAGCGCTGCACCTTGCCCTCGCGGATGAGGTCCGCGACGGTGCCCGCCACGTCCTCCACGGGAACGTTTTTGTCCTGCCGGTGCTGGTAGAAGATCCCGATCGTCTCGACGCCGAGGCGCTTGAGGGACGCCTCGCAGACGCGGCGGATGCTGGCGGGCGCGCAGTCCTCGACGCCCGGCACCATGCGGCCGTCGCGGTACGTGTGCCCGAACTTGGTGGCGATGGTGACGCGGCCGGCATAGGGGCGGAGCGCCTCGCCCACGAGTTCCTCATTCGTCCAGGGTCCGTAGCTCTCGGCGGTGTCAAAGAGCGTGACGCCCGCGTCAACGGCGCGCGCGATGGTCCGGAGCGCGCTCTTCCGTTCGACGAAGGTCGAGCGGTTGAAGGAGAAGCCCATGCAGCCGAGACCCACGGCGGAGACCGTGACGGCGGCGGACCCCGTTCCGAGCGTGCGGGCGGCGGAGGGCATCGCGAGGCCAGGGGAACAGGGTGCGGTCTGCGCTCGGGCGGCGCGCGGAATGCCGGGAAGGCCCGCCGTGAGCGCGGCGGCTCCGGCGAGAAGCGTCCTGCGGGTGAGGTGCGGATGAGCGGTGCGGTCAGTCATTTCCTTCTCCTTCTGAAAAGAGAGGACTGGCCGCGGGCGGGAGAAGCCGCGGGGAGACTCGGTGTCAGGCCTCCCGGGAGACGCACCGGGGCCGGATCCCCTGCCCTGACAAGGTAGTCCGGACGGAACAGTGCCGCGCACTGGGAACGATCGGATTCGCGCGGTTTCCGATCGAAGCGAGGATGAACCGGCTTCCCGCAGATGAAGACTCCCGGATTCCTCTGCGGAAACCCGGGAGCGGTCTGAATGACGATGGATCCTCCGGGAGGAATGTGTCAGACCTCCGGAGGATCGGTGAGGATCAGCGGCGCATGTCCTT
>NZ_JAUNSF010000196.1 GCF_030539355.1 Sutterella sp.
GCAGAACCTGCCGAAAGTACGAGTTGATAAAATTTCCTGCTTCTCCACAGATTTTTTTGCCTCCCCCGCACTCAGACATGTCCAAGCAGTCGAAGCAGCCCAAGCAGATCCAGCCGTCCCCGCAGCGCCCCGTCCTCTACAACCCCAAGCTCGTCTGCGCCGCCGCGCTTCTCTTCACGCCGGTCTTCGGCGCCGCGCTCCAGGCGCGCAACTGGACCGAGCTCGGCAAGCCAGACCAGGCGATCAGCAGCCGCATGTGGATCCGCACCTCGGTCTGGATGATCATCATGCTCGTGGTGATGCAGACGCTCTTCCGCAATGAGCCGGTCATGGACTGGATCGGCCCGTACTTCCTCATCGTGATCTGGGGCGCCTGGATGCTGCTCTCGGGCTGGAGGCAGCTCGCCTACGTCAACCAGACGGTCGGCAAGGACTACGAGAGCCGCCCGCTCGGGCGCCCGATCATGCTCGGCGCCTTCGGCTGGCTCTTCTACATGCTGATCACCTTCACGATCACCGTGGGCCTCGCGCTCACGGGCATCGACCCGCTCCCGGGCCAGAACCAGCCCGCCTCAGAGGAGAGCCCCGGCGTCATCCTCCGCATCCCCGAGGGGAGCGACAAGGTCGTCGTCGAGCCCCTGCCGCCCGAGGCCGCCCAGAAGCCCGCTCCCTGACACCCCGCCCAGCACAATGCCCAAGCGTCCGGACGAGCGCTTCACCATCCCCCGGCCTGAGGCCTTCACCTTGCCGGTGCTTGACCTCCTCGGGGGCGTCGCCCGGCCGAGAGTGCTCACGGGCGCCGAGGCGATCGCCGAGCTCGGACGCATCGAGGAAAAGGCCCGCGCGGGCGACCCGGCGGCGCAGGCCGAGCTTGCCCGGCGCCTTCTCACGGAGGACCCGGACGCGCGGAAAAACCGCCGCGCGCTGCTGCTGCTGAAAAAATCCGCCGCCTCGGGCAACCCCGAGGGGCTGCACCTGCTCGCGCTCGTGCACCTCCGCGGCCAGGGGCTGAAACAGAACCTCCCCGAGGGCGTGAGGCTCCTCGAGACCGCCGCCTACAAGGGAAACCGCGATGCCGCGCGGGACCTCGCCCGCGCCGCGGCCGAAGGCATCGGCATGGCGCCCGATCCCGGGAAGGCGCTCTACTGGCTGAGAATCGCGGGCGCCCAGGGCGACAGCCCGAGCTCGCTCGCCGCCGGGCGCGCCTGCCGCGACAGCTCCGGGACGCAGAAGAACGACCGCGAGGCCGAGAAATGGCTCGAACGGGCCGCTCAGGGCGGCGTCGCCGAAGCGCAGTACGAGCTCGCGGAACTCAAGCGCCGCTCGCCCGAGGTGCGCGACCCCGCCGCCTCGAGGCGCTGGATGCGCGAGGCGGCCTTCTCCGGCATCGTTGACGCGCAGTTCCGCACGGGTGTGGCGAGCTGGTCGGGCGCGGGCGGCAGCGTCGACCAGCGAGAGGCCGTCCGCTGGCTCTGCCGCGCCGCCGAGGGCGGGTCGGCAAAGGCCGCCTCGATGCTCGCGGGCTTCTTCATGACCGGCAACGGCCTCCCTCTCTCCCCGGTCCGCGCCTGGGCGCTCTTCCTGCTCGCCGATGCGTTGGGCGACACGGGGGCCGCCGCCATGGCCTCGATGCTCGAGCGCCAGATTCCTCAGCCGGAGCTCGACGCCGCCCGCGCGTGGCTCGAGGCCGAGAACGCGCACGCGTTCCTCGAGACAGTCATCCCCCGCAGCGAGCGCTGACGGGGCGTTCCACAGGCCCGCAGCGGACGTGTCCCGCCTTCCGGGCAAAAAACGGATATGAAGGTGAGCAGGTCCTTCACCCTCTATGATGAAAGCAG
>NZ_JAUNSF010000197.1 GCF_030539355.1 Sutterella sp.
GGCCGGTCAAGGTGATTCGGTTACGAAAAAGGTCTTCCCCGGCGGGCGGGTCCGGGAAAACGGGAGGCCCGCCGGGAAGGGATGTGCGGTCGGTCAGAACCTCCAGCGGACGTTCGCCATCGCGGCGTAGTTGTCGGCGTTCGAGCTCCCGGTGTAGGAGACGCCCACGCCGAAGCCGAAGCGGCCGGCCTCGCCCGTCAGCCCAAGCTTGGCCGAGTAGTTCACGCGGTCGAGGACCTCGGTCGAGGTGGTCGAGTCGGAGTTCATGATCACCGAGCCGCCCGAGCGCGCGGTCATCGCGTCCATGTGGACGAAGCTGAAGCGCAGGCCCGCGTAGGGCGCGATGTCGACCGTCTCGGTCTCGAACGCGTACTTCGCCTTCATGCTCGCCGAGAAGATCTTCGACGTGGCGTCGGCCGTGATCTTCCCGCCGTAGTTGTCCTGCGAGGTGTCGCCGTCCACATACACGAAGCTCACGGCACCCGCCGTTAACAACCGGACTCGACCTGCAGCAAGTCCAACTGCGCCGCCACAGGGAACGCACGAGGCCGTCGTGTCTTCAGGGAAGACACAAATGGAAACGCGTCACGAACCCCGGATCGGACGCAGTTTATTACACAAAGGGGAGGCGTCGTGTGGCCTGATGTACACGGAAAACGCCTCTGCGAGAGGTGTTTTCAGAAATTCCCGGCGCCGGGACCCGGAAATGTCATGACGGCACCTGAACGACAGAAACCTCCCCGGGCAGTTCAGTCCGGAGAGGCTTCGGCTCAGTGTGTCCGGCGCTCCTGAAGGGAGCGCTCTCAGAAGCGAGGATCAGTGCTTCCGCGGGAGCATCGGCTCCGTCACGCCCTCGACGCCCACGAGCGCGAGCGCGGCGAGGAGCGCCTCCTGCGGGCCCAGCCAGGCGTCCTTCGGGTCCCACCACTCGGTGAGCGCATGGTTGTTGGCCTCGGTGCCGCCGCCGCCGAGCGTCGTGGCGGGGAAGCCCATTGAGAGCGGCACGTTGTGGTCGGTCGAGGCGAAGGCGTAGTTGAGAAGCGGAATGCCGAGCGCGTCCATGGCGGCGTGCGCCGCCTGGATCACCGGGCTCTCCGGCGACGAGATGCCCGCCGGCCGGTGCCCGATCGGCTCGACCGTGAGCCGCACGGCGTTCCCGCCCGAGACGCCCCAGCGGGCGTTCTCCTCGGCGACGGCCTCGTCAAGGAGCCCGAGGATCCTGTCCGCGGTGCGGGTGAGTTCCTCGTTGTCGGAGCTGCGGACATCGATCTGCATCTCGGCCTTCGCCGCGATGGCGTTGACGCTCGTTCCGCCGCCCATGACGCCGACGGTGAAGGTGGTCTTCGGTTCCTCGGGAACCTGAAGGTCGGCGATCTTCGCGCCGGCGCGGCAGAGCGCGTGGTTGGCTGAGGCCACGAGGCCGAACTTCTTGAAGCTGTGGCCGCCCGGGCCCTCGAAGACCGCGCGGTAGCGGAGGCTTCCCATCGCGCCCTTGAGGATGCGCGTCGGGGCCGCGCTGTCAAGGCCGATGAAGCCGTCGAATTCACTGGAGCGGGCCTTCCAGAGGGCCTTGGTGCCGCGCAGGTCGCCGTTGCCTTCCTCGCCCACGGTGGCGGCGATCACGATGTCGCCGACGAGCGGAACCCCGGCACCCTTGATGCTCCTCAGGATCTGCAGCAGCGCCGCGAGACCGCAGGTATCGTCCGAGATGCCGGGGGCGTGAAGGACGCCATCGATCTCCTTCACGGTGCAGTCGGTGCCCTTCGGGAAGACGGAGTCAAGGTGCGCGGACATCACGAGGC
>NZ_JAUNSF010000111.1 GCF_030539355.1 Sutterella sp.
GGTGAAGCCATTTTACAACATTACTTAACGGACTTTGCGAATGCTACACTAGCCTGGCGGGGCGGGCTTCAAGTTCGATCCCGCGCGCGAGGTCGGCGGGGAGCGCCGCACGGAGGTCCGCGGCGGCCGGGTCAACGTCGCCGGCGACGAGAAGGTCGAGACGCCCCTCGCGCGGCACGGCGTCAAGCCACACCGACGCGGGGTCGGCGGAGCGCACGGCGCGCATCAGACGGCGCTTCAAGGCCTCGGCGCGCGCGGCCTCGACGCCGGCGAGGCGCAGCGCATAGGTGCGGCCGCGGGCCGATTCGATCAGCTGCTGCGGTGTGCCCGAGGCGATCAGCCGCCCCTCCTCGAGGAAGATCACCGACTCGGCGGTCTCGGCTTCCTCAAGGTACGCGGTCGAGAAGATGCAGGACATCGTGCCCGCGGCGAGGCGGTTTCTGAGCACGCCCCAGAGCTCGCGGCGCGAGATCGGGTCGACGCCCACCGTCGCCTCGTCAAGGAGCAGGAGGTCGGGCGAGGCGAGAAGGGCGCTCGCGAGCGCGAGCTTCTGCTTCATGCCGCCCGAGAGGTTCCCCGCGTGGCGCGCGGAGAAGGGGCCGAGCCCCGTGAGCTCGAGGAGCTCGAGCGCCTTGGCGCTTGCCTCCTCTCCCTCGAGCCCGCGGAGCTCGGCGGAAAGCATCAGGTTCTCCATGCAGGAGAGCTCGCGGTAGAGGCCGAGCTGCTGGGGCATGAAGGCGACGCGCTGCACGAGGTCGGGGTTGTCCGGGTCCGGCGTCTGCCCGAGGGCCTCCGCACGGCCGAGGTCAGGGGCCTCGAGGCCGCAGAGCAATTTGAGCAGCGTCGATTTTCCCGCCCCGTCCGGGCCGATCAGCGCCGTGAGGCGCACGCCCTCGGGGATCTCGACCGACACGTCCTCGAGCGCCCGGATGCGGCGGCCGCCCGGCCCCGCATAGGTCTTCGTGACGTGCTCAAGACGTGCCCGCACAGGAGTTCCCTTCGCCGTTGTCATGTTTCCTGCTCCCTTTTCAGAAAGGGTCCTTCGCTTCAGTTCGTCCGCGCCTCGGCGCCGTTCGCAAAGTCAACCGTCACCGGCTGCCCGAGCTTGAGTCTGTTCTCAGGGTCATTGACGATGAGGCGCACCTCATAGACGAGCGCCGTCCGGAGTTCCTCGGTCTGCACCGTCTTCGGCGTGAACTCCGCCTCGCTCGAGACCGAGCCGACGGTGGCCTCGACCGAGCCCATCGTGTCCGTGAGGATGAGCGCCGGGGCGCCGACCTGCACGACCCCGAGCTGAGCCTCGGAGACGTACGCGCGCACCCACTTGGGGCTCGTCACTGAGATCTCGTAGACCGTGCGCGACGAGGAGGCCATGTCGCCCGGCTCGCAGAGGCGGCTTCTCACGAAGCCCGTCACGGGCGACGTGATGACGCTCGCCTTGTTGATCTGGTAGCGCAGCTGGTCGGCCGCTGCGACGCCCGCGTCACGCGACGCGGCCGCGGCCGCGATCTCGTCGGGGCGGTTGCCGGTCTCGAGGCGCTCGAGCTCGGCCTTCGAGGCTGCGAGCGAGGCCTCAAGGGCCTTCCTCGTCCACTCGGCGTCGTCGAGACTGTCCTTCGTGCCGACGTTCGCGCGGTAGAGCTCGCGCTGGCGGCGCTCCTTGATCTGAGCGAGCGACAGGTCGCGCTCGAGCTTCACGACGTTCGCGCGCGCGGTCTCGATCTCCTCGCGCCTGAAGCCCTCGGCCTCGAGGCGCCACGCGGCCTCGAGCTGCCTCACGTTCGCCTCGGCCTGGCGGAGCTGAATCTCCGCGAGCTCGGTGTCGAGGCGCCCGAGCACATCGCCCGGCTTCACGGCGTCGCCTTCCTCGCGCTCGAGCGTCGCGATGCGGCCGCTCGTCTCAAAGGCGAGGCTCACCTCGCGCACGTCCACGCTGCCCCAGGCCGTCGTGATCTTCGGCGTCTGCATGGTCTGCCAGATCTCGAGCCCGTACCAGGCGCCGCCGGCAACGGCCGCCACGGCGAGCAGGGCGACGATTTTCTTCGCTTTCATGATGCTTCCCTTCAACCGATTCTAGAATGACCGGTCAGTTCAATATTACAGGAAGTGAAGCGATCCGGACCCTCGGGAATCCGTACGTCGTCCTAGGAAAAGGAGGAACTGAGTCTGAAGGATCAGTCCGCGCGGCGGCCCATCGTCACGCGGTCGTTGCCGCCGTAGTCGCGGATCGTGCGCACGGCGGCGAACCCCGCGTCCTCGAGCATTGCGCGCACGTCGGCGCCCTGGTCGTAGCCGTGCTCGAGAAGGAGCCACCCGCCGCGCGAGAGGCGCGCCATCGCGCCCGCGCTGATCACGCGCAGGCACTCGAGCCCGTCGATGCCGTCCGTGAGGGCGCCGAGCGGCTCGTACTCGAGGTTCCGCAGGTGCTCGTCGTCGGGACGGATGTAGGGCGGGTTGCTGACGATCAGGTCGAACTGCTCGTCGGCGGGAACGGCGTCCCACCAGAAGCCCTCGAGGAAGCGGATGTCGGCGCCGAGCACGTCGGCGTTGCCGCGGGCGATCTCGAGCGCGTCGGACGACGAGTCGGTCGCTGTCACCTTTGCGCCCGGGATCTCGAGCGCGAGCGTGACGGCGATGCAGCCGCTCCCCGTGCCGAGGTCGATGATGCGCGGGGCGGCGGGGGCGACGAGAAGGGCCTGTTCAATGAGCACCTCCGTGTCGGGGCGCGGGATGAGCACCCGGTCGGTGACCTGGAAGTGGCGCCCGTAGAACTCCTGGGTGCCCGTGAGGTAGGGCACCGGCGTGCCGGCGGCGCGCAGGGAGACGAGGAGGTCAAAGCGCATGATCTCCTCGTCGGTGAGCTCGTCGTCGTCGTGCGCGATCAGGTTCTCGCGCGTCCTGCCCGTGACGAATCCGAGCAGGATCATGGCCTCGAAGCGGCCGATGACAGGGGTGGCCTTCCCGAGCTGCGCCCGGATTGACGGACCGATCTGGGTTTCCTCAGCCATTCCCTTTTGCCTCCTCGAAAAAACTGGTGTGCGTACCCGAAAGGTTATCAGGCGAGCGCGGCGAGTGCCTCTGCCTGGTGCTGCGTCGTGAGCGCGGTGATGATTTCCTCAAGGTCGCCGTTCATGATGGCCTCGAGCCGGTAGAGCGTGAGGTTGATGCGGTGGTCGGTCACGCGCCCCTGGGGGTAGTTGTAGGTGCGGATGCGCTCGGAGCGGTCGCCCGAGCCGATGAGCGACCGGCGCTCGGAGGCCTCGCGGCTCTGCTGCTCGGCGACCTGCGCGGCATGGATGCGCGCGGCGAGGATCTGCATCGCGCGCGCCTTGTTCTGCGTCTGGCTGCGCTCGTCCTGGCACTCGACGACGAGCCCCGTGGGGAGGTGCGTGATGCGCACCGCGGAGTCCGTCTTCTGAATGTGCTGGCCGCCCGCGCCCGAGGCGCGGAAGACGTCGATGCGCAGCTCCGACGGGTCGAGCTTCACCTCCTCGATCGCGTCGAGCTCGGGGAGCACCGCGACCGTGCAGGCGGAGGTGTGGATGCGGCCCTGCGTCTCCGTGACCGGAACGCGCTGCACGCGGTGGCCGCCCGACTCGAACTTGAGCTTCGAGTAGGCACCGCGGCCGATCACGCGCACGATCACCTCCTTGTAGCCGCCGAGCTCGCTCTCGGTCTTCGAGACGATCTCGGTCTGCCAGCCCTGGGTCTCGGCGTAGCGGAGGTACATGCGCAGAACGTCGCCCGCGAAGATCGCCGCCTCGTCGCCGCCCGTGCCCGCGCGCACCTCGAGGAAGATGTTGCGCTCGTCGTTAGGGTCCTTCGGCAGCAGCTGGATCTCGAGGTCCTTCTCGAGGCGCTCGAGCGCCGCGCGGGCCGTTTCGATCTCCTCCTGCGCGAAGTCGCGCATCGACGGATCCTCGAGAAGCTCCTTCGCGGTGTTGAGGTCGTCCTCGGCGCGCTCGTAGTCGGCCATCATCACGACGACGGGCTCGATCTCCGCGCGTTCGCGCGTCAGGTCGCGGAACCGGTTCATGTCGGCCGCGGTCTCGGGAGCCGCGAGCATGCGGTCGATCTCCTCAAGGCGGCGCGAGAGTGCGGAAAGCTTCGAACGGACTTTGTCGGTGAGCATGACGGGGAATCTGAAGGTCGGGGGTTGATGCAAACCCACAAGGATAAACGTATGCCGCGGCGGACGCTGACGGTTCCTCCGCGCCCCAAACAAAACGGGACGCCTTCTGGAAGACGTCCCGTCGCAGCCGGCCGGTCAGACGCTTTTTTCAGCGGTCGTGACGGCGGTAGAAGCGGTCGAGCATGCGCTCCATCAGATCGCGGTCCTCCGTGGAGAGACCCTCGCCGTTGCGGAGCAGGATCGTCGGGTCGTGGAGCAGCTTGTTCGTGAGGCCGTGGGCGAGCATCTCGAGCACTTCCTCGGGCTTGTCGCCGTGGTGCAGGTGGCGGAGCGCCCTCGTGAGCTCCTCGTCGCGCAGGAAGTTCGCGCGGTCGCGAAGCGACTGGATGGTCGGGACGGCGGCGCGCAGCTTGATCCACTCGACGAAGTCCGCCACGCGCAGACCGATGATCGTCTCGGCCTGGGTGATGGCGGCCTGGCGGGACTGCTTGCCCTCGCTCACGACCTTGCCGAGATCGTCGACCGTGTAGACGTAGACGTCGTCGAGGCGGTCGACCTCGGGCTCGACGTCGCGCGGCACCGCGAGGTCGACGATGAACATCGGGCGGTGACGGCGCTCGGCGACGGCGCGCTCGATCATGCCGAGGCCGATGATCGGCAGAGCGGAGGCCGTGCAGGAGATGACGATGTCGTACTGGGCGATCGTGTCGGGGAGGTTCGCGAGCGGAATCGCGTCGGCGTGCACGGTGCGCGCGAGCACCTGGCCGCGCTCGACCGTGCGGTTCGCGATGGTGATGCTCTTCGGCTTCTGGGCGGCGAAGTGGGCCGCGCAGAGCTCGATCATCTCGCCGGCGCCGACGAAGAGCACGCGCTCGTTCGTGAGGCTGCCGAAGAGGCGGAGCGCCAGGCGGACGGCCGCGGCGGCGAGGCTCACGGAGTTGGCGCCGATCGCGGTGGCGGTGCGGACCTCCTTCGCGACCGTGAAGGTCGACTGGAAGAGGTGGTTCAGCATGACGCCGAGGCCGTGGCACTCGCGGGCGATCTTCTCGGCCTTCTTCATCTGGCCGACGATCTGGGTTTCGCCCAGGACCATCGAGTCGAGGCCCGAGGCGACGCGGAACGTGTGGCGCGCGGCCTCCTCCTGCTCGAAGGTGTAGATGTGGGGTTCGAGCTCGCGCAGCGCGACGCCCTTGCGGTTGGCGATGTACGAGAGGATGCTCGCGCGGGCGGCGGCGGTGTCCTCGCAGGCCACGTAGAGCTCGGTGCGGTTGCAGGTCGAGAGCACGGCGGTCTCATGGATGCCGCCCTGGGGCGTTCCGCTGAAGCGCTCAAGCAGATGAGCGATCGTTTCCGCGATTTCATCCGTGCCGAACGCAACGCGCTCGCGGACTGCGAGCGGGGCGGTCGTGTGGTTGAGGCCTAAGGCGAGAAGCTGCATTGCGTAAGCTCTGGTTACGAAGGGGTCGACCGGGCACCGGTTGTTTGAGTCCGGGCAGCGCGGCGAAGAGGTTATTCTTTTGGAAGTGGAGCGGATTATAGGTTGCTAATTGTTTCGCAAGCCTTAAGAGCCATGAACGCCTTGATTTGGCGGAATTTTTTAGGAGGTGCGCTCAATGCCCGATGAAAAGGTGCCCGCCGAGGCCTTCGACGCGGCCGGGGAGTCGCTCGAGGCGGTCGCGCGCGAGGCGCGCGCGCTCGTCCGGCGCCGTGCCGCGATCTCCGCGGCGGCGGCTGTGATCCCGATGCCGGGCGTCGACATCGCGGTCGATGCCGCGACCTTCGCCGACATGCTCATGCGCATCAACCGCGCCTTCGCGCTCTCGCCCGAGCAGATCGAGCGTCTGCACACCGAGGAGCGGATCGCCGTGCTCTCGGCGCTCTCCCAGGTTGGCGCGGTTTTTGCAGGACGCTACGTGACGAGCGCCGCGGCGCTCGTCGCCATCAAGCAGCTCGGAAGCCGCTGGCTCGCCGGCCGTGCGGCAAAATGGCTTCCCATCGCCGGTCAGGGCGCCGCGGCGGCGCTCTCCTGGTGGGCCGTGACGAATCTCGGCGATTCGCACATCGAGGAGTGCATGCGCGTGCGCGAGCGCGTCCGGGCGCTGCTCGCCGCGCCCTCGGCGGATTGAAGAAGAAGGAAAGAGAAAGATGACTCAGTTTTCAGAGCTCTCTGCCGTGGGCAGGGAGACGGCGGCGCTCGTGCTCTTCTCGGGCGGGCAGGACTCGACCACGTGCCTCGGCTGGGCGCTCGAGCGCTTCGGGCGCGTCGAGACGGTCGGGATCAACTACGGGCAGCGGCACCAGGCCGAGCTCGAGTGCCGCGCCCGCGTGCGGGAGAAGATCGGCGCCGTCAAACCCGAGTGGGCGGAGCGCCTGGGCGACGACCACATGCTCGCGCTTCCTGTGCTGGGCGAGATCGCCGACTGCGCGCTCACCGACTCCCGCAGGATTGAGTTCGAGTCCTCGGGGCTGCCGAACACCTTCGTGCCGGGCAGGAACCTGCTTTTCTTCACGCTCGCCGCGGCGATCGCCTACCGCAGAGGCGCCCGCGTGCTCGTGGGCGGCATGTGCGAGACGGACTTCTCCGGCTATCCGGACTGCCGCGACAACACGCTCAAGAGCCTCCAGGTCTCGCTCTCGCTCGGCCTCGACGCGCCGATGGTGATCGAGACGCCCTTGATGCGCCTCACCAAGGCCGAGACCTGGGAGCTCGCCCGCCGCATCGGCGGGGACGCCTTCGTGCAGCTCGTGCGTGACGAGACCCACACCTGCTACATGGGCGACCACTCGCACTTCCACACCTGGGGCTTCGGCTGCGGCAAGTGCCCGGCCTGCGAACTGCGCGAGCGCGGCTGGAACGAGTGGAAGGAGCACGCGCGCTTCGAGTGAGCGCCCGCTCCCCCAAGGATCCGAGGCGCGGAAGGCCCGCCGGGGCCTTCCCGCGGGGAGCCGGCGCAGATCCCGGGCGCCGGAAAAAACAAAAGCCCGCGCGGTCTTGACCGTACGGGCTTTCATTCGAAAAGGGTGGTGGCTAGGGACGGAATCGAACCGCCGACACGCGGATTTTCAATCCGCTGCTCTACCAACTGAGCTACCTAGCCACGCTTCGCCGGGAATCGCTTCCCTGTGCATCTCCGGCAGTCTGAATGGTGGCTAGGGACGGAATCGAACCGCCGACACGCGGATTTTCAATCCGCTGCTCTACCAACTGAGCTACCTAGCCACTGCCAAAATGTCGGAAGTGCGAATTATATGGATGAGTCCCGCGTTTGGCAAGACTTGCATTTGCCCCGGGGACAAAGTATGGATACCAAGTTCATGGTATAAGCGGTCGGATCCCGCCCGCTGATGCGTTCAGCTTCTCCGAAGGATCGATCCGCGATAATCTGCTGTCCGTCCATACGTCTTCAGAGAGATTGCAGTAGATCATGACTTCTCGCTTCACAAAATCCGTCGCCGCGGCCGTCACGGCCGCCTCGCTCCTTCTCTGCGCGGGAGCCGCCGCTGCCGCCGACGAGCTGACGATCCGCGACGAGCTGATGAAGACCACGGGTCTGCGCGCGGACAGCGTGCGTCCGTCGCCGATCCCGGGCATCTGGGAGCTGATCATCCAGGACCGGATCTTCTACGTCGACGACAAGGTCGAGTACGTCATCTCCGGCACGATCATCGACACCAAGACGAAGACCAACCAGACCGCGAAGCGGGCGCGCGAGTGGGCGCGCGAGAACTGGAGCCGCTGGCCGCGCCAGGACGCCGTCAAGCAGGTGATCGGCAACGGCGAGCGTGAGGTGATCGTCTTCTCGGACGCGAACTGCACGTACTGCCGCTCGATGGAGCGCGTCTTCGAGCGCGTCGGGAACCTCACCGTCTACACCTTCATCACGCCGATGATCCGCGGCGAGCAGAACAACCGCGAGATCGTCTGCAGCAAGAATCCCTCGAAGGCCTGGGTCGACTGGATGCGCAAGGGCATCACGCCGCCCGAGGCGCCCGCGGACTGCGACGCCTCCGTGATGCAGCGCAATCTCTCGCTCGCGGGCCGCTACAACATCACGGGCGCCCCGACCTTCTTCTTCCCCTCGGGCGAGCGCATGACGGGCGCGGTCTCGGCCGACCAGTTCGAGGAAATCCTCAGGGACGTGCAGTAATGCACGGCGGGGCGGCTCCCTGAAGATCCGCCCCTTCTTTCATCAGGGAATGATGTCCTCGGGGGTGAGCCCCGCGGGGACGAGCACCCATGCGCGCGCGGCGCTCTTCTGACGGCCGGCGTGCTGACCGGCTTCCTCGCCGAACCCCCAGAAGTAGTCGAAGCGGATTGTGCCGCGGATCGCGCCGCCCGTGTCCTGGGCGACGACGGGACGCGTGAAGTGGAGTTCCGGCCGGGCCTGATCGGCCTCGACGATGAAGGGCGTGCCGAGGCGCCACTCACGCGGATCCACCGCGACGGAGGCGAGCGGGGTGAGCGGGACGCCCTGGGCGCCGAGGGGGCCGAGCGCCGGGTCGCCCCGGCGCTCCTCGAAGAAGACGAAGCTCGGATTCTCGGCGAGCGCTGTCTTCACCTTCGAGGGATTGGCCTTCGCCCAGGCGCGGATGCGCTGCATGGAGAGGCCCTCGGGCTTCAGGCCCTCGTGTTTGATGAGCCAGCCGCTGATCGAGCGGTAGCGCCAGCCGTTCTGGTCGGCGAAGCCGACGCGCATGAAGCTGCCGTCGGGAAGCGCGATGCGTCCCGAGCCCTGGATGTGGAGGAAGAAGAGGTCCACCGGGTCGTCGACCCAGGCGATCGCGGGGAGGTCCGTGCGGTCCTGGATCACGCCGCGGGGATCGTAGGGAACGACGCGGCGGCCGTCGAGCTTTCCGCGCAGTCTCAGGCCCTTCAGTTCCGGGTAGAGCGAGGCGAGATCAATGACGAGGAGGTCATCGGGGACCGCGAGCACGGGGTGCTGGTACTCGCCGCCCTGCGTGCGGCTTCCCCGGAGAAGCGGCTCGTAGTAGCCCGTCATCAGGCCCGTGTCGGTGCGCTCACCCTTTTTCTTCGTGTCCGGCACGGTGACCCGCCACGGGGCGAAGCGCGTCTTGAAGAAGGCCTCCGCCGCCTCGGGAGCGGTCGACGAGGCCTCGGTGCAGAGCCTGATCCAGGGCTCGGCCTTGAGCGCCGGGCAGGAGAGCCGGAACGCGGAGAGCGCCTCGCTCCAGCCTCCCGAGACCGGGATGTCGCTGTAGGAGACCCGCTCGAAGGCCCGTCCGAGGGGCTTCTCGGGAACCGACGGCTTCTCTACCGTGGTGCAGGCGGCGAGCACGGCGAGGGCCGAGAGCGCGAGGGCGGTGCGCAGCCGCGGCAGGAGTCGGCCGGGCTTCTTGGAACGGGGGAAATTCATCTGCGGGGTCCGGAATGAATGATCGGTGTCGAAGGTAAGAGTCTAGAGGCTTCGAGGCCTGGACATAA
>NZ_JAUNSF010000112.1 GCF_030539355.1 Sutterella sp.
CCTCCTCCTCCGCCTCCTCTTCCGCTCCCGCCGGGGCCCCGGTTCTCAAGCATGCTTCGCGCCTTCAGCTCCCCGGCGAGGGCGAGCTCTGGCCCGCCGAGATCCTCGCCGATCCCACGGGAGACCGCGTGCGCGAGGCCTTCCGCGCGCGGCTTGGGCAATTCGTGACGAGGACCGCCCTCACGCCGGCCGAGACCTGTGACCGCATGGGGCTCGAACCCCGTGAACTCATGCGGATGCTCGACGGGCAGCTCCTTCCCTCGCCCGCGCAGCTCGTGAACATGGCCGCCGTGCTGGGAAAAAGTCCGTCGGGCCTCCTCTGGGGACGTGCGGCGAGGCTCACCCGCTCCGACGCTGCGAGATGGTTCACGACCGCGTCGCAGGGGAACGACGATCCCGCCGTCAGCGCCATTCCCCCGGCGGATCCCTCGGATCCGGCGGCGAGGCGCGCCTTCGCCTGGCGTCTCCTCGTGCGCATGGCCGACTGCGGCGTCTCTCAGGCGGAGCTCCTCGCGCGGACCGGCATCTCGCCCGTCACGCTCTCGTCCTGGCTCGCGGGCGACGCCATGCCGCGCCGGCCGAAGGTCGCGCAGCTTGCGACGGTCCTTCGCACCACGGCCGACCATCTCCTCCTCGGCGGCCCCGCGGGCACGGCCGCGGCCCTCGAGGAGGCGCGCAGGGCAGAAGCCAAAGGCTTCGGCGACCGGGTCGCGCAGGTGCTGCGCGCCCGCGTCGTCAGCACGGGCGAGCTCGCGGAGCTCATGGGCAACAAGCGCACGATGCTCGACCGGCGTCTGACCGGTGACATCTCGCCCTCGGCCGATTTCGCGGAAAAAATCGGAGCGGTGCTCGACGTCGACCCCGCGTGGCTCCTCCGGGGCGGCTCCGAGGGAGCGCCGGCGGTGCTCCCGCCCGAGCCCGATCCGAAGGCCTTCAGGGAGCGGTTCAGGGCCCTGGTGGAGCGCCGCGGGCTCGGCTTCAAGGAATTCGCCCGGCTGCTGGGCACGTCGGTCAGCACCGTCACCCGCTGGGCGGGGGGCCTCGGCGTCATCAGCGTGCCGGCGACGGCGAGGACGGCCGCGGCGATCCTCGGCGTCTCGCCCGCCTTCCTTCTGCACGGCGTCGAGACGGGCGACTGGAAGTGCCCGATTCCCGTGGTGCTTGAGCGAGCGGCGGAGGAATGGCTCCGGACGAGGGAAGCCGGGACGACGGAGTGACGCTCAGGCGGGCCGCGCCTGCCCCGCGGCCCGTCAGCCCGCTTGAAGCGGCTTCACGAACTCCTTGCGCAGCCTCTCGAACGCGGCGTCGCTCAGATGTCCGAGCGTATTGAGATCCTCGAAGTCGAAGAAGTTGAACTGCGGGAGGATCTTCCGGATTTCGCAGGCCACCGGGTCCGGGTCGCCCCCGAGCCGGTCGACGACGGCGCGGAACCTGCGCATGACGTGCGCGGAGACGCACTCCGCGGCGAACTCGACGAAAAGCCGCCCTCTCAGCGCCGGCGACTGCTCGAGCCGGCCCTCCTTGTCAAAGTACGCGACCTCGTCCTCGTCCCAGATGAAGAAGTCCTGGGTCTGGTCCTCCCAGGCCCGCTTGATGTCGTAGATCTCGCCCCACGAGAAGTCCACGTTCGTGGCGTGGATACGCCCGACCTGCCTTCTGATGAGATTGCTGAAGGCAAACTCGTCAATCCGCCACGCGCCGTCCTGCTGCACAAAAACGTCCGCGAGTTCGTCCTCTTCCGGAGGCGTCCCGTCGGTTTCGTTGAGTTCGTGCAGTCTGCGCTCGACTTCCGCGCTGAGTTCCCTGCACTTTCTGAGGGATCGCTCCACGTCAAAAATCGGATCGATCCGGACGCGGGTGTGAAACGGCGGCTCCGGCCCGAGGCCGCCCGCGGAGAAAGGCAGGTGGATGTCCGTCTCAATGATGTCCGCGTCTTCGGAACCCTGCTGAGCGAGATCTCCCTCGGCAACGCAAGGACGGCCGTTGCTCAGTTCACCGGTCGCCACGAGTCCCGGGACATGGCAGTCGAGAAGCAGGTACGGGAGGTGGTAGCCCCTCAGGAAGTAATGAAACCAGGCTTCATCGTCGAAGGAAGGCGACACGAAGCAGGGCCTCGGGTTGTAATCGCCGAAGCTCTCCACTGCCGTTTCGAACGGTGCGGGGCCGATGTCGCCGTGCAGAGGAACTGAGTAGCCGACTACCTCGAAGTCCATCGTGTAGACGATCAGGATGTTCCGCCAGCCGTCGAACATGGTCGACTCAAGGTCCCAGAGAATGTGTTCGAACGCGAGCAGCTGCCGGCCGCCGGGATTGAGCGCGGCGATGCGCCGCTCCATGAAGGCGCGCTCGAGATCCTCGCGGCCGCAGACGCTGCCGAGGAACTCGACGAGCGAGGCCTCCGCGTCCCCGCCCGGGAAGATCGCCGCGACCTCCTCACCGGCCGGGATGAGCTTGTGCTCGCGGTTGAGGTTGAGGAAGCGGATGAGCTGCAGCACCGTTCCCGCATCCTTCCCGCCGAAGATCTCCGTGAGATGCTGCCTCACTCCGGAGGCGTTCTCGGCGAAGTCGAGAAGGATGTCTCTGCGGTGCTGACTCAGTTCTCTCATCAGCTATTTCTCCCCGGCCTCCCCCGTATGAAGCCCGGGGACGGCCTGAATTCGATCAAAGAACGGCGGCCCGTGCCGTGGACACGGCCGCCTCCATGACATTGTGCCTGCAGGCGACGGCGGATGACGGAGAATTCGTGAGGCGAATCCCCTCACGGCCGGGAGGTGCAATGTGCCCGGGAACAGTGACGCTTCGGAAAAAAGCGGGACCCGGTGAACTGTCCGAATCCCGCCCTTCCCGCCTGGATCTGATGCCAGGCCCTCGTGCGCTTCTTGCGCTTCGTGCGCCTACCAGCGCCACACCGCCGAGAGACCGCCGAAGAACCCGTAGCGGTCCCGCGTCCAGAGCTCCGACCCGCCCGTGAGACCGAGCTCGAACCCGTTCGCGCGGTCCGCGACCGCGAGCGTCCCCGCGAGCTCGAAGCTCGTCTTCTCCGGGAAGTCCGCGTCAACGGTGAATCCCGTGCCCGGGAGCGCGCCGAAGGAGGCGTTCACGCGCCCGGCGCGCGAGAGAAGCTCGCGGTTCACCGCCGCGCGCACCTCGCCCCGGACGGCCGAGCGACCGAGGTCTTGCGACATCCCCCTCACCACCGCGCCGGCCGAGAGCCGCGCCGAGCGGAAGATCTCGCTCTTCATCGTGAGCCTAGCGTCGCTCCCCGATTCGGTCACGTCGGGCATGCGCCAGAGCGCGAGGTCAACCGCAGCGAAGGGCTCGAGCGTGAGGCCGCCCATCGGCAGCATCCAGCCCGCGCCGAGGCGCCCGGCCGCGGTGAAGGCCGTCTCCGAGCTTTCCGCCGTTCCGGACCAGCCGCCCGCGGCGATGACGCGTCTGGTCTTCGAGTCATCGGCGCCCACGAGCACCTCGCCCGTGACCACCGTGCCTTCCTTTGCATCAGGTGCCCAGCGCAGCGTCGCGCCCGCAAGAACCGTATCGCCCGAGACGGCCGTGCCCGTGCCGGTGACGCGCTCGTGCGCCGCCGCTCCGTGCAGACCCACGGTGAGGTTCTCCGTCGCGGACGTGACGCCCGAGACCAGGAGCCCGTAGTGACGCGCGCGCCAGCCGGCGTTCATGCCGCCGCCGAAGGGGCGCACAGAGACGCGCCAGCTGTCGGGGGCCGCGCCGATGCGGTTCTCCTCGAGCGCGAGGGCTCCGACGAGCCGCACACGGTTGAAGGCGGCCTCCACCTGCTCGGTGCGCGAGACGGGGGAAAGTGACCTCAGGCCCGAGCGCACGGCCGAGCCGTCCGCGCTCGAGAAGTCGAGCGCCGTGATGAGGCCGGAGAGCGCATTCTCCTCCTCCAGGGCCGCGCTCTCGAGCGCAGCGCCGACGGCGGCCGAGGCCGCGTCCGATGCGTAGCGGCTGTAGGCACCGGCCGCGCGGCCCGCGGTGATGGTCCAGCCCGAGGCGTCGTCGCCCGTGACGGTCATCGCGAGGGTGGGCGACGCGAAGGAAGCCGTCACCGCGCTGAAGCCGCTGCCGGTGGTTTCCGTGCCCTCCTCGGAAGCCGCGGCGGCCTCCGAGGTGCTCGTGAGATAGTCGGACACCGTCACGCTCGAGCCCGTGCGGTAGTAGTCGGTCACGGGGGCGAAGTTGAGGGTGCCGGCGAGGCCTGCTGAACCCGTGAGGGCGAGCACGTCGTGGTCGCCCGCCGCATTGAAGTCGATCTCGAGCACGCCGTCCGCCGTCTGGGTGTAGCCGCCCACGGTGAGCGTGCCGATCCCGACGCCGGGCGAGACGGTGCCCGAGTTCGTCACGGTGTTCACGATCGTGCCGTCGCCGGTGAGGCGTCCCGCGCTCTCAACGACGACCGAGCTCGCCGTGAGCTCGCCGCCCGTGCCGTCCGCGCGCTTTGCGATCGAGAGCGTGCCGCCCGCGACGACGGTCGTGCCCTCGTAGGTGTTGGTGCCCGAGAGCGTGAGCGTCCCGTCGCCGGTCTTTTTGAGGCCCACGTTGAGACCGGCGAGGCCGTTCTCCGCGACGCGGCTGTTGTACCACTCGATGTACTGGGCGCCGTTCGCCACGGCCGTTTCGCCGTAGTACTTTGCAATTTCAGCGAGCTTCTCGTCCGAGGCGAGGTAGAAGCGGTAGATGCGCCTCAGGTCCTCGTCGGTGCCCTCCTCGTCATTGAGGTAGCCCGCCTTCCTCTGCGAGATGTCGTTGCTCCACTCGGCGGAGTACCCCTTGGTGTTCACCGTGTAGAGCGCCTCGCCCGTGGAGACGTAGTCGGTCGAGAGGGAGGACTTGGTGAGACGCCGGGCATTGAGCACCGCGAGGCCCTTCACGGCGGCCTCGGCGTTGACGATGCCCTGGCCGAAGACGATCTCGCGCGGGGTGTCGGTGTAGACGGCGCGCTGCAGTTTGAGCAGATCATCGACGGAGGTGAACCCAAACTGATACTCCAGGTACTCGGCGTTCTCCTCGTAGTATTGCCGGAGATCCTCCGCCACCTTCTCGTCGGAGACCGTGCCGGACCCGAAGTAGTAGATGTTGACCTGGGAGATCCGGGAGTCGTCGCTCACCTCGCTCTCGTCCACCTGGATGTTGAGCGTGAAAGTCGGGAGCTCGAACGTGCTGTCCGCGGTCGAGAGCAGCACGTCGGCGAGCTCGTCGCCCTCGAGGAAGGGAAACGCCTGGCTGACGAGCGCCGCGACGCCCGAGACCGCGGGCGTCGCCATGCTCGTTCCCGAGTAGGAGGCGTAGGCGGTCGTGCCGGAGCTCACCGCCGAGTAGATGAGATAGCCGGGCGACGCGATGGAGCTCTCCTCGGCGAACTTCGCCGCGTCCGTGTGACCCATCAGGAGATTGGTGGCGGTCGTGCCCTTCTCGCCCCAAGCGTGGGAGTTCACGGCGACGACGCTCAGGAGCGAGCGCCAGCCCTCGGTGCGGCAGAGGTAGGAGCCGGGGAGCTCCGTCGAGGCGTGCCCGTTGTTGCCCGAGGCGAAGACGAACAGCGTGCGGTCCTCGGCGAGCATCGCCTCAAGCTCGGAGAGGTAGCCCGGCGCGCCGAAGAGCACGTCGAGGCTCGCGCTGAACCTTTGCCCGAGCTCGGCGGTCCAGGCGACCGTGTCGAGGTACGAGGACGCCCCCCAGCTGTTGTTGACGATCTTCACGCCCGTCTGCCGCAGCTTCTTCAGCGCATCAACGGCGCCCGACTCGATCTGCAGGTTCGGCGCGCTGATGATGTCGGCGTCAAACGCCACGCCGTGCATGCCCGAGCCGTCCTTCTGACCGGCGAGAATGGCAGCGACATGCGTGCCGTGGAAATAGGACGCCCAGTCATAGTCAGCCGAGTACGAGCTCCAGATCCAGTAGGAGCCGGTCTTGCCCGCGAACTCCGCGTGGTCAAGGTACACCGGCTGATCAACGACGCCGACGGTGACGCCCGCGCCCGTATAACCCTGGGCGTAGGCACCGGCCGCATGGATCATGTCGAGCGCGCCCGGAGTGGCGAGGTACTCCGCCGTGCGGAAGCTCTCCGCGTCCGCGGCGCTGACGGGGTGGGAAAAGGAAGCAAGGGCGACGGCTTCAATGACGGCTGTCGCGAGGAGGGATCGCTTAAGCATGAGCTGTGAGGGAGATGACTGAGGGAATCCTGAATTCTAGGTTCCCGGAGAAGTCCTTCTGCTCCGAAGCCTCCGGGGACAAGGCGCCCCGCTCTGTTTACAGGCTCCTCATCCCAAGGGCACGGGATGTCGTTTGCCGTCGGGCAAAAGCGGACCGGGAGGCGGGAGAACTTCTTCCATCATCTCCTCCCGCCGGTTGCAGCTACCGATTCCACAGGCTGGTTCTTCCCGCTGACGAGCCGGATCCATACTGTACCGGATCATGAGTCAACCAGTGTCTCCGTCGGAAACCCTGTCAGAACAGTCCGTATTTCATTGAATATCCAGGATTGTTATCCCCGGAACGGACTTCCTCGCCCTTGACATCAAGCAGCGCGTCGTTTTGGGTCATCACCACGGGAACGGATTCGAACCGCCGGAAGCGCCTGCAGTCGGCGGGGAACTTCGTCTTCCAGTCACGCAGAGGAGCCGAGTCCATCCTCCACGGGCTCTTCACCATGCGCTCTTCGAACCAAAGAGCTCTTTCTGCCCTTCCCGAGGGAAACTCCGCCATCTCCGCCGGATCTATGACGATCAGCGGATGGCTTTTGTGTTTGGTATAGCGGGTCATGGGTTCTTCATCGTCCTGAGGGGCTAAACTAGTCGAATGAGAAATTACAATATCTACCCCGACCTCAAAAATGGAGGCCGCCATGACGTTGTGCAGCATCTCCACCATTGCCAGACATTACGGAGTCTCTCCGAGCACGATCCGCCGCTGGGTTGAGAAAGGCTACATTGAACTCGCAGGGCGGACTTTCGGCGGCCACAGGCGCTTCCGTCATCCGGACGAGGGAATCAAGGTAGATACCGAATCAAGGAAGATCGTAGGTTACGCGCGAGTCTCTTCACATGATCAGAGATCAGATCTCGGGCGTCAGATCGATCGTCTGAAGGAACTCGGCTGCGACGAGGTGCTCTCCGACATCGGATCAGGACTCAACTGTCGCAAACCCGGCCTCAAGGCACTTCTGCGACGATTGCTTGACGGTCATGTCAGCACACTCGTCGTGCTCCATGAGGACAGACTCCTGCGCTTCGGGGTTGGGCTCATAAGATTCATCTGCTCCAGGATGAAAACCGAGCTCAGGGTTGTCGAGGCTCCTCCCGAGATTTCCTTCGAACTTGAGCTCGTCAAGGATGTCACCACTCTAATGACAGTGTTTTGCGCCCGGATGTATGGCCGCAGAGCGCACAGCAATCGGAAGAAGCACCGGAGCATGAACCCTGACAGTTGATTCTGTTGACTGAATCGCTTTGCTCCTGCACTCCCATTCGAAAAGTATAATCGCTATAGTGTACATTTTTACATGTCCACGATATCTATATACAGGAATGATTATGGGAATGATGCAGCGAGTAGAGGAACTACTCAAGCGCAAGGACCGTTCGCAGGCCTCCCTCGCCCGTGAACTCAACACGAATCCTCAGACTTTCTCGGCCTGGATGACCGGGCGCAATCAGCCGTCCATCCCCATGGTTCTGAAGATCTGCGAGGCGCTGGACGTGTCCCCGACCTGGCTGCTGACCGGGCGGGATGACCAATTCCAAAGAAGCCCCGAGGCCGAGGGCTTCGTCAGGATTTATCAGGCGGACACGGATGCCCCAGCCGATCCGATGAAGCAGTCCATGCTGAAGGAAACGCCGGCCGTCAAGATGATGCAGGTCAACAACCGCTGGGTCCAGCGATACGCGGGATCGGGCGATGAACGCAGCCTCGCGATTCTCAGTGTGCACGGGGATTCGATGGAGCCGACACTGAAGGACGGGGATTCGGTTCTCATCAACACGATGGTCACGGATGTGTTCACTGACTCCATCTATGCCTTCACACGCAACAGGGACATCTTCATCAAGCGGCTGCAGCGCATCGGTGACGATGTCCGCGTGATCAGCGACAACCCCCGCTACGAGACGTACACCGTCGATTACGATCAGTTTGAGCACCGCCACGCAATCCTCGGACGGCTGGTCTCCGTCATCACGGCCAGGCCCCTCTGAGGTTCCTCGATGGATAGAAGATAGATTTACCTCAGGGAGATACAGCTACCATAGGGTTATCACTTAGATCTATCTTATTGCGGTACCTCTATGTTTCACGTATGATCAATCTGCGAACTAAATTTTGTTCGTAGACAAATCTTGCCGTGCCTCCTGAAGCTTCCTCTTCAGGAGGTCTCCGTCTCGATGGAGGAGCTTCACGGAAGGTTGCTGTCAGTCATCAATGGGAGGAGATTCATGACCACGGCCGAAGACGCACAGCTCAACATGCCCGCTCAGCACGAGTTCCGACTCAACGCTGTGGCATCGCTGATCCATGAGCTTCCGATCTCATGTGTCACGGAGTTCATTGATGATGACTACTGTGAGAGTTACCGCACAGTGGTGCGGAAGGTCGACATGAGCGCGCTCTCCGCCGAGGATCTGGCGATCATTGATGAACTCTTCGAGCTCTTCAACAAAATGAAGCGCATCTTCATCCAGGAGTTCATGCGCCGGGAGTGGCGCCGCTTCCTGATCGGCGTGAACGACTGGTGGGACATCCGTGACGCTCTGGTGCTCAAGAAGTATCAGCCTCCGGTGAAACTTCAGGATCGCCACTGGAAACTCGCCCTGCATGCGGCGGCCGTCCTTGTCCGCAATTACTGGCTCAAGGCCCGCAAGGAAACGAGAGTGGCCGTCTACAAGGAAGACTGGTACCGGGAACTTCCCGAGCCTCGCCGGAAGTACGTCGATCGAATTCTCTCGAAACTCGACACTCCCTTCTTTGATGTGATGGACGGCCGGTCCGCGCCTTTTGTTGATGGCGAAAACAGCACGGACATCCCCAACCGCTGGTGGCTCTGCGAGCGCATCCGCACCGTTGCGAACCGCGTCAAGGGACGCTACCCGGTTTCCACAGCGGAGCGTTCCGTCTGGTTTGACGAAGGGTGCTGGAGCACTGGGGTTAAAGCTGATCCCGATGGCCAGAAGAATGTCCAGTTCATCCGGCTTATGACGACCCGTCCCTGGAAGCGCGTCCGCGTGCCGTTGATGGGCATGTCAACGATCCGAAGCAAGGTCATGCTGATAAAAACACACAGCGGGTGCCTGTATCTGCATGTGCTCTTCCCGCTTGATAAAAAACGTGTGCTGCAGGAACCGGTCGGCGTTCCTGCGGTCGCGGCGGATCACTGGTACTGCGAGTCGTTTGATCTTGGTTATACCGAGGTCTACACGAATTCAAAGGGAGAACGTTTCGGTGTCGATTTCGGCAAAAAAATTGCGGAAAAAGCGGAAATTCTGGATCAGATACTTCGTGGACGAAATCAATTTTATGCGCTCATGGAGAACTCAAATGATCCGGAGAGGGCGAAGCGTATCCGG
>NZ_JAUNSF010000113.1 GCF_030539355.1 Sutterella sp.
GAAGTAGCTACCGCCTTTCCAACCTACCCACTCGAAACAGCGAAAGGCCAAAAAGGGAGTTCGCCGAGTCCCGGGGCCTGCCGATGGGGCCGTCGGCCTTCCTGCTCCTTGCGCTCTGCGCGCTCTCGTCGGCGGTCGCGACCGCCGCCATGGGGCCGGTCGCCTTCATCGGTCTCGTCGCCCCGCACCTCGCGCTCATGATGGGCGCGGCGAGAGTGAAGGCCCAGATCCTCACGGCTGCCGCCGCGGGCGCGGTGATCGTGGCCGCCGCGGACGGCGCGGGACAGGTGCTCATCGCCCCGGCGCAGATCCCGGCGGGTACGCTCGCCGCCATCCTCGGCGCGGGCTACTTCCTCGTGCTGCTCCTTGCCTCGCGGCTGAAGGCGCGGCGCGGGAGGATCTGAGAGAGAGGCGATTGAGATTTCCCCCTGGGGAAGCAAGACAGACCGCCCGCGGCGGTAATGGCACGGGAAGCCGCGGAAAGGCTCATGGGAATCCGGCGAGACAGCCCCGGAATGACGGAATACCGTTTCATTCCGGACCTCAAGTCGGGCGATAATTGAAGGATTGAGCCTCCCATTCCGCTGCGGCGCTTTTCTGAAAGCTGCCGCAGCCGGATGTCTCCCCGAAGGAATCGATATGCAGCTTCTCGACGCCATTGAATCGTTTGGTCCGGAACAGGCCGCGAAGTCATTTGCCGCGGGACTGGCCGCCGACCTCGGCTACGTCGAGTATCTGGACCTGGGGAGCGACGACACCCGCGGCGACGAGGAGCGTCTCCGCGCCGTGGCGAAGGCCATGCGCCACGCCTTCAAGGCCTGGCTCGAGCCGCAGCTCGAGGGCGAGGGCGAAGTCGAGCGCCTCGGCGTTTCGTACAGAAACGCCCGGCGCGAGCTCCAGAGAATCGAATGCGGCGTGCGCCGCGTCGAGGCCTTCGCCAACCCCAGGATCGCCGAGTTCGCCAATGACCTCCGCATGCTCCTCGACGACTATGCGGACCTCGAGGGCTATGAGCGCGCTGTGTCATTCGCCTTCGAGTCGCTCCGGCTCTTTGCGCGGTACACCTCCATCAAGGGTCTCTACGAGAAGAAGGACCTGCTGAGGTCATATTTCCGCTATCGGATCATCGTCGAATACCAGAATGCCAACGGTCCGCTCGTCGAGTGGGTCCGGGCGCTCAGCCCGGATCCCCGGTCGGACACGATACCGTCCGTCAGGAGCCTCTTCGCCGAGCGGCGCCGTTCGGTCACGAAGGTCTTCGACGACTGGAAGACCGCCGTGCCCGAGCGGGTCCCCACGCAGCTGAGGATCGCCTTCGCGAACCAGCCCGAGATGACGGATTCGATCGTCGCCTTCCTCTGGGAAGCCTTCAGTCCGGACGGGACGTTCGGCGAATGGGGCCGAGGGTGCGGTGCCTTGTATGACCAGATCCACACGAAGTTCGCCCGCGCCTGCAGCGAGAACCGGGAGCTCTTCAGTCAGTCGCTCAGCTGGCAGCTCGTCCCTTCGCATCTCAGGGAGGTGACGGACAGGATGCGTCTCCACGAGGAGCGGCCGCTCGACGTCGTCTCGCCCTTCTTCGCCTTCGACGCGATGCTCGTCTCCCTCGCGTCCCGGGGAGGCGAGTCAAACGTCTGGCGCGACCAGCAGGTCTTCGATTTCGTCGCCCGCGTGCTCCCGCTCTACGGCGAGATCCTGCACCGCGAGGGAGAGGAGAAGGTCCCGGGCGAGCGCCGTGAAAAGGCTCAGAAGGCCGCGCGCCTCCTCGGCATCCCCGAGACCGGCACCTTCCAGTGGCAGAGGAAGGTCGCGCGCAGATACAACGACCTCGGCGTCCTTTACCGGAGCGCTCCGCCGGCGCTCCTGCGGCGCCTCTTCGCCGAAGCGGTGCTCTCGAGGATGGATCCCGAGGACCTGAGGCGCGACGTCATGCGTCTGCTCGGCACATATGTCGACAAGGACGACCGGCTCTTCCATACGCCGAACCTCAAGGACACCTATCTTCGTGTCCGATCGTGGTACCTGCAGAAGAAGGCGGGCCTGGGGAAGAACTTCACCGTTCCGGACGAGAACTTTCCCCCGAGACGGACGCTCGACATCCTGACGATGCCGCTCACTGTCCACGGCGCCGACCTCGGCCGCTCGTTCGCGGTCTCGGTGCTCCTCGGGATCATCGACCGCGTGAAGACGCTCGGCCCCGGCGACGGCTACTCGGTGGACGCGGAACTGCGGCCCTTCTTCACGGCCGCAGAGCGCGTGTCGCCTTCGTACCGGATTCTCTGCAACGCGGACCGCATCGAGCGCGCCTTCCGGATAAATACCGCGGACGCACTCGGGAAGAGCCTCTCCGAGGCGGCCGGCATCGAATCGCTCGTCAATGACGTGTCGGCGGCCGGCATTGCGCTGAACGACACGATCGCGAGAGGCGGCTTCATTCAGAGCGAGCTCGCGCATTCGCTCCAGAACTGCATGCGGTTCGTCGCCGCAGAGTGGAAGCTCGAGCAGACCGAGGCCGACTGGAAAGAGAGGCTCGAGAAGCTCCGCGACCGCCTGAGAGAGGAGATCAAGGCGCTAGAGGCGAAGGTCTCAGAGCAGGCCCAATGGATCGAGATGCTTGAGGATGACAACCAGGCGCTCAACGGCAGGGTGAGGAGCCTAGAGGAAGCCAAGTCAAAGGCGGAGGCCCTTGCCGAGGCTCACCGGTACACCTATGAGCGCGTGAAGAACGCGGTCGAGAAGATGCCGAGAAACATCCGGCAGCTGCTTGAGAAGCACGGCCTCTGCCCGTCGGTGTCGCTCTGGCTCACCGAGCATTTCTCGGAGGGCCGCATCCGGGTGCTCGACAGCGCCTATGCATCGTCGGCGAAGAGTGATCCCTACTTTGACCGCAAGAAGGATCTTCTCCGGAATCTCTTCAAGCTCGGGAATGAGTATCTTGATGCCCTGCTCAATGGCGGCGGGGGCGACACGGAGGCGAGAAAGGTGTTCACGCCGAATGTCTACGCCGCCCAGGAGTCGGACACGACGCAGAACAGCAATGATCCGGCGATCTGGGGACCGAGAACGGTCACCTATGCCGAGGAGACGGTCGTGATGAAGAAGCACCTGCGGTTCGGCGTCGCCGACGACCCGACCACGCTGCGCGTCTATTTCTTCATCGACCAGGACCGCGGCAAGGCGGTGATCGGCTACTGTGGCACGCACCCGAAGACGGGAAAGGGCCGGTGAATAACCGGCCCCCTGATCCATTGGTTCTGTTTGTCCGGCTGGCGTGCGGCAATCCGAGCCGGCCGGAATTGTCACTTCAATGACCGATGACTCAGAACGAGTAGCGGAAGTTCGCGGTCACGGCGTAGTTGTCGGCGTTGTCACTCCCCGTCCAGGAGAGCCCGAGGCCCATGCCGAAGCGGTCCTTCTCGGCCGTGACGCCCAGTTTGGCTGAGTAATTCCAGCGGTCGAGCACTTCCGTCGAGACAACGGCCGCATTCGTGACGCCGGAGAACCTGACAGTGGCGTCGAGGCTCTCGTCGCCGAGCACCGGAATGACGGAGAGATCACAGAGAAGTAACCGTCGGCAGCGATGTCTGCGGCCTCTGCGTCATTCCGAGTTCCGTCAAAGGCAAAAGCAACTGGAAGATTCTCCGGAAACCGGGAAGTTTCTGGATATAGTTGGAAAATATTCCAACTCATACTGAACTCCGGGAGAAGAGATGGATGCAGTTCCTCGTCCGCAGTACCTGCGCGAGCTTGAAGCCTTCCGCGGAAAGCGCCTGATCAAGATGATCACGGGCGTGCGCGGCTGCGGCAAGTCGACGCTTCTCAGGCTCTTCCGCCGTCATCTTCTCGATCTTGGTGTGGAGGAGGATCAGATCGTCACCGTGAGCTTCGAGGAACATGACGCCCTGGAACTGCGGGATCCGAAGCGGCTGCACGACGCGCTCACCGCCCGCATCGTTCCCGGGAGCACGACGTACTTCGTACTTCCTCCTCGACGAGATTGAGCACGTCAGGAACTTCCCGGCGGTCCTCGCGAGCCTTCTGCTCAGAGAAGGGGCGGACATCTGCGTCACCGGCTCGGGCGCGGATCTCCTTTCCTGCGAGAACGCGACGCTCCTCACCGGCCGCTTCGTCGCGATCCGGATGCTGCCGCTCTCGTTCGCCGAGTTCACGGCCGCGGCTGCCGACGAGCATATTCCGCGCGAGAAAATCTGGAAGCGGTACGTCTCGATGGGTTCATTCCCGTGCGCGCTTCATCTGAGGGAAGAAGCAGCGGCGGACGCGATGCTCGAGGGACGGCTCTGCTCGGTGATCGTCCGGGACATCCAGCGCCGGGTGCGCATCGCGGACATGCCGGTTCTCGAAGGTCTCTGCGGCTTCCTCTTCGAGCGCGCCGGCACGGCGGTGAACGTCAGGCAGGCGACTGACGCGCTGAACGCACGGGGCTGAAGACCGACTTCAAGACCGTGGACAAGTACCTCTCGGCGCTCCTTGAGGCGCAGCTCTTTCTCAAGGCGCCGCGCCTCGACATCCGGAAGAAGAGGGTGATCGGGCGGTCGTCGAAGTACTGGCCCGTGGATCCCGCGCTCGGAAGAACGATGCCGGGTTCGCGCTCCTAGGCCGCCGGGCAGACGATCAAAAACGTGGTTTTCCTTGAGCTCGTTCGTCGCGGCTATCGCGTGTACTCCGGGAAGACATCGCACGGAGAGATCGACTTCGTCGCGGAGAACGGTTGGGGCACGCTCTACGTGCAGGCGGCGGAGAGCGTACGCGACCCCGCCGCGCTTGAGCGTGAACTCGGGCCGCTGCGGAAGATCCGGGACTTCTATCCGAAGCTCATCCTCACGCTCGACCAGGACCCGGAGGCCGACTGCGACGGGATCCGAAGGCGGTATGTCCTTGACTGGCTCATGGAGGCGCCGTGAACATGATCAGTCTCCGAGCCTGTATACAGGCCGGCGATTATCTGCCCTGTTTCGGTGCAGAAAGAGTCGAATTGCCGAGCCTCGATCGAGAACATCTGAATCTTCTGAAAGATCAGTAGGTAATTCAATGTCTCGGATAACTGATGCACAGGAGAGGCATCGCGTCAACAGGGGATTTTGCGTCAAAGTCTCGAAATCCAGAGCAAGCGCACAATTAGTGTCTGACGCTTTCTTCCCTTGACGGCAGCCTCCCCGTTACTGTCCGCCGCCCGCTGCTGCTCCCTCACCAGGCATGGCCACCCGAATTTCCCTCACACATGTCGCCGAGGTCCTCAAGGGCCACGCCCTCGCGCTCCTCGGCTGGCTCGCGGTATTGATCGTGAGCCTTCTCGTCTACGACGCCATGCTGCTCGGTTCGCTCGACAAGGAACTCTGGACGAACCGCGAGGCATCGGCCCGCGTGGCCGTGGAGACGCTGCGCGCGGATCTTTCGCTCGGCGTGCGCTACGGCAAGCACCTCACGAACTACGCGGGGCTCGGGCGACTGCTGGACCGCACGGCGGAGCGCGCCCGGATACCGCTCGCCGTGCTCGGCGCCGACGGCCGCGTGATTCTTGCCCGCAAAGGGTTCCCCGGGGACGCCTGGGGTGACAGGACAGTACGGAGGAAAGGCTCCGAGGAGGTGCTCCGCGAGGACGACGCAGGCCGCACGCTCATGGTCTCCGTCCCCGGCTCGGACCGCCGCGCCGCGGGCTGGGTCGCCGCGAGGATCGATGCCGCCCCGATCGAGGCGGAGATCCGCGCCGAGGTCGCGAGGCTCCTCGCGGTTCAGGCGGCTTCCATCGCCGCCGGGCTCCTCCTGCTCTGCGGTCTCGTCAGTCACTTCGAGCGCGGCCGCCGCCGCGGGCGTCTCGCCGACCTTTCGCGCTCCTCGCAGATCGCCTGCATGGCGCTCTTCCTTCTCGTGATGCTCGCCAACGCCGCCGCAGCGCTCCACACGGTCTCCTCCGGTTACACGCAGCGCACGCGCGCGGATGCCTTCCGCACGGGCGAGATTCTCACGGACTCGCTCGCGCGCCTCGTCACCGTCGGCATCTCGATCGAGAACACCGACCGCATCGACGCGTACCTGAAGCGCGCGGCCGAGGCCGAGGGCGGGCTCGCCGCCTTCGAGATCCTCTCGCCCGACGGGCACCTCATCGCCTCGAGCGTCCCCGAGGGGACGAAGCTCCTCGGCGACCCGAAGGTCTTCCCGCTCCCGAGCGCGCTGAGTGAAGACGCCTCGACCGTCGAGGCCGCGCCGGCGCTGCGCGTGACCCTGCTGCGCGCGCCCTGGCTCGAGCAGCTCCGCGTCTCCGCGCTCGACCTCCTCACGGTCGGGGGAATCGCGTTCATTTTCATGCTGGAGCTCTTCTTTCTCCTCACGCGCCTCTCCGCATGGCGGGCGCTCCCGAAGGAGGAGAGGGGATTCACCGCGCAGGCGTGCGGGTTGCTGAGGCCCTTGAATTTCTTCATCGTCATCGGCACCGATCTCTCGGTCTCTTTCCTGCCTCTGCGCATGGCGGAGATCCTCCCGCCTGACGCGCCCTCGCGCACCGTCATGATGGCGCTCGCCGTCTCGGGCATCATGGCGGGCACCGGCATCACGGTCTTCTTCGGCGGAGGGTGGCTCAGGCGCGCCGGCGCCCGGCTCATGATGACCGCGGGCATCGCGGTCTCGGGCTCGGGCAGCCTCCTCTGCTTCCTCACCGACCAACCCTGGCTCTTCATCATCGGCCGGCTCGTGGTGGGCCTCGGCTTCGGCCTCTGCCTCATCACCTCGGTCGCCTGCTCGGTGAGAAAGAAGCTCCTCGTGGACGTCCAGGCCGGCATCTACGCGGGGTCGCTCACGGGCTGCGCGCTCGGAGCGCTCCTCGCAGAGCACGTCGGCTTCAGGCCGGTCTTCCTCCTCGAGGCGGTCGTGATGCTTTCGATCGTGGCGTTCCCGGTGTTCTTCCTGCCCGGAAGAAACGTTTCGCTCGACGACGCATCCTCGCAGCCCGTGCCGATGAAGTTGGTCGAGCTCGTCCGCAGCATCTGCGACCGCCGGCTCCTCGCCTTTTTCGTGCTCCTCGTGGTGCCGTACCAGCTCGTCATGATCGGCTGCTGCGGCTATCTCGCCCCCGTGTACCTCGCCGAGACGGGGTATCTGCAGTCCGACATCGGCCGCGTCTACATGCTCCTCACGATCCCGCTCATCTTCGTCGGCAACTGGGTGGGCGAGACGCTCGCGAAACTCCCGGGGAGACGCACAGCGAGCATCGTCGCCGCCGTGATCACCGCAGCGGGCGCGCTCGTCTGCGCTTTCTCGACGCCCTTGATCGGCTTTTCGCTCGGCGCGATCGTGATCGGCCTGGGATCGGCGGCCTGCACCGCCGCCTTCAGCGAGTATCTCGTCGGCCTCGACGTCGTGAAGCGCGTGGGCATCGACCGCATCATGAGTCTCTACGAGGTCTCGCAGCGCCTGGGCAAGACGCTCGGCCCGATCGTGCTCGGCGCGCTCATCGTGTACTGCTCCGCTCCGATGGCTGCGGTGACGGTGGGCGCGGTCTATCTCGCGATGGCCGCGCTCTTCCTCCTCATCACCACGGGGAAGAGTGGTTCCTGAGGGCGCTCTGCCCGGGAGTGAAATGCGCCGGTATCAGATTGATCTCTTCGTCTGTCAGAGACAATATCTGCCACCGTCAATCCTGACTTCAGAGGAGCGGATTAAAGTGCCCAGGAAGACCTCGCTTCGCAACGGACTCTTCGCGTGAACACGCTCTGCTCTGAGAGGAATTGTTCTATCTCGAATCCGAACATTGCGCACCTGTCCTGCAAATCTGTGCGACAGGCTTCTCACGGTCGGGTCTCCGATATCAGGAGACTGTCCTCACTTCTCAGCAAGGAACAGGGTAAACTTTTAGTTACCACGCAGAACCTGACAAGGACAGATGAACATGGAATTTCCCGAAAGACTCTCCATCCTCTTGAAGAACAGCGGCATGTCGATGCGCGAACTCGCGCGTCGCGTTGGTGTCGCGCACCCGAGCATCACAAAGTGGATCAAAGGCGAGAGCTGGCCGAGTCACGAGAACATGGAGAAACTTGCCGACTGTCTCGGGGTAACCTCCGCTTACCTCCGTTACGGCGATGAGGGACTGATGCAAGCACGTGATTCGATTGTCATGAACGACGGCTCGATCGTCTCCATACCGGTCATGGATTGCGATACCCCAGGTTCAGCCCGTGTGCTCCTTATCCGTGTAACCCGCGACTGGCTTCTCGTCAACGGCATTCTCCCCGAGTCCTGGGAATCGCTGCGCATTCTGATTGCCCCGGATGACTCGATGGAGCCTGGGGTTCTGAAAGGGGCGCCTGTTCTTGTAGACACCAGCGTCAAGGTAGCTCTCGACGACGGCTTCTACGCCGTTGCCTATTCCCAGCGCGTCGTCATCAAGCGTGTGCAGATGCAGCCTGATGGAAGCCTGCGGTTACTGTCGGACAATCCTCACTACCCGCCGGTTGTGCGCGCGGATGGTCTTCCGCTTGTCCTCGGAAAGTGCCTTATTTCATTGAATATCAATAAGCTAAGTTGAAGACAGCTCTTTACGTAAGTTGTATTTCTCTTTACTGGTAGCCTGCGGTTGCCGGCGGTTACGAAACGTAGTATGATTCACTCATAGCGTTGTAAGAGGCAGTCAATGTGCTGACGCACTTCGTCCTCTCCGACGGTGGACCTGTCAAATGTCATCAAACCCATAGCATCAATCGAAATCGTAGAATTGATAGAAACAATCTATAGAGGTGTGAAGTTTCGATAGGAATCGTAAGTTATAATAGGGAAAGAGACATGAAAATTAAAGAGAAAATTCGGGACTTTCTGAGCGCCGCCTTTGGAGGAAGACTATTCAATGAATACCTATGTTCGTGCCTCAGAATGTTGGAGATGATAACGGCGGGCTTGATCCTGGCTGCGTTATTGCCGCAACAACCTGAATTATTCACTCAAACCCTTCTCTGAGGCGTGAGCATTGCCTTAGTGTGCATGTTTCTGTGCTATTGCAAGGAGAAATTGTAATGAATCACACTGCTGCTTACCTTGTTATTTTATTCATAGTCTTTCTCGGCCTGACTTCTGCCTTAGGGAAGTATCTTTGTAACAAATGGGAAAAAGAACGGAAGCAGAAAGAGCTCGGCAACAAATCTTAACTACTCTGCACCCCAGCAAAAAAGTGGATAGAGTTTGCAATTGCTGGGGTTCTTTCTTGTTATGAAACGGACTCTGAAAATCAAGGCTATGTTAATCGAAAGTGTTGAATTTTGGCCGCGGTCGCCATAGAGTGTCCCTAACCTGAAAATTTCATCAGATCGCCTTCGATCGGGTGGCCCCCAGTCCGCAGCAACA
>NZ_JAUNSF010000198.1 GCF_030539355.1 Sutterella sp.
GATGAAGGTCCGCTCCGGCGCGAGCGCGGCCATCGCGGCGAACTCATCGCCCTTCTGCCGCTCGAAGCCCGGGAGCCCCGTTCCCGGTCCCCAGAGGAGCGCGAGCGCGGAGAGCTCGAGCCAGGCGCCCGCCTCGAGGAGTGCCTTCATCTGCGGGAGCGTCCTGCGCCAGACCGAGGAGTTGACGTGGGTCGCGACGAACTTCGCGACGCCGAGCTCACGCGCCCGTCGCGCGAGGATAAGCGTCTCGTCGGGCGACGAGTGACCGGAGGCGAAGATCACTTGCGATTCGGCGCAGAACCGCATCACCTCCTCGACCTCCGGCAGCACCCGGCCGCGGTCGTCGAGCACCGGGATCGCCCGGCGTCCCGAATGGGGCGAAATGCCTGCCCCGGCGGTATAGAGCGCGTCAAGCGTCGGCATCCACACCGACCGACAGCGGCTGCCGGTGGTCATGAGCGCGAAGCGGACGGCCTCGGGATTCACACGCTCGCCCACGCAGCAGTTCATCACGACGCCGCCCGCGACCTCGATGCCGGGAACCTCCGCCCCGATGAGAAACGCCCGGTCGTGCGTCGCGAAGTCGTTGCCCTTGAAGAGGACGCCGAGCATGCCGGCGGCCCGGGCGTCCCGCGCGACCTCGGTTTCAGTGAGAAGCCTCGCCTTCGAGTCCGGCGCGGCATGGATGTGAATGTCGGAGACACCGGCGAGACGCGCGCGGTCGGCGTCCGAGAGCTCCTCGAAAAGATTGCCTGTGGATTCAGTCATTTCAGCGGCAACTCATGCAATTCAGGCCGATTGATGCGGAAAGAACGTCGGGCGGCGGATTCCTCGGAAAACCGCCGCCCGTCTGACCTCAGAGAAGCACTTTGCCTTTACCTGAGCGAGTATTCACTCACTTGTCGATCTGGCTCTCGGTGAAGGGGTCAGCCCGGTGGCCGACGAGTTTGATAGTCGCATAGGCGGCCTCGAACTCGTCGAGTTCGTCGAGCGTGAAGGTCACCTTCTCGGCGCCGAGGAAGTCGTCGAGGTGCGCCGGGTTCGTCGTGCCGGGGATCGGGGCGATGTAGGTGCGCTGGGCGAGAAGCCAGGCGAGCGCGAACTGGCTCATCGTGCAGTTCTTTCTCTCGGCCCACTGGCGCAGGAGGTGCGGCAGAGCCATGTTCTTCCTGAGCGCCTCGGGCTGGAACTGCGGCAGGTTCGCGAGACGTCCCTTGGTGAAGCGGCTCTGCGCCGTGATCGCGCCGGTGAGGAGCCCTCGTCCGAGCGGGCAGTACGGCACGAAGCCGACGCCGATGTCGTCGAGCGTGGGGAAGATCTTCTTCTCGGGCTCGCGCCAGAGAAGCGAGTACTCACTCTGCACGGCCGCGAGCGGCAGCACCGCGTGCGCCCGGCGGATCGTGCGGGCGCTCGCCTCGGAGAGGCCCCAGTGAAGAACCTTGCCTTCCTGCACGAGATCCCTGACGGTGCCTGCCACGTCCTCGATCGGCACCTGCGGATCGACGCGGTGCTGATAGAGCAGGTCGATGTGATCGGTGCGCAGACGCCTGAGCGACCCCTCGACCGCGCGGCGGATGTGATCCGGACGGCTGTTCAAGGCCGTGGGCTTTCCTTCCTCGACGCCGAAGCCGAACTTCGTCGCGATCTGGACCTGGTCGCGCACGGGCTCGAGCGCCTCGCCGACCCATTCCTCGCTCGTGTAGGGGCCGTACACCTCGGCCGTGTCGA
>NZ_JAUNSF010000114.1 GCF_030539355.1 Sutterella sp.
GCCAGACTTGTTCAGAGTTCATGAAGTTTCGTGCGCCCTGAACTGAGTATGAAGGGCTCCACCCGGGTGTGAGAGGTTTGGTGGAGTTCAACTAACGGCACGGCTTCGGGCTCGGCACGGGCACCGTGGCCGAGGGCTGGATCGACGAGGCGGTTGCCTTCTGGAGGAAGCACGCCGAAGAGTGATGCGTGCTCCCGGTCAGCCGCCGTAGCTGAGCACCAGCGCCCAGTGGCGCACGTCACCGCGCAGGGCGCTGACGGCCCTGAGTATCACCGTCTCGTAGGTGCGGAGATCCTGAACCGAGGCTGCGGCGGGATTCTCCGGAGCCTCGAGGATCCGCATCCAGTCCTCCTCGGGGATGCCGAGCCGGTCGAACTGGATGGCGAACTGCTTCAGAAGCGCCTTGACGGCGATGTCGCGCTGGATGTCCGTGAGCGCGGTCCTGGGCGGATAGTCGGCGGCCTCCGCCCTGACGGCATGGATCACGGCGGAGAAGTACTTCCGGAAGTCCGCGTCCGAGAGGTTCCGGTAATGCCGATTGATGCGAGCGACGAGCCGCTCGTCGCCGAGCGCGTTGTACTGGCGCACCGTCACCTCCCGGTAGAGATCAATCGGAAGCGTCAGCCTTGTCTCGGTGACGATCCGGAAGAAGTCGTCAAGCTCCGCGGGCGGCAGACGCAGAACGCCGGTGTCGGAGAGCGAGGTGATGACGGCCATCGCTGCGCTGCGGCTGATGCCGAAGGCCTCCTCCGGGGACTCGTCACCCGTCGTCATCTGCACGATCACCTCAGCGAGGCGCATCACGACATTGCGGTCGCCGAAGAGCGTCTTCACCATCTCGCCGATCACATCGGCCTTCGCGCCGTTCACACCGTACTGCGAGGCGTACTGGGCGGCGAATCTGCGCTGAACGTCAGGCCGGGAGAAATACTTCATCAGCCCGTCGGTCATCTCCTCGGCGGTCGGGACATGACGATCCTGCCGGGCCGTCTGCATCCAGTCGGCGCCGCTGAGAGCGGCGAGCCCCGTCGGCGGCACATCAGCCTGCGCAGCGAGCGCACCGATGCCGAGGACGGCGGAGAGTGCGACGGAGGTGATCTGCCGGCGCATGTCAGCCTTCCTTCTTCTTCCCGAGATCGAGCTCCTGGCCCTTTGCCTTGAGCGGAACCTGATGCGGCTCGTCCTTCGGACGGTTCTCGGGGAAGAAGTGCGCGATCACCTTGACGAAGAGGCCGACCAGGACCGCGGAGAGCGCCGTGCCCTCGCGCAGGCCCACGAGGTTTCCGAGCACCGCGAGGGAGAGAAGGCACGCGAGGATCACGATCGTCACGTCGTTCCAGATCTTCACCGTGCCGAAGGGTTTGCGGAGCACCGTCGCGAAGGCGATCACCATGCCCTCGCCCGGCTGCACGATGGTCTTCGAGCGCACCTGCAGAAAGATGCCGATCGCGAGGAAGACGTTGCCCATGAGGCTCGTCATGAGCGAGATCCACCAGGAGTCGCTCACGACCGGCGCGCAGAGATGCATGTTCATGTCGATGAACGCGCTGAAGACGATGACCGCAGGAATCTGCAGGATATTGAGCGGCGAGAAGCGCTTTCTGAGCAGCGCCACCTGCAGCAGGAAGAACCCGCAGTTGAGGATGAAGGTGGTCGTGCCGAAGGAGAGCGGGAAGATCACCGAGCAGACGTAGGGCAGCGTGCTGATCGGGGTGGTGCCGAGGTGCGAGAGCGTCGTGAAGGCGATGCCGAGCGTGGCGAGCTCGATGCCGACGAGCAGCATCAGAAGCCTGCCGGTGAGGTTTCTGAACCGGTGGGAATATTTCTTTTGAGCGGACATGGCTGTGGGACCTGTTACGGCGGAGAGTCTAGCACCGTGCGAACGTGTCACATTTAATAAAGGACCATGTCCGGCCTCTCCGGTTCGTCAGCTTCCGTCCCTTTGCCCGGCGGCCGCGGCCGCATTGTGACCCGCCGCGCGGCCCATCACGAGGCAGTTGGCCACACCCGCGCCGCCCATGCGGTCGAGGCCGAAGACCCCGCCCACGACCTCGCCCGCGGCGAAGAGCCCGGGGATCGGGCGGTTCCGTCGGTCGAGGAGCCGCGCCTCGTCGTCGGTGGCGAGACCGTCCAGCGTCGTGTGCACGAAGATCCGCTCCCGTCCCCAGTAATAGGGCGGGTGGTCGATGGTCTGCGTGAAGACGGTCTTCCCGAAGTCCGGGTCGCGGCCGGCGGCCGCGGCGGAGTTGTAGCGCGCGAGCGTGCGAGTGAGCACTTCCTCAGGAACGTCCATGCCGCGGGCCATCTCGCCCACCGTGGCGGACTTGGTGACGAGGCCGTTGGCGAGCTTGACACCGAGCGTTGCGCTCTTCCTCGAGACGCTGTCCGTGATCACGAAGAACTGCTGCCCGGGAAGCCGCATCACGGCCCGCGAGATCGTGTTCCAGGGGAGGCCCTCGTCAATGAAGCGCTCGCCCGCGGTGGAAACGAAGATGTCGCCGCCGTCGTAGTCATTGAGCCTGCCGCCCCAGTAGGGGAGGAGCTGCAGGCCGAAGCCCGTCCTCACCGCCGCCCCGACGGAGCGGCCGAGATCCATGCCGTTCGCCTCCGCATCCTCCCAGAGCATGCCGAAGGGGTTGGCGCTCGTCCGCATGTCGGCCGGGATCTCGGGCTGCGCCTCGCGGCGCTTTTTCGCCGAGGCGGCGAACCCGCCCGCGGCGATCACGACCGCGCGGGCCCGGAGCTCCGAGTCCTTCGAGTCACTGCCTGCGCCGCTTCTGACCGACACCCGCCAGAGGCCGTCCGTGCTCCGGACGAGACCGGTGACCGCGCTCTCGAGCCGCACCCGGACGCCCGACTTCACCGCGCGGGCCATGAGGGCGAGCACGTAGGTGCGGCCCGCGGAATTGCCGATGCTCGAGACGCATCGTGAGCGAGTGCTCGCTCTCGCACGGAAGACAGGTCCGAAGCGCACGCCCATGCCCTCGAGCCAGTCGACGGCGGCCTCGGACTCGCGACCGATGCGCGCGAGGATCGCGCGGTCGCCGACGCCGCCCCCGAAGGCGAGCGCATCCTCGAGGAAGACCTCCGGGCTGTCCTCCACCCCGGCGGGTTTCTGACGTTTCTCAGAGACAAGGCTGATGCTGCCGCTCGAATAGAGGCTGTGACCGCCCGCGAGCGGTCCCTTCTCGAGCACGAGCACCCGCTCCGCCCCCGCCTCGCGCGCGGCGCAGGCGGCCGAGAGCCCGGCGATGCCGGACCCGATCACGAGCACGTCCTGCACGACGTTCATGCCGTCAGCGCCGTCCCTCCCCTCTTCCTTCAGTTCAGCCGCACGGGCGGGAGGGGCAAGCATGCCCAGGCGGAGCACGGACGACACCGCTCCGATGGATCCAATGGCCTGGAGCACCTCGCGGCGGATTCGGGAGACTTTCACTTCGCCTCCTGTTTCTTCTGCGCCTCCACCCAGCGGAAGGCCTCGAGCGTGCTGCTGATGCCGAGCTTGGCGTAGGCGTGCTGGCGGTGCATGCGCACGGTCTCGACCGAGAGACCGAGCTTCTCGGCGGCCTCGCGGTTGGAGAGCCCGCCGGCGACGAGCTCGATCACCTCGCGCTCGCGCGGAGAGAGATCCCCGAAGCGCTTCTGCTCCCGGGCCTCGGCCTCCTCGGCGCGCGCCGCGGCCACTGATCTTTCACACGCCGCCCGCACCGTGTCGCAGAGCACCATCGGGTCGGACTTCTTCTCAAGGAAGTCCTCGGCCCCGAGCTTCATCGAGCGCACCGCCGCGCCGATGTCCCCGTGACCGGTGAGCATGATGACGGGGATGCGGTTCTTCAATTCGATCAGGCGCTCCTGCATCTCGAGCCCCGTCATGCCCGGCATGCGCAGATCGAGCAGGATGCAGCCCGGACGGTCGCGGTCGTCCCCGTCGAGGAACGCCTGCGCGCTCTCGTACTCCCGGACCTCGAAGCCGAGCGTCATCAGGAGCAGCCGCTGGCTCGAGCGGAAGTCGGCGTCGTCATCGACGAGCCGCACAACGGGATTCAGATTTCTCATGACTTTTCCTTTTCCGATCCGGCCCTGCGTCCGTCATTGTGTCCGTCACTCTCCGGGGAAGAGTCGGATGCCCCGGCCTCCGGCTGCGCCGCGGGGAAGGTGACGCGCACCCGCACGCCGCCGCCGGGGCGGCGCGCGAACTTCATCGACGCCCCGTGCCCCTCGATGATGCCGCGGCAGATGCCGAGACCGATCCCGAGGCCGGTGGGACTCGGCACGATCGCGTCGCCCAAGCTCGCGAGCCTCGCCATCGCGTCGTCCGTCATCTCCTCGCCCGTGTTCTCAATGATGACATGGATGCGGGCGGAGGCAGCTCCGGACGAGCCGCCGGCCTCCCGCGGGTCCTCGTCCCCGGTCTTCTCCATCTTCCCGGGATTCTCCGGGGCCTCGAGCCGCGCGATGACGACGGGCTTCCCCGAGCCTTTCCGCTCGGCGGCATTGAGCGCGGCCGATGCCGCGTTGCGAATCAGATTGAGAAAGAGCACCTCGAGCTCGAGCGCGTCGCCCGTGACGAGCGCGTCGGTGCGGTCCGCCCCCTCGAGCTCGAGCGTGATGCGGGCGCGGTTCTCTTCCGTCAATTCCGCCCTCGCCGCCCGCAGTCCCCTTGAGAGCACGGGGCCGACGGCGACGGGCTGGTGCTGGCGCGTGCCCGCGCGGGCGTAGGAGCGCACGCGGTCGATGATGCCGGCGATCTTCGCGGCCTCGTGCTCGATGCCTGAGAGCGCGACGTCGAGGCGCTCGCCCGCCGGGTCGGCGGCCGGCGCGGATCCTCCGGCCTCGGCTTTCCGCGCACGGCCGAGAAGGAGCCTGAGCACCGCGGTGTAGGCGCGGATCGCCCCGATCGGAGCGCTAACCTCGTGGGCGACCATGCCGGACATCTGGTGCACGACCGAGCGGCGCTCGAGACCCGCGAGCCGCTGCCGCGCGTCGGCGGCCTCGGCTTCGCTTTTGAGATTCGCCTCGAGCGCGGCGCGCAGGTCGGCCGTGCGGCGGCGCACGAGGGCGTGGAGCCTGAGTTCATTCAAGACAAGAAGGAGGACGCCCGCGAGCAGCAGCAGGATCTCGTGCTTGTAACGCGAGAAGACCGCCATCGGGCTCATGTCGCGCAGATGCGCCCAGGGGCCGGCGCGCAGTTCCTCGAAGAGCCTCAGCACCCGCGCGTCCGAGACGTTCGTGAACCACTCGAACCCTTCGAAGCCGTGGAGCGAAAGAAGCGCGCCGAGGACGTCCCTCACCTTCTCCTCGCTCGCCCCGGAAAGGGCGATCAGGCCGATGCCTGGATAGAGATCGGTCGAGTGCCGGCAGGCGAGCCCGCCCTCGCGTTCGTGGATCACGCGGAGCCGCCCCGGGGCGGCGAGGCCCTCGGCCTCGACGGTCTCAAGCAGACAGGCCGGGATGATGCCCACATCTGTCGCGCCCGAGAGAACCTCGGAGAACACGTCCGGGTAGGCGTTGCTCCGGATCGAGAGGGTCGCGAAGAATTCGTCCGGGTCGAACCCGGCGCGGCTGATCTCGCCCGCGGCGGCGAGCCACCCCTCGACCGTGTCGGGAAGGCCCGTTGCGGCGCTCCTGCCCTTCAATTCAGAGAGAGACCGCCAGGGGCGGTCGGAGCGGACGACGAAGGCCGCGCCCACGGAACGCTCCGCGCTCTCGGCGAGAACGGTGCGGCGCGTGGCGATCTTCACCGCGGAGATCTTGTCGGAGAGCTGGGTGAAGGCCGCGAACCCCGAGGGTGCGAGCAGGAAGTCGGGCCGCACGCGCAGCAGCGCCTCCTCGGACTCGACCGCCGGGAGGACGGAGAGCTGCCAGCGGTACTGCGGGAGGAGCTCGCCCAACTTCCCGATCGTGCTCTCGAGCGCCCGAGTGTCAAACGGGTTGATCAGCGTGTCGATCACCGCCACCGAGAGCACGGGGCGGGTGTCGGGGCCGCCCCGGGACGGGGTCATGGCGAAGGGCTGCGAGGCCGCGGAGAGCCCGTCAGGTGCAGTGGATGCGGACTCGGCGGAGGAAACGGGGACGGCCGCAGGCTCCCCCGCCCGGAACGGGCCGGCCGGGGAGAGGATGACAAGGAGGAGAAGCAACAGGGGAAGGATTCGCCGCGACATATCTGAATGATGCGGGAAATCGCCCCTCAAACACAACACCCGGAAGGAGGTGAAGGCAGGCCGGGGGAGGAGATCACTAGCACAAACATGTGACGGACGGGTGTCGCAGCGATTTCATGCTGATCAAGATTCGGTCACAGGAGGATGACATGAAGGCGTATGTCATGGAAATGTCATATTCCCGTCATAAAGCCGTTACGGCTCTTCGTCAGAATCGGCCCCGCAAATCCGCTCCAGACATCGACCACTCCCCCCAGACCGATCATGGAACACTACTATCTTGTGATGCTCGCCTTCCTCGGCGTCATCGCGATCATCGATCTTTTCGTCGGCGTCTCCAACGACGCCTCCAACTTCCTTCAGTCCGCGCTCGGCTGCCGCATCGCGAGCTTCCGCACCACGATGTGGGTCGCCGCCGCCGGCGTGCTCCTCGGCTCGACCTTCTCGTCCGGCATGATGGAGATCGCCCGCTCCGGCGTCTTCAACCCGCAGATGTTCACCTTCGCCGAGATCATGGTGATCTTCTTCGCCGTGATGGTCGCCGACATCATCCTGCTCGACACCTTCAACAGCCTCGGACTCCCGACCTCCACGACGGTCTCGATCGTCTTCGAGCTCCTCGGCTCCGCGATCGCCGCCGCGGCGATGAAGCTTCTCTCCGAGGGCGCGTCGCTCGCCGAGGTCGCCGAGTACATCAACAGCTCGAAGGCCCTCACCATCATCTCGGGCATCCTGATCTCGGTCGTGGTGGCCTTCGTCGCCGGCACCGTCGTGCAGTATGTCGCCCGCCTCATCTTCTCCTTCAGGTGGGAAGGCGCCTACAGGAAGGTGGGCGCCGTCTACGCTGGCCTCGCCATCACCTCGATCATCTACTTCCTCGTGATGAAGGGCGCGAAGGGCGCCTCCTTCATGCGTCCCGAGTGGATCGAGTGGATCGACGCCAACACCCAGGTGATCCTGATCTCGCTCTTCGTGGGCCTCTCGGTCTTCTTCCAGATCTGCATCTCGTTCTTCAAGGCCAACGTCTTCAAGGTGATCATCCTCGCGGGCACGTTCTCGCTGGCCTTCGCCTTCGCCGGCAACGACCTCGTGAACTTCGTGGGCGTCCCGCTCGCGGCCCTTGACAGCTGGGAAGCCTGGAAGGCGAGCGGCATCGAGGACGAGGCCTTCATGATGGGGGGACTCCTCGAGCCCTCCACGGCCCCGACGATCTTCCTGCTGCTCTCGGGCCTTGTGATGGTCTTGACGCTCTGGTTCTCGAAGAAGGCCCACCGCGTCATCCAGACCTCGATCAATCTCGCGAGCCAGGCGAGCGAGCAGGAGCAGTTCGGCGCGTCCCTTCCCGGCCGCCTCATCGTCCGCGGCTCCATGACCGCCGGCCGCATCATCAACCAGATCATGCCGGGCGCGGTGAAGCGCGGCCTTGAGAGCCGCTTCGAGCCCCTGCCCTCGAACCCGAACGAAGCGCCGCTCCCCTTTGACTACGTGCGCGCCTCGATCAACCTCGTGGTCTCCGCGATCCTGATCGCGTCCGCGACGTCCCTCAAGCTCCCGCTCTCCACGACCTACGTCACCTTCATGGTCGCCATGGGCTCGTCCTTCGCCGACGGTGCCTGGGACCGCGAGACCGCCGTCTACCGCATCTCGGGCGTGCTCACCGTGATCTCGGGCTGGTTCGTGACCGCGTTCTGCGCGAGCTCCCTCGCGGCCCTCGTCGCTGTCCTCGTCTTCTGGGGCGGTGAAATCATGGCGGTGCTCCTCGGCGTCGTGTCGATCGGTCTCCTCGTCCGCTCCAACATCAAGGCCGACGCGGAGGACTTCACGATGGTGCGCCGCACCTCGAAGACCTACAACGCCCAGGAGATCCGCGCCATGATCAACGAGAAGGCCCCGGACAACCTCCGCCGCACGGTCGAGGTGGTGCACGAGGTTTTGGACGGCCTGCTCTCCGACCGCGAGCGCACCCTGGGTGCCGCGAAGGTCTCCGCCACGGAGCTCTTTGACGACCTCTCCGCGCAGCGCAGCGTCTACTACAGCATGGCGATGCTCTCCCGCTCCACGGGCGAGCGCGACTTCGACGCCCGCTACTGCTACCTGCGCGCCTTCACGAGCATGCGCGAGGTGGGCAGAACGCTGCAGAACCTCGCCAAGCTCTCGCGCGACCACGTCGCCAACCGCCACCGCGTCTACGAGGGCCGTCTTGCGGACGATCTGAAGGCGCTGCTGGCGATGCTCGACAACATTTCGCTCAACGCCGAGGGCAAGCCCGATCTGAAGACGCTCGCGAAGAACGCTCCGAAGGCGCTCGAGGCGATCGAGGACCTGCACGGCGACCTGCTGCGCTCCATCCCCTCCGAGGGCCTCTCGGTGCGCGGCGCGGAGCTCTACCTCTCGTTCCTGCTCTTCGCGCGTCAGCTGATCACCTACTACCAGATCGTCTCGATGATCGAGGGCCGCGTGGCGGCGCTCTGCAGCGAGGCCGAACAGGCTACTGAAAAGTCTGCCGAGCCCGCTCAGCCGCAGCAGCCCGCGGCCGGTCAGTCCGCCTGACCGCTGCTTCTGATCCTCCTCACGGGCCGCCCCGCCGGGGCGGCCTCGTGAGGTTGTGAGGACCGGCATCACCTCAAGTCCCGTGCATTCCCCTCGGAGTGCACGGGATTTTCTCTTTGTTTTCCCCGGGAATCCGTCCCGGGCGGAGCGTTCACGGAGGGAAGTGAGCTTCGCCAGCGGGAGGCACGGTCCTATGAAGCCCATAGGCCCGCCGTTAAGAAGCATTTATCATAGGTTTTAACCTATGAAAATTATAGATTTCTAAGTATTTGACTTATATACGAACAACACCTAAACTTCGCTCATCCGTTGAGAACGACAGACCTTCGAAAGGCAGTTCTCATACGAGATCCGACAAGAGACCCACCGGTTCCCCGCCCTTCCCAAAGGGGAACCCCAGACAGGAGAAAGACCTCATGCAGAAGGAAGCACTCGCACGCGAGTTCACCGATCTG
>NZ_JAUNSF010000115.1 GCF_030539355.1 Sutterella sp.
ACTTGTTGCCCGACGGCTGCTCATCAAAGGTCATGATGAGGCGGGTGTCGCCGTTGAGGTCGATCGGGCCCTGGAGCGAACCCGTGAACTTGTTCGCGTTGAGGCCGAGCGGCGCCGGCAGCACGTTCCACTGCTTGCACGCGACCTGGCAGCCGCGGCAGCCGGTGCAGTGCGAGGCGTCGAACAGCATCGCGACTTCTTTCGAATTTGCCATTTGTCTAGTCTCCTAATTCTGGAACCGCCCGGGATCAGGCCGCCTTCTCGATGTTGACGAGGAAGGCCTTGTACTCCGGAATGAAGCTGATCGGATCAGCGACGTTCGGCGTGAGGTCGTTGACGGTGTCGCCCGTGGCGAAGCAGCCGGCCCACGAGAAGTGGTGCGGCAGACCCACGACGTGCGTCTTCTTGCCGTCGATCGTCATCGGCTCCATGCGGATCGTGACCATCGCGTGAACCTTGACCGAGCCGCGGTTGTTCCAGACGCGGACCATGTCACCGTTCTTGATGCCCTTTTCCTTCGCGAGCTCCTCGGAGATTTCGATGAAGTTCGTCGGAACGAGCTCGTTCAGCCACGGGCAGGAGCGCGTCTGCGCGCCGGTCTGCCAGTGCTCGACCACCGAGTAGGTCGTCGCGACGTACGGGTACGTCCCGATGTCGCCCTGGGCCGCGGACTTGTCCTTGGTGAAGAGGGCGCAGGGGTTCTTCTCGCCGTCGTTCAAGAGGTTCTTCGTCGGCGCCTCGAACGGCTCGAAGTGCTCGGGGAGCGGGCCGTCGCCCATGACGTACGAGAAGAGACGCGCGTTCTGTTCCCAGGTCATGAAGAAGGCCTTGTTGTCAGGCGGATTGGCCGTCGTGAAGTCGCCCACGTCGTTCTGGATCCACTTGCCGTCCTTCCACTCGACGAGGGTCTTGGCCGGGTTCCAGGGCTTGCCGTTGATGTCGGCCGAGGCGCGGTTGTAGAGCACGCGGCGGTTGTTGGGCCACGCGAAGGACCAGTTCTTGAAGATGCCGAGGCCCGTCGGATCGTCCTTGCCGCGGCGCATCGTCGGCTGCTGCGTGGCGTCGAGCGGCGCGTTGTTGTTGTTCCAGTAGCCCGAGTAGATCCAGATGCCGCAGGCGGTGGAGCCGTCGGCCTGAAGCTCGGAGTAGCCCTGGAGGAGCTTGCCGTCCTTGACGCGGTAGCCGTTCATGGCCCAGCAGGCGGCGCGCAGGTCGTACTTGCCGTCGATCTTGTAGTCCATGTGGGCCTTGAGGATCGGGTCGGGGTAGGCACCGCCTTCCTTCTGGTAGAGCTCGCGGATCTTCGCGAAGAGGAGCTCGATGATCTCAAAGTCAGGCTTGCACTCGCCCGGCGGGAGGATGCCCTGCTGACGCCACTGGATCCAGCGGCCGGAGTTCGAGATCGAGCCGATCTTTTCATAGATCAGGGCGGCCGGCAGGAAGTAGACCTCGGTCTTGATTTCCTCGGGCTTCATGTCCGGGGCCTTCCAGAAGGTCGCGGTCTCGGTCGGGAACCAGTCGGCGCAGACGAGCCAGTCGAGGTTCGCCATGGCGTGGCGCGCGAACTTGGCGTTCGGCGTCGAGTGCGCGGGGTTCATGCCCCAGGCGAAGTAGCCCTTCATGGTGCCGTCGCGCATCATGTGGAAGGTGCCGATCGTGGTCCAGGCGGAGGCGGGCAGGCGCGGACCGATCTTCGGGAGCATGTCGTAGCCGTAGTCGTTCTCGTAGGTGGCGTTCTCGCCGAAGAATTCCTTGAGCCACGAGACGAAGAACTTGGGCTTGTTCGTGTAGTAGCCGTCGGCGTAGGTCTCGACGTGGAGCCAGTCGGCGAGGGTCTTGTGCTGCGGGAGCGTCGGCCACTTGAGGTAGCCCGGGACGTCCGGCACCGTGCAGGCCTGGTCGGTCGCGCCCTGGACGTTCGGCTCGCCGCGAAGCGCGTTGATGCCGCCGCCGGCGACGCCGATGTTGCCGAGCAGGAGCTGGATGATGCACATGGCGCGGCAGTTCTGCGAGCCGTAGGTGTGCTGCGTCTGGCCGAGGGCGTAGAGGATCGCGCCCGACTTCTCGGGGGCGCCGGTCGAGGCGTAGACGTCCCAGATCTTCTTCATGACGTCGATGTCCATGCCGGTCACGCGGCTCACGACCTCGGGCGTGTAGCGGGCATAGTGGCGCTTGACGACGTTGAGAACGCAGAGCGGGTTCTCAAGGGTCATGTCGCGCTTCATGACGTGCAGAGCGGGCGGCTCGAACTTCGGCGTGCCGGGCTTGTTCACCCAGGCGTACTTGCCCGTGGGCGAGGTGTCCCACACCTCGTCGTGGTCGACGTCGTAGCCCCAGGTCTTGTTGGAGTACGTCTGCTTGACCGGATCCCAGCCGGAGAAGAGGCCGGTGGCGGTGTCGAACTTGTAGTCCGGACGGAGCAGGCACGCGGCGTTCGTGTAGTTGAGGATGTAGTCCTTCTGGTAGAGCTTGTTCTCGATGATGTACGAGATGAAGCCGCCGAAGAAGGCGATGTCCGTGCCCGGGCGGATGCGGCCGTAGATGTCGGCGTTCTTGGCCGAACGCGTGAAGCGCGGATCGATCACGATCCAGGTCGCGCCCTTGTCCTGGGCGCGCTGCACCCAGCGCGAGGAGAGCGGATGGTTCTCGGAGTTGTTCGAGCCCGTCGTCATGATGACGTCGGAGTTGGCGAAGTCGCACCAGTGCGAGGTCATCGAGCCGCGGCCGAAGGACGGGGCGAGACCGGCCACCGTGGAGGAGTGGCAGACGCGGGTCTGGTTGTCGATGGCGACCGAGCCGATCGTGCGGCAGAACTTCTGAAGGAGCCAGCACTCCTCGTTGTTGATCTGCGAGCCGCCGAGGAAGGCGATGCCCTCGGTGCGGTTCACCTGGAAGCCGTCCTCCTCCTTCTTGAAGGTGGCGTCGCGGGTCTTCTTCACATGGCGGGCGATGCCTTCGTAGGCCTGCTCCCAGGTGATGCGCTCCCACTCCTTGCTGCCCGGACGGCGGACCATCGGGTAGTAGACGCGGTTGGGGTTGGGCTTCACCTCGCGCTTCTCGTCAACGACGTTGCGCAGGTTCCACATGGCCATGCCCTTCGGGCAGAGGCCGCCGAGGTTCACCGGATGGTCCGGATCGCCCTCGATGTTGATCAGTTCGCCGTTGCGCTGCGAAACGATCGTGCCGCAGCCGCCGGAGCAGTAGCAGCAGATGTTGAAGGCTTCCTGCACATTGGCAAGCTTGAAGGGCTTGCGCAGCGCATCAGACTGAGCCTGGGCGGCAGTGCTCGCGAGACCGGCCGCGACCGGGGAGGCGCCCATGACGAGGCCGCGCTTCAGGAAACTTCTGCGGGATAAGTCCATCGAAATGTCTCCTACGGGGAGAGTTTGTTATTGGGAGTCCTTGGTTTTCCGGTGATGGGGAAAACCCTTGGAGGGTCTTTCTGATAATCGGGGCTGAACAGCAGCCTTTGCTCGATGGGGAGAAAAAGCAGTGAGTGCATACCTTTACCGATGGCCTGCATCATCGTCCGCGCGGAATTTAATTTCAAAGGTCCGCGCGCGCTCCCGCTTCAGATTTCGGCGTAGTTGACCGCAGACGAAATGATGATTTTTGATTCCGCTTCATACCCACCCGTGAGTAGCTCATATGGGAGGGGCACGGGCGCGTTTACTCGGCACGCGGGGGCGTCGTTATTCCGGCCGTGAACAGCGCTCACCCTTTCAACCCGGGTGACGCATTGATCTCGATCAAACTTTTGAGCGGCTCCCGCTTGAAGGTCACGGAGGCAGCCCCGATGGGGAGGGGTGACACGGGCGGGAGGACGGCCCGGGGCGAGGTGACTGATGCGTCAGAGAGACGGCATCCGGAAGGCGGGCAAGGAAAAGCCGCGGGAACCTTCCCGGATTCCCGCGGCCCTTCTCCCCATCACCAGCCGTGCAGGTCTGCGCCTTTCTGTTTCGCAGGCCTGCACGAGGAGGATTCAGTGCATTGTTCAGAGCGGATCGCCGTCCGTGCGCATCGTGAAGTGCGCGTTGAGGGCGACGAGGGCGTTTTCAATGGCCTCGAGGTTGGCCCTGGATTCCGACAGGTCCACGAGGCGGCGGACCTGGTCGCGCGAGAGGCCGAGCATCTGCGCGACCTCGGTGATCTTGAGCCCCCGCGAGGCGATGTGGTTCCAGAGCAGGATCTTCGCCTGGATGCGCAGCGGCACGTAGAGCGGCGTCTCCTCCTCCTGAAGTTCCGAGGGCATCGGGATCACCCGCTTCTGCCTGCGGTAGTGCAGCTCCATGCAGGTGCGGAAGATCTGCGGGCTCGCGGCGAGTATCTTCTCGAAGGAGTTCTCCTCGATGACACACCCGGGGAGGTCGCGGCATGTCAGGTGATACAAGTCAGGGCCCTGCTTCGTTATTCTGAGCGGATAGTACATGTCAGCTCTCAAGTTTCATGGTCCTTTTTTCAGTTAAGCATGAAAACTGAGTTTCCGAAACTGTCCGTAAGAACTAGTCCTTTTTAATATGCCGCGGACTTCATAAATAGCCTCCTAAAAAGAGTCATTCTCATTTGCTGTTGTACATCGGATGATGGGCAACACCGACGGGATTCCGCTTGAATTCGTAGGGCGTTTTCCCGGCCGACGTCCCTCCGCCCGCCCGGGGCAGCCTTCCCCGCGGGCCCGTCACCCGGGAGTTTTCCTCTGCGCGGAACCGATCCCCCTGACGGCCCCGGGCCGGGGCGGCACAGGTTCCGGCCCGCCCTTCAGCCGCAGGCCTTCCGGACCGGCCGGACCGGTCGGACATTCATGGGGCGCTTGAACGGGAGCGATCCCGGGCGCTTTCCCCCAGGGCGCACTTTCGGACGACACCGGGAAGATGCCCCGGACCGTTTTCCCGGCAGGCCCGGGACGCCCCTCGAAGGAACCCGGGGCCGCTATTGTCCGACGCCGTTGAGCAGATGTCCGGGCGGGCTGCAGCGTGTCCCGGCGGCGCTCGACATGCTCCTTTTCCCTACGCCGAAGGGAGGGGGCGGCTTCGCGCGGGCGGCCCGGTCCCTCCTCCCGCGTCCGGGGGAGATGAGGCGCGGGACGGTGCCTGCGGGGTGAAGAAAAAGGCGCTCCGCGCGAAACGGAACGCCTTCTCAAGAGCTTCCCGGAGCCGCGCCCCTTAAGAGAGACGGGGCGGGGATCCGGGAGGTAAGGTGCGCGAAGAGCGGTTAAACGCCCTCGCCCTCCTCGTAGGGCTCGCTGTTGAGGTCGCCCTCGAGGTTCGTGACGATGATGGCCGAGGCCACGTCACCGACCACGTTGATCGAGGTGCGGATCATGTCGAGCAGACGGTCGATGCCGGCGATGAGCGCCACGGCCTCGAGCGGGATGCCGACCTGCGTGAAGACGACGGTCGTCATGATGAGGCCCGCGCCCGGGACGCCGGCGGTGCCGACGGCGGCGAGAACGCCCATGAGAACGATCGTGATCTGGTCGGTCATCGAGAGGTCGATGCCGAACACCTCAGCCGCGAAGACCGAGCAGACGCCCATGTAGACGGCCGTGCCGTTCATGTTGACGGTGTTGCCGAGCGGGATCGAGAACGAGGCGATGGCCTTGGTCGAACCGAGGATGCGGGCGGCCTTCAGGTTGGCCGGCAGAGCCGCGGCGGAGGAGCACGTCGTGAAGGCGATGAGCCAGGGCTCGAAGATGCCCTTGAGGAACTTCGCCGGGCCGGTCTTGCCGAGGATCGCGACCATCGGGACGAGGATCACGAAGACGAGGACGGCGGTGGCGATGAGCGACGTGAGAACGAGCGTGAGGAGCGGGATCAGAACCTGCAGGCCGTGCTTGGCGACCGTGAAGGAGATGAGGCCGAACACACCGATCGGGGCGTAGAGCATCACGTAGCCGGTCATGCGGATCATGACGTCGCCGACGAGCTCGAAGAAGTTGAGCACGGGCTTGCCGCGCTCACCGAGCGCCGCGAGACCGAAGCCGAACATCACCGCGAAGAAGATGATCTGGAGCATGCTGCCCTTGGCCATGGCTTCCATCGGGTTGATCGGGACGATGTTGAGGAGCGTCTCGGAAAGAGCCGGGGCAGAGACCGCCTTGGCGGCGAGGCCCTCGGTCGAGAGATCGAGGCCCATGCCGGGCTGGATGGCGTTCGCGAAGAGCAGACCGAAGGTCACCGAGATGGCGGTCGTGATCGCGTAGACGATCAGCACCTTCAGGGCGACGCGGCCGAGCTTCGCCGTGTCGGAGATGCCGGCCGAGCCCGCGATGATGGTGGCGACCACCAAGGGAACGACGACCATGCGGATCAGTCGGATGAAGAGGGTGCCGAGCGGCTGCAGATAGGTCGTGGCGAACTGGCTGTCGACGAAGGCGCCGACGACCACACCGACCGCGAGACCGATCATCATCTGCCAGGCGAGGGATATCTTTGCTTTTCCAGCCATTCTGTATCTCCTGGGAAAGGGCTGTGAATTTCCGGGTTTGAGGCGTCCGTCCGCAAGACAGAGCGGAGGATCCACGTGAGTGCCGATCCGCGGCTCCGAGCCTCCTGTGACACGGGCGAACCTCGATCTGTAAAGATTAACCCTAAGTGCCCCCGTTTTTGATCAGGATTAATACTCGGTTCCGAATGTGAAGACGCCGCCCGATTTCTGCAGGAACCGCGCGCACGCAATTGGTGCATGAGGGGCCAGCCGCCCCGGAACGCCTGAGAGAGTAGTACGGAGCGTTACACCGCAGGGGTACCGTGGACCGCCGTTTCCGGGATATTGCAAAAATTCCGCAGCTTTTTCACCCATCCCATGAACGCGCTATTACGGATGCCCGGGCGGCGGACGAACCGGTTTTTCGCTGGGGAAATGAGATTCGGAGATCCGCGCATGCGAGGAAGCGGAAAAGAGAAAGCCCCGTTCCATTCCAGGCTGGAGCGGGGCAGGTGTCGCCACCGGAGGCTCATTTCCGCGGGACACGGGTGGAATATAGGGAATTTCCGAGGGGAGCGAAAGAAAGGTTATCCCCTACGACTTTCGGATGCAGACACCGGAAAAGCCCCCCGACACCTCCCGGCCGGGGAGGCGCCGTCGCCTCTGCACACCTGCGGGAGAGGCGATCCGGGAGAGAACGCCCTCAAGGAGGAAGTGTCACGTCGCCGTCAGCGTCCGTGACTTTCCCTCTCCCTTTCGGACGGGCGTTGATACCCATTGATGAGTATTACGCCAAAGCGCACCGCCGCCGCCCGGGTCTCAAGGTCCCCCCGGGGGAGACGTGCCGCGGCGTCACCTCCGCCTCCGCGCGGAGACTTCCGCCGCGGAGGAATTCGCGGATACCTCCCCGGGGCAATGCTCAATACTCCGCCGGAGGCACATCAATCGCCCGCGGACGTGTTCCTCCGGCCACGAAGGATTGATACAAAGAAAATTTCCGCGGGGGCTCAGCGGGCAATGCCGGATTCGATTCGCCAATCCCCGTCCGGAGTCATTTTTCATTAATCAGGCGATTCCCGAATTTCAATATTTCCCTTGTTTTTCATCATGCTTCCTATCCGAGAAAAGCCTTCGATGTAATTTTTACGCAACTTTTGCATTCTTTGCGTTCTGTACCCCCTGCATTACATTTCATTAACTTGCCGGGCCTCCCCGCCGGGGTATCCGGGAGGAAGCGGCAAAAATTGCCAATTACAAATACCAAAAAATAAGGTAATCTAAGCGGACGGGTCGGCCGCGGAGCGAGCGACATGTCCGGTTGACTGCTCCCTCCCTGCTCCGCAAGAAGCCCGCGTCCCGGTCGCCGAGGCAGTCCAGATGCCCCGCCGTTCCGGTCCCTTGAAACCCTTCACCGGTGCGTCTCCCGGCCCCGGGATATCTGAAACCGCCTGCAGGGGCAGTGCCTTGTGCAGAGTCCGGCATCCGTCGCCGGGGAAGTCCTCCCCGCCCGGGTGGCTGAAAGGCACGGGCCCCGTCCTGCGTGCTTCAGATTCCTCCCGCCGCCCAATCCGGTCTTCAGACGCCCGACGCTGCGGCAACCCTCTCCCGCCTGCAAAAAGGAAAGACCTGAAACGGGAAAGGCGAGCCGGCCGGCCGGGCATGTCAACTCAAAGAAGCCGCCAACCCCGGGCCCCGGCCCGGATCCGGTCCCCAAGAAAAAACCACACGCCACCCAAGGACCTATAAATGACCAGCCAGCGCACCCGAAGCACTCTTCGGTCTCAGAACGCCATGATCAAGGAAGACTTGGCCGCACTCAATGAAGCTCTCGCCTCCGTCGACAAACCCAGAACCCTCGCGCTGTTAGGGGATATAGCGCGCAGGCGCGGCATGACGGATGTCGCGAAGTCCACCCAGGTGAGCCGTCCGCAGCTCTACCGCGCCCTCTCGGAGAATGGCAACCCGTCGTTCTACACCATCGTGAAGGTGCTCGAGTCCCTCGGCTTCGTTTTCCAGGTGAAGCGCCAGAGGAGCGCCCCCGCCGCCGAACCCGAGGCCCCCGCTGAGAAGCCGGCCCCGGCGCCCGCGAAGAAGGCCGCCAAGGCCGCTCCCGCGAAAACCGTCAGGGCGAAGCCCGCCGCTGCCAGGGCTCCGGCGAAGAAGCCCGCCGCCAGGACGACGAAGGCGAAAAAGCCCGCCAAGGCCTGACCACCCGCCTCCCTCCCCCACCGACACCGCCCGTGCTTCTTGAAGTCCGGGCGGTTTCTTTTGGCCTCCGGCGCCTCCGGCCGGTCCGCGGACGACCGCAACTCTCTGTTGCGTTTTTCTCAACAATCCAGCGGCTACGATCCGACTCGGAAACGTTTCGCCGGGACACCGGATTGCACCTGAGCGAACGTGCCGCACATTCCTTCATCGAGCGTGAAGCTTCCCGGCTGCGGGGCGGGCGCCTCTGGTGCCGCCGGTCCGCGCCCCGCAGCCGACCCATTCCCGCTTCACGCCGCTGATGAGTGCGGCACGGCTCCTTCCGGGCCGTTTCCTCCCCGGGTCGGTGGCACTGTCTGCGCCCCGTCCCGGTTATTCCTGATCAAGGACCGCCGCTCCGCCCGGAGCGCGGTCCTCCTTTTTCATGAAAGCAGAGTGGAGCCGCGGGCGCACGACGCCCTGCCCCCAGGTA
>NZ_JAUNSF010000116.1 GCF_030539355.1 Sutterella sp.
TTTTTATGGATACGCCTTCCGTGGGAGGCGCATTCATGCCGGAAAGGGTAAGATTCTTGGGTCCGAAGCGCCCGTGAAGGCGAGGAGGACCGGGACGGGCTCCCCAAGAGGCCGGACCGGGAGAGGACGGAAGCCCGTCGGAAAGGAACCGGCAGGACCGTCGCTCCGCATTCGGCTCACGGAGAAAAGCCTCCGTCAGGCCGGACCGAAAATTCACCACCTCACTGAGGCCGCCTGTGTCCGGCACTGGTGAGGACGCCACCCCAGGAGGGTCCGGCGTCGCGAAAAATCCCCGCGGAGAGCGGGCCGTCAGCGCCCGACAGCTCGAAGCATGTGCACTAGAAAAAGAGGGATCACGCGGCGTTGCACAATCCGCTTCAACATCAAGTTTGAGGCCCTCTAAATGGCTATCACAAAGAAAATCGCCGCCGCCGCCGCGGCCGTCACCCTTGTCTTCTCCTTCGCGGCCGAGGCTGCCGAGACCCTGCGCGTCGGTTCCATGACCGTGTACCCGCCCTTCGAGTTCCTGGACTCCAACACGGGCAAGTACGAAGGCTTTGACATGGATCTCATCCGCGAGATCGGCAAGCGCAACGGCTACGACGTCGAGATCGTCTCCATGGGTCTTGACGGCCTGATCCCGGCGCTCATGAGCGGCAACATCGACTGTGCGATCTCGGGGCTCACGATCACCCCGGAGCGCTCCGAGAAGGTCGACTTCACCCGTCCCTACATGAACGCCGGTCTCACGGTCATGACGACCCGCGAGAACGCCCCGAAGATCAAGAGCCTGAAGGATCTTGAGGGGAAGACCCTGTGCGCCGAGATCGGCAGCTCGGGCGCGCTCATGATGAAGCGCATCCCGAACACGCTGATCCGCACGTTCAACTCCGCCGGCGACGCCTTCCTCGAGCTCAACAAGGGCGGCTGCTACGCGATGCTGAACGACGGCCCCGTGAACCGCTACTTCCTGCACCAGAAGGCCTCGAAGGGCATGCGCCTCGTTGCGCTTGACTTCGTCGTCTCCGACGACTTCTACGGCATGGCCGTCCAGAAGGGCAACAAGAAGCTGCTGAAGGTTCTCGAGGACTCGCTCACCGCGATGGAGAAGGACGGCACGTACCAGAAGATCTATGACCGCTGGTTCGGCGCCACCGAGTAATCCGCTCGCGTCGTCACTGAGGCGCCTCCGCTGAGGACGCCTCAGAAGAGAAGCCCGCCGGAGGGTAATCCCCTTGAGGCGGGCTTTCTGCTTTTCAGCCGGTCAGTCGCTTACGCCTTGAAGCGCACGGTCGCCATCGCGACGAAGCGCCGGTGGGCGATGTAGCCGCGGATGTAGGTGTCGGTGAGGCACCCCGGGATGCCGTGGCGGGCGACGTCATGCGCGCGGAAGCGGCAGACGAGGGCGCCGTCGCGCACCGTGACCGAGAGGGGCTTCGCGGGCTCGAGCACCGAGGCCTTGGCGCCCGTGCAGCCGAGGCTCCAGAGGATCGAGGCCGGGTCCACCTCCTCGATGTCGAACTCAGGGAGCGACGTGATCACCACCTCGGCCTCGGCCGACTCGTCGGTGACGGAGAGCTCGCCCGGCCACACGACCGCCTCGACCGTGTCGAGGCCGGCGAGGAGTTCGCGGCAGAGGTTGTCGGCGTCGGCCGCGGCCTCGCAGGTGAAGCGGCCGAGAAGGGCCTTCGCCTCCGATTCGGGGAGGAGCGCGGCGCGCGCGCGGACGGCCTCGGTCTCCTCGCGGAACTTCGCCTCGATCGCCTCGCGCTCGCGCCAGATGCCCGACATCAGGCCGCGGTCGAAGTTCACGAGCTCGCCCAGGGTCGCGTAGAGGAAGTAGCTCTTCGCCCAGTCGAAGTCGAGGTACCCGGGCTCCATGTGGAAGTGCACGCGGCGGGCCTCCTCGAGCGACGTCCACTGGTAGCCCGCGGGCGTGGCGCCGGCGAGCGGGAACCAGGGCACGTAGGGCGAGGCGTCCTGATTGGCCGAGGCGCGCCAGAGGGTGTTGAGGAGGGGCTTGTCGCCGAGCTCCGCCACCCAGCTCTCGCGGCAGTTCGAGCGCGAGATGTCCTCGCCGCTCACGTGGAAGGCGTCGGCACGGCCGTCGCCGCGGCTGCGGTAGGTCTCCGCCGCGGAGAGGCGCAGGAGCGCCTTCACGTCATCAGGCGAGACCTTGCGCGGGAGGCGCAGGCGCTCCGGATAGTGGAGGAGATCGGGGTAGACGACGCCCGTGAGGAACTCCCAGCCGGTGCGCATGCGGATCGACTTGTTGGGATCCGTGCGGTTCGTCTCGGGCTGGTAGGCGGCGCAGAAGTCGAAGTCGGAATAATCACCCGGACGGGCGGGGGTGTAGCGGCCCTTCGCGATCGCGTACTCAATGAGGTCCGGCGAGGCGATCACGTTCTCCGTGTCGGCGAGGTCCACCGAGCGGATGGCGAGATAGTTCGAGATGAGCACGACCTCGTCGTCCGGGACGCGCTTGGCGACGTAGTGGCGGCCCTTGACGACGTTCATCAGCCACGCTTCGTCACGGTCGGCGAAGGAGTAGTTGCGCGCCGGGCTCCAGTAGCCCCATTCGTCGATGAGCGAGGCGGCGATTCTGACGGCCTCGCGGGCGGTCCTCGCGCGCTCCATCACCGCGCGGCGGAGCAGGAACCCGATGCCGCCCTCCTTCAGGCCCGTTTCCTCGTCGCTGAGCTCGCCGTCAAACGACGTGCCGCCGCTGTTCGAGCACATGACGACGCCCGCCTCGTTGGCGAGCCCCTGGTCGAAGGACGACCCCGGGGGCATCATCAGCATGTTGCTCCAGTAGGTGCCGAGCGTCTCGGGAACCTGCGGGATGCATGCGCGGCCGGCCTCGGCCTCGAGCTTTTCGCCGGCGGCGTGCGGGCCGCCCGGGCACCAGAACTCCTGGTGCATGACGCGGCCGCCCGAGTCCTCGTTGTGGCCGAGCAGAACGCGGCCGGTCGTGGAAGCGGCCTTGCCGACGATGAGAGAAGTGCACATCTGAGAAATATCTCCTTTGAACCGGGGAAATCAAGTGAGCTGTGTGGCAGGAAAACGGACGGAAGTGTCACCTCCCGTCCGTGGTTGTGAATCGTAGTACGGTTTCAGCCAGCCGCGGCGGCCTCGGAGCGCTTCGTCGAGATCGTCGCCGCGAGCCCCGCGCCGAGGATGAGCGACATGCCGGCGAGCGTCACCACGCTCTGCGCTTCGCCGAAGAGGAGCCAGCTGATGAGCGCCGAGAACGGAATCGCGGAGAAGCCGAGGCAGGACGAAAGCAGCATGTTGCCGTAGGCGTAGGAGCGCGTCGTGCAGATCTGGCCGAGCGTGGCGCACGCGCCCATGCCGAGGATGGCGATGAGCGAGTTCACCGTCGGCATGTGCAGGCCCTCCTCGAGGAGGTAGGTGCCGACCAGGCCGAAGACGGTGCCGCAGCAGGTGAAGTAGAAGACGATGCGCCAGGACGGTTCCTTGAGGTCGCCGAGCTGCTTCATCTGCCAGTAGATGATGAGGTCGAGGAAGGAGACGGCGAGGCAGATGAGCGCGGGGACGAGCTCGTCGCGCGAGAAGCTCGGCTGGAGCACGATCGCGATGCCGACGAACCCCACGATGATCGAGAGGACGAGCGCCCAGGGCGCGCGCTGGTGCTTCATCCAGGCGAGGATGATGAAGTTCACGGCCATGAAGAGGGGCGTCGTGTAGATGAGCGTCATGTTCGTGCCGAAGGGCAGTTCGCCGAGCGTGTAGAACCAGGCGCCGATCGAGAGCGTGCCGAGGACGGAGCGGTTGAGGTTCCCGAGCACGTACGGGGTCTTCAGCGTGAGATGGTTGCGCTGCACGTAGAGCGCGATGACGATCATGCCGAAGAGCGAGCGGTAGAAGACCATCTCGAGCGAGCCGAGCTCGCCGCTAGAGAGCTTCACGAAGGCCGCCATCAGGGAGAAGAGCAGGGCGGCGGCAAGGGACCAGAGTGATTGCTTCATCATTTCGAAAACCCCGTCTGACGGTGCCGGCGCCGGGAGAGGAAATCGGGAGAAAGAGGAGGCAGGTTCCCGTGACGGCCCGTCAGAGCGTTCGAGCCGGAAAGCTTAGCAGTGCCGCAGCGGGGCGGCAAAGCGGCGGGCTGGTCATACCTCAAAAGAGAAGCGCGGCGCCGTTCATGACGGTCGCCGCGCTTTCTTTGAGTACCGGCCGGGAATCCGGTTATTCGGGTTCCTTCAGGACATTGCGGTAGCGGTACGGCAGGGGCTCGCGGGTGAGCACGGCGCCGTCGGGCGTGAGCGAGACGCCCGCCTCGATCGCGTCAAGCGTGGCCGAGTAGAGGACGAGCGCTTCGTCGCCGATCTTCGCGGCGAGCACGACGCTGCCGGATTCCTCGCCCTTCGCGTAGACCGGGGCTCCCGGGAGCGGAGCCTCGGCGACGGCGATGCGGCCGACGGCGGCGCGGCGGTTCGTCTCGCCGATGTGCTCGACGCGGGAGATCACCTCCTGGCCGGGGTAGCAGCCCTTTCTGAAGGAGACGCCGCCCACGAGCTCGAGGTTGACGTGCTGGGGAACGAACTTCTCGCGCGTCTCGGGAAGCACCTGCGGGACGCCCGCGGCGATCGAGCTCGCGGCGCGCCAGGCGTCATCGGCGGGCTCGAAGGGAAGCGCCGTGCCCTCGGGGGCGATGGCGAGCGTGCGGGAGCCGCCCGCGGAGAACCCTTCGATCGCCTGCGCGGCGGGCAGTCCCAGGAGCGTCCAGCCGTTCTCGGACTTCCTCTCGCCCGGGGCGGGAAGCGTGAGACCGAGCGAGGCCGCGGCGGCCTCGCCGGCGGCGCCGAGGAAGAGCACCGCCTGCGGAGCGGGCTCGAGCGGCGTGAAGACGACCTTCGCGCGGAGCACGTACATGCGGATGCGCTTGAGGAACCCCTCGACGATCGGGCGGGGCAGGGCGAGCATCACGTCGGCGCCGTCCATCCAGGCGCGCATGACGGCGAGAAGACGCCCCTTGGGCGAGCAGTAGCCGGCGAGCACGGTGCGGTCGCCCAGGCCCTCGATCGCCTGGCTCATCTGGCCGTGGAGGAATTTGACGGCATCCTCGCCCGAGACGCGGATGATCGTGATGCCGCTCGCGCGGACGACGCCAGGAAGTGTGGTCTGCATGAAATTTCTGTCCAGTGGAATTTGAGCCGTCCGGATCCGGGAAGTCGCTCGGACATTCGGGCGGCGGCAACAGGCATTTGTTCGGATGAGAAGCATAGCCGCTTCCGGGCTCGGCGGGCGGGCCGCGTGGAAATTCATGCCGATGCGCTACACTCAGTGGCCGGCCTCGGCGGGGAGTCTTCTCTCGTCCGCAGAGCACCCCGAAGAACAAGAAAGACGCCACAGACTCAAAAATTTTTCCCGCTTATCCGGAGATCCGCCACCGTGACCCGACAGAACGAATCGACAGAGGGAAAGGACTGCCCGCCCGAGATGAAGGATGAGGCCGCGGCACCTGCCGCGCCTGAGACTCAGCCGTCTCCTGCGGACTCCGCTCCCTCCGGGACGGCTCCCGGGAACGATGCCGGGGCTGGGACCGCTCCCGCCGAGTCCTCCGAGCCGGTCACTGAAGCGCCGGCTCCCGTCGCGCAGCCCGAGGAGCCTGAGGCTGAGAAGCCTGTAAAAAGGCGCGGTCTTTCCCCTGCGGCAAAGATTCTCACGGCGCTCCTGGCGCTCGTCCTCCTCGCGGGCGCGGTGGCCTACGGCACCTGGAAGCATGTCGAGGGCATGCTCTACAGCGAACCCGCGCCGATGGACTATGACATCGTGGAGATCCAGGTCACCGAGGGCCAGAGCGCCTCGGATGCGCTCGCCTCGCTGCGCGCCGCCGGCGTGACGCTCCCGCCCTGGCAGGTGCGGGTGCTCCGCCGCTTCGAGCCCTCGCTGCTGACCCGCATCCATGTCGGGCGCTTCCGCTTCGAGCGCGGCATGACGCCCGAGCAGGTGCTCAAAACCCTCTCGGGGCCCGCGCTCATTGACCAGCAGGTCCGCATCCCCGAAGGCGTGCCCGTCTGGGAGGCGCTCTCGATTCTGGAAAACGCCGAGGGCCTCAATCCTGATTCGCTCAAAATGGAGTCCGAGGAGCTCCTCAAGTCGCTCGGACTCGGCGAATACAAGTCGCTCGAAGGCTTCCTCGCCCCCGAGACCTATCGCTACGGCTCAGGCTCGAGCAACCTCTCGGTGATCCGGCTCGCCGTCGCGCGCCAGCAGAAGCTCCTCGAGGAGGCCTGGAGCACGAGGAACGCCCTCTGCCGCGTGAAGTCGCCCTACGAGCTCCTCATCCTCGCCTCGATCATCGAGAAGGAGACGGGCGTGAAGAGCGACCGTCATCTCGTGAGCTCGGTCTTCAACAACCGCCTGCGGATCGGCATGCCGCTGCAGACCGACCCGACGGTGATCTACGGCCTCGGCGAAGGCTGGAACGGACGCCTGCGCAGGAAGGAGCTCGACACGCCGACGCCCTGGAACACCTACACCTTCGCGGGACTGCCGCCCACGCCGATTTCGATGCCCTCGGCCGCCTCGATCGAGGCCGCCGCGCACCCGGCCGAGTCGAAGTATCTCTACTTCGTCGCCCGCGGCGACGGCACGAGCGAGTTCTCGACGAACCTCAGGGACCACAACCGGGCCGTGAAGCACTTCATCATTGACAAGCGCACGGATCCGCTCAGGAAAACGTCGCGGCCGGCAAAGCAGAGGCAGACCGAGCAGCAGAAGGCGAACGGCCAGGCGAAGTAAGGCGCTCAGGACTGCCTATCTATAATGGCGCTTTCCTCCGGGGCATCCCCGGCGGCACGAATTTCACTGGAAGGGAGAGCCCATGACGCGCGGGCGCTTTATCACGATCGAAGGCATTGACGGAGCGGGCAAGAGCACGCAGAGCATGAAGCTCGAGGAGCTCATCGCCTCCCGCGGCATCCGCGTGCGCCACACCCGCGAGCCGGGCGGCACCCCCGCGGGCGAGCGTGTCCGCGAGCTCCTGCTCTCCTCCGACATGGGGCCGACCGCGGAGACGCTCCTCTTCTTCGCCTCCCGCGCCGAGCACGTCGAGAAGCTCATCCGTCCCGCGCTTGAGGCGGGCGAGTGGGTGCTCTCGGACCGCTTCACCGACGCGACCTACGCCTATCAGGTGGGCGGCAAGGGCTTCCCCGGAGAGCGCGTCGAGGAGCTCGAGCGCTGGACGCTCGGCGACTTCGCCCCCGACCTCACGATTCTCTTTGACATCGACCCGGCCATCGCCGCGGCGAGGCTCGCCGCCCGCGCGGGCGACAAGGACCGGTTCGAACGCATGGGCGTCGACTTCTTCACCCGCGTGCGCGAGGCGTACCTCACGCGTGCCCGGGCGTGCCCCGAAAGGTTTCTGATCGTCGATGCAGCGGGCAGCCCCGAGGACGTGACCGCCGAGATCGCGGCGAAGGTGGCGCCATGGCTCTAGCTCCGTACCCCTGGCTCGAGGCGCCGGCGCGCGAGCTCGCGCGCATGCGCGACCGCATGCCGAACGCCATCCTCATCTACGGCGCCCCCGGCACCGGGCTCTACGAGCTCGGACTCGCCTTCTCGAAGGCCGTCTTCTGCTCCGATCCGCGCCCGGACGGCTCGCCCTGCGGGCACTGCAGGGGCTGCCAGCTCACGCAGGCCGGCACCCACCCCGACTTCAAACAGGTGCTCTCGGAGTTCATGTGCGAGCAGCACAACGTGCCCTACACCGCGGCCGAGAATGACCGCGGGGAGCGCAAGAAGCTCTCGCGCAGCATCCTCATCCACCAGATCCGCGTGCTCGAGGACTTCCTCGCGTTGAACGCCAACCAGGGCGGGCGCAGGATCATCCTCGTCTATCCCGCGGACAAGGTGAGGGCGGAGGCCGCGGCGTCGCTCCTGAAGTCAATGGAGGAGCCGCCGGAGGGACTCACCTGGGTGCTCGTCGCCGAGAAGCTCGACGACGTGCTGCCGACCATCCGCTCGCGCTCGCGCCTCGTGCGCGCGCCGCAGCCCGACGAGGAGGAGGCGCTCGCCTTTCTGCGCGCGAACCGCGTGAAGAACGCCGAGGCTGAGCTCGCGTTCGCGGGCGGGGCGCCCCTCGCGGCGCTCGAGGCCTCCGACGACGAGCGTCTGCAGAAGAAAACCGAGGACGCGGTGCTCGAGCTCCTGCGCTCCGGCCCCGACATCACCCCGAACGCCATCCTGATGGCCCAGCCGAGGGACCTCACGGTGCCGGCCTTCTCGCTCCTCCTCGTGCGCTGGTCGCACGACCTGATGCGCACGACGCTCGGGCTCGGGCCGCGCTACCTTGTGAACGAGGCCGAGAATCTCGGGCGCCTCGCGAAGCGCACGACGCCGAAGCTTGCGGCGGGTTTCGACGACTACGCCCGGAGCGTGCGCCGCGCCGCCGACCACCCGCTCAACGCGCGCCAGGTCTGGGAGCAGGTCTTCCTCAAGTACATGGCGGTCTTCCGCTGAGGATCTCTTCTCAGCAGAATCGCGGCAGGAGCCCTCGCCCTTCAGGGCGGGGAGGAATGCCGCGTGAGTGCTATTGATTTTGAATGTATTTCTCCAGGACTTCAAGAGTTGCACCGCCTACTGAGCAGGCAAAATACCCTGGATTGTCCAAAAAAGCAAAATTTCCCTTAAAAATCAATAAAACGGCTGCGTCAGCAAACAGCCTATCATGGCTTAGGATCGATCTCAGAGGAGTTCCCCGGATGACCGGGGATCCTCCGCCCGCGCTTCCCGGTGGGGCTGAGGAAAGACAGAGGCTGGCGTTCATCTATGAACAGGGGGTCTGTGCTTCCCTTCAGCAGAATCTCTCGTCCTTCAGGACGAGGAGGAATGCCGCGAAATTAATTTTGAAGATTCTTTCAGATACATCAACCACATGCTTCGAGCCGCCAAATTCCGCATTTACCCTACTGCCGAACAGGAACATTTCCTGTGGGGCCAGTGGGGTGCTGTGCGTTTCTGCT
>NZ_JAUNSF010000012.1 GCF_030539355.1 Sutterella sp.
GAGCGCAACCTTGCCAAGGTTGAGGTCGCGAGTTCGAGACTCGTCTCCCGCTCCACAAAAACTGCGTTCACGGCGATGCGGGAGTAGCTCAGTTGGTAGAGCGCAACCTTGCCAAGGTTGAGGTCGCGAGTTCGAGACTCGTCTCCCGCTCCAGAATTCCAAAGTGAAGGGGAAGCCGCGAGGTTTCCCCTTTTCTCTATCCAAGATCCCGTCGCTCGCCGCAGCGGACGAAAAAAGATGCTCGTTTCGCTGAGCAAACGCCCGGGAGTTTGGTAGAATCCGCCGCTTGCCGTACTGCCCTCGTGAAGAGGGAGAAGTCGCGGCGCAATCATGGAATTCCGTGTTCTGGAACGAGTGCCTGGTCACGGAAGAAATTTGTTCGACACTCGCTTATACCTACGTGGGGTTTGCCATGGCTGTTCAGCAGAATAAGAAATCGGTCGCCCGTCGCGGCAATCGTCGTGCTCATGACTTTCTGAAGAATCCTCCGACGGCTGTCGAGGCTACGACCGGTGAAGTTCATCGTCGTCACCACATCAGCCCGACCGGCTTCTATCGCGGCAAGAAGGTCATCGCGACGAAGCAGGACGAATAATTCGTCCGATTGCCTCCGATACCGCGGAGACATCGGCCGTTCGGTCACCGGACCGAAGTTTCTTCATACCGGCGTTCCTGCGCACCCCACGGTGAAGTGGAACCGGTTGACGAGACAGTCCGAGGAACGGACGGAAGCCCGAAGGCCAAGGGCTTTGAAGCTGATGATTGAAGCGCGTTTCAAAGAGGCGGCTCGATTGTGAGAAAAGAGGGATCCCGAAAACGGGGTCCCTTTTTTCATGGCCGCTTCCCGCGTGAGGGCGCCCTCGCGCATACCTGATCCGCGTTCGTCCGCAGGGACGATTCAGGGGACTTCAGCCCGGGGAAAATGGCGTGTAATATCCCAAGGATTCACTACTTTCTGAGGGATTTACCCGGATGAGCATGTATTCCCGCATCGCCGCCACCGGCAGCGCGCTCCCCGAGACGCGCGTGACCAACGCGGAGCTTGCGACCCGCCTCGCCGCGCGCGGGGTGGAGACAAATGACGAATGGATCCGCACCCGCACGGGCATCGAGGCCCGCAGGTTCTGCGATCCGGAGAAGGGCGAGACGACCACGTCGCTCGCCGCCAGGGCCGGGGCCCAGGCGCTCGAGCGCGCCGGGTTCGACCCCGCCACGATCGATCTGATCATTGTCGCGACGACCACCCCCGACATGGTGTTCCCGTCGACGGCCGCGCACGTGCAGTCGATGCTCGGCTGCGCCGGATGCGCCGCCTTCGACGTGCAGGCCGTCTGCGCGGGCTTCATCTATGCCTTGAACGCCGCCGACGCGATGCTCCGTGCCGGCCCCTATCGCCGTGCCCTTGTGATCGGCGCCGAGACGATGTCGCGCGTCATCGACTTCGACGACCGCTCGACCTGCGTGCTCTTCGGCGACGGCGCGGGCGCGGTCGCGCTCGAGGCGAGCGACGCCCCGGGCATCCTCGCCGCCCGCATGTACGCCGACGGCCGCTACGACGAGAACGTGCTCGGCCTCACGGCCTGCCTCTCGGGCGGCGCGGTGAAGGGGAGCCCCTTCCTCAACATGGACGGTCGCATGGTCTTCAAGCTCGCCGTCGAGGGCCTCACGGGGTCCGCCGAGGAGGTCGCGAAGCTCGCGGGCGTGTCGCCCTCCGAGGTGAAGCTCTTCGTGCCGCACCAGGCGAACCTGCGCATCATGACGATGGTCGCCCGCAAGCTCGGCATTCCCGATGATGTGATGGTCAAGACCGTGAGCGAGCACGGCAACACCTCGGCCGCCTCGGTTCCGCTCGCGCTCGACGCCGCCGTGACTGCGGGGCGCGTGAAGGACGGCGACCTCGTGCTCTTGCAGGCCGTCGGCGCCGGCATGGCCTGGGGCTCGGCGATCCTGCGCTGGCGCACCGCGCCCTGAGCGGACGAGAACCAAAGAATTCCCCATATATTCAATTCCCCGAACAAGACAAAAGGAAGAAAACCCATGCGTCTCGCATTCGTTTTTCCCGGACAGGGCAGCCAGTCGGTCGGCATGCTGAACGGGTTCGCCGGCAACGCCGTCGTTGAGGACCACATCGCGCGCGCGGACGCCGCGCTCGGGTTCCCCATCTCGAAGCTCATCGCCGAGGGCCCGGCCGAGGAGCTCGGTCTCACGGTCAACACCCAGCCCGCGCTTCTCACGGCGAGCGTCGCTTTCTACGACGCCTGGATCGCCGCGGGCGGCGAGAAGCCCGAGATCATGGCCGGCCACTCGCTCGGCGAGTACTCGGCCCTCACGGCCGCGGGCGCCATCGGCTTTGACGAGGCCGTGAAGCTCGTGCGCTTCCGCGCGACCGCCATGCAGAGCGCGGTTCCCGTGGGCGTGGGCGGCATGTGCGCCGTGATCGGTCTCGATGACGCGACCGTCGTCGAGTGCTGCCGCGAGGCGAGCGCGATCGGTCCCGTCGAGGCCGTGAACTTCAATTCGCCCGGTCAGGTCGTGATCGCGGGCGAGAAGGCCGCGCTCGAGCGCGCCGCCGAGCTCGTGAAGGAGAAGGGCTGCCGCCGCGCGATTCCGCTCGCCGTCTCCGGCCCCTTCCACTCCTCCATGCTCGCCCCGGCCCGCGAGGCCCTCGCGGGGCGCCTCGCCGAGACCGAGGTGAAGGCGCCCGCGATTCCCGTCATCGCCAACGTCAACGCCGAGGTGCACGGCTCGCCCGACGAGATCCGCGCCGCGCTCGCGCTTCAGGTCTGCTCGGCCGTGCAGTGGGTGAAGACCATCGAGAAGATGGCCGCCCTCGGCATCACCGACATCGTCGAGTGCGGCCCGGGCAAGGTCCTCCAGGGCCTCATCCGCCGCATCGCCCCGTCGATCCGCATCCACGGCGTCTCCGACCAGGCTTCGCTCGAGGCGACGATGGCGAAGCTCGCCGAGCTGCGCGCGGCCGAGTGAGCCCCCGCGACGGAACACCACCAATTCATTTAGCAGGATTTAAACCATGGACAAGATGTATTTCACGGCTGACGCGCTCGCCGGCCAGGTCGCGCTCGTCACGGGCGCCTCGCGCGGCATCGGCGCGGCGGTGATGGAGGCCTTCATGAAGGCCGGCGCCTACGTGGTCGGCACGGCCACCTCCGAGGCGGGCGCGGCGAAGATCACCGAGGCCGCCCAGGCTCTCGGCGGCAACGGCCGCGGCATCGTTCTCAACGTCTGCGACGCCGAGGCCTCGCAGAAGGCCGTCGACGACATCGTCACCGAGAAGGGCCGCATCGACATCCTCGTCAACAACGCCGGCATCACCAAGGACATGCTCGTCATGCGCATGAAGGACGACGCCTGGGAGTCCGTGATCGACACGGACCTCTCGAGCGCCTTCCGCCTCGCGCGCGCCTGCGTGCGTCCGATGATGAAGCAGCGCAGCGGCCGCATCATCTCCATGAGCTCGGTCGTGGGCGCCATGGGCAACCCGGGCCAGGTCAACTACGCCGCCGCCAAGGCGGGCCTGATGGGCATGACGAAGGCGCTCGCCCGCGAGATCGGCTCGCGCGGCATCACGGTGAACTGCGTCGCCCCGGGCTTCATCGAGACCGACATGACGAACGCGCTTCCCGAGGCCCACCGCGAGGCGCTCGCCAAGCAGATTCCGCTCGGCCGCCTCGGCCAGACGGATGACATCGCCAACGCCTGCCTCTTCCTCGCCTCCCCCGCGGGCGGCTACGTGACGGGCGTCACGCTGCACGTCAACGGCGGCATGTTCATGGGGTGATTTTTACGTTTGCAGAGTCTCCGGGCTCTGCTAAACTTTACAGCTAATCCTTATTTCAACCCTGCTTGCTCCATAGGCACGGGGTTCCCTTTCCCAGAGATCAACCCCTACACGGAGTGAATACAAATGGACGAAATCGAACAGAAGGTCAAGAAGATCATCGCTGAGCAGCTCGGCATCAAGGAAGAGGACATCAAGAACGAGTCCTCCTTCATCGAAGATCTCGGCGCCGACAGCCTGACCACGGTCGAGATGTCCCTCGCCCTCGAGGACGCCTTCGGCATCGAAATTCCTGACACCGAGCAGGAGAACCTCCGCACGGTCCAGCAGGCCGTCGACTTCGTGAAGGCCGCCGTCAACAAGTAATACGGCGCCCGACCGAAAGGTTCGGAAATGAGGCCCGGCGCCCCCAGAGGTTTTCGCAGCCGTACCCGCCAGGGGACGGAACGTGACCCGGGGTGCTGAGCGCTCACAAATAAGCACAGGCGGGATCCGGAGACGGGTCCCGTTTGTATTGCGGGGGCTTGCAGATCACGGCTTTCCGCTAATCCTTTCGCCGCCCGGGGCGCTTCCCAAGGAAGACAGAGGGGAGCATCACCGCGGCGCATGTTGATAACGGGAGTTTTTCACCCATGATGAACCGTCGCGTTGTTGTCACCGGTCTCGGCATGATCTCGCCGCTCGGCAACGATCTTGAGACGAGCTGGAAGGCCGCGCTTGAAGGCAAGAGCGGCATCGGCAGGATCACGCACTTCGATCCGTCGGACCTCGGCTGCCAGATCGCCGGCGAGGTCAAGGACTTCGATGCCTCGAAGTACCTCGACGTGAAGGAGATCCGCCGCTTCGACCGCTTCGTGCACTTCGGCGTCGGCGCCGGTCTGATGGCCCTCGAGGACTCGGGTCTCGAGATCACCGAGGAGAACGCGCCCATGATCGGCGTCGCCATCGGTGCCGGCATCGGCGGCCTGCAGACGATCTGCGCCAACGACGAGGCGATGGTCGCCCGCGGTCCGCGCCGCATCTCGCCCTTCATGATTCCGGGCAGCATCATCAACATGACCTCGGGCCAGCTCGCGATCATGAAGGGTCTCAAGGGCCCGAACATCGCGCACGTCACGGCCTGCTCGACCGGCCTGCACGCGATCGGCGAGGCGATGTACATCATCGCCCGCGGCGACGCGGACGTGATGGTCGCCGGCGGCAGCGAGGCGACCGTCTGCAAGATCGGCATCGGCGCCTTCGACGCCATGCACGCGCTCTCGCGCGCCAACGAGGAGCCCGAGAAGGCCTCGCGTCCCTTCGACAAGGACCGCAGCGGCTTCGTGATGGGCGAGGGCGCCGGCGTCCTCGTTCTCGAGGAGCTCGAGCATGCTAAGGCCCGCGGCGCGAAGATCTACGCCGAGGTGGTCGGCTACGGCCTCTCGGGCGACGCGTTCCACATCACGACCCCGGCCTCCGACGGCCCGGTCCGCTGCATGCGCATGGCCCTGCGCCACGCCGGCATGAAGCCCGAGGACATCGACTACCTCAACGCCCACGGCACCTCCACCGCCGTCGGTGACGTCAACGAGGTGAAGGCGATCCGCGAGGTCTTCGGCGACCACTGCTCGAAGCTCGTCGTGAACTCCACGAAGTCGATGACGGGCCACCTCCTCGGCGGCGCCGGCGGCATCGAGTCCGTCTTCTCGGTGATGGCCGTGAAGGAGCAGGTCTCGCCCCCGACGATCAACCTCGAGAACGTCGATCCCGAGTGCGAGGGCATCGACTTCTGCGCGAACAAGGCCCGTCCGATGACGATCCGCGCCGCGATGAAGAACTCCTTCGGCTTCGGCGGCACGAACTCGACCGTGATCTACAAGCGCTACGAGGCCTGATAAAGCCTCTCCAGGCGGCGCTTCCCGCAGTGAAGGGCGTCCTCCGGGTGAACCGGGAAGGGCGCCCTTCCTTTTTCCGGGAAGACACGGCCGATAAGCAAAACTTGCACTCGCTTTCTCTTTTCCGTCCGAGGCCGGGGCCCTATCACGCTAAAATGACGCCTCCGGGAAGCCGGGCGCCTGCGGGCAGTCCCTTCCCGGTGAAAAACCGGAAAAGAATGTTCGGGTGCGCTCCCAGACAGCGTTTTTTTGAAAACGCGGGCGGGAGGGCACCCTCGCGCGCGTCCGCAGAAATCATCGGAAGAGGCGCGCATCTCCGGAAAATTTCAGACAGATTTCCTTCTCCGACCACGGCGCAAGACCATGGCGGGGCGGCTCCCCCGCAGGCCCGTGCGGCCTCTCCGGGAGTCCCGAGCATTGACAGACGAATGAAGAACATCCGCAATTTTTCGATCATCGCCCATATCGACCACGGCAAGTCCACGCTTGCCGACCGACTCATCCAGCGCTGCGGAGGCCTCTCCGACCGCGAGATGAGCGAGCAGGTGCTCGACAGCATGGACCTTGAGCGCGAGCGCGGCATCACGATCAAGGCGCAGACGGCTGCGCTCAGGTACCGCGCCAGGGACGGCGAGATCTACGAGCTCAACCTCATCGACACCCCGGGCCACGTCGACTTCTCCTACGAGGTGAGCCGTTCGCTCTCCGCGTGCGAGGGCGCGCTCCTCGTCGTCGACGCCACGCAGGGCGTCGAGGCGCAGACGGTCGCGAACTGCTACACCGCGATCGACCTCGGCGTCACCGTGATTCCCGTGCTCAACAAGATGGACCTTGCGAGCGCCGACCCGATCGCCGCGAGCGAGGAGGTCGAGGACGTGATCGGCATCGATGCGACGGATGCGATTCCCTGCTCGGCGAAGACCGGCATGGGCGTCGACGACATCCTCGAGCGCGTCGTGCGCGACGTGCCGCCCCCCGAGGGCGATCCGGACGCCCCGCTCCAGGCGCTCATCATCGACTCGTGGTTCGACAACTACGTGGGCGTGGTGATGCTCGTGCGCGTCGTGAACGGAACGATCCGCCCGAAGGACAAGATCGAGCTGATGGCGACGGCCGCGACGCACCTCGTCGAGCAGGTCGGCGTCTTCACGCCGAAGAGCAAGACGCGCGAATCGCTCTCCGCGGGCGAGGTGGGCTTCATCATCGCCGGCATCAAGGAACTCAAGCACGCCCGCGTGGGCGACACGGTCACGGGCGCCTCGAAGCGCGCCGACGCGCCGCTCCCCGGCTTCAAGGCCGTCAAGCCCCAGGTGTTCGCGGGCCTCTTCCCCGTGGAATCGAACCAGTACGACGCGCTGCGCGATGCGCTGACGAAACTGCAGCTCAACGACGCGGCGCTCCAGTTCGAGCCCGAGAACTCCCAGGCGCTCGGCTTCGGCTTCCGCGCGGGCTTCCTGGGGCTTCTCCACATGGACATCGTGCAGGAGCGTCTCGAGCGCGAGTACAACATGGACCTCATCACGACCGCCCCGTCGGTGGTCTACGAGGTGCTGATGACCGACGGCGAGGTGATCCACGTCGAGAACCCGTCGAAGCTGCCGCCCGTGGACAAGATCGACGAGATCCGCGAGCCGATCGACACGGTGACGATCTTCGTGCCGAACGAGTTCGTCGGCGCCGTGATGAAGCTCTGCCAGGACAAGCGCGGCGTGCAGACGAACCTCGCCTACCACGGCCGCCAGGTGCACCTCACCTACGACCTCCCGCTCGCGGAGATCGTGCTCGACTTCTTCGACCGCATGAAGAGCCTCACGCGCGGCTACGCCTCCATGGACTATGAGTTCAAGGAGTACCGCGCGGCCGACGTCGTGCGCGTCGACGTGCTCATCAACGGCGACAAGGTCGATCCGCTCTCGGCGATCATGCACCGCGCCAACGCCGTTCCCCGCGGCCGCGAGCTCGTGCAGCGGCTCCGCTCGCTCATTCCGCGCCAGATGTACGAGGTCTCGATCCAGGCCGCGATCGGCGCGAACATCATCGCCCGCGAGAACGTGAAGGCCCTGAGAAAGAACGTGCTCGCCAAGTGCTACGGCGGCGACATCACCCGCAAGCGCAAGCTCCTCGAGAAGCAGAAGGCCGGCAAGAAGCGCATGAAGCAGGTCGGCAGCGTCGAGATCCCGCAGGAAGCCTTCCTCGCGATCCTTCAGACCGAAGAGAAGTAATTCAAATCAAGGAACAGTAAGGAACAGGCATGAACTTCGCTCTGATTCTTTTCCTCCTCACGCTCATCACGGGCGTCTTCTGGATTTTCGAGCGCACCGTCTTCTACCCGCAGCGGAAGAAGCGCGCCGAGGCCGTGGCGAACGAGTACGCCTCGCGCAACCGCGAGGCGCTCGGGCGCGGCGAGGCCTCCGTCGTGGAGGAGCACAAGCGCCTGCGCGCCGAGGCGCTCCGCCAGCCCTGGTGGCTCGAGTACACCGCGGGCCTCTTCCCGGTGATCCTTCTGGTCTTCCTGCTCCGCAGCTTCCTCTTCGAGCCCTTCCGCATTCCGTCGGGCTCGATGCTCCCGACGCTGCACGTGGGCGACTTCATCCTCGTCAACAAGTACGAGTACGGCATCCGTCTCCCGGTCTCGAACCTGAAGGTGCTTGACCTCGGCAGTCCCCAGCGCGGCGACGTCGTGGTCTTCCGCTATCCGATGGACGAGAACGTCGACTTCATCAAGCGCATCGTGGGCGTTCCCGGCGACCGCGTCGAGTACCGCAACAAGGTGCTCTACATCAACGGCGTCGAGCAGAAGCAGACCCGTCCGCGCGACTTCATCGACGAGAACTCGATGGTGACGCTCGACGAGCGCGACGAGGACCTGAGCGGCGTGACGCACCTCATGGCCCTTGACCACCGCCGTCCGAGCTGGGTGCCGATGCAGGCCGTGATGCGCCACGAGCCCACCTGCGAATACAACGACCGCGGCTTCGTCTGCACGGTGCCCGACGGCAAGTACTTCGCGATGGGCGACAACCGCGACAACAGCGAGGACAGCCGCTTCTGGGGGTTCCTGCCTGACGAGAACCTCGTCGGCCGTGCCATCCTCATCTGGGCGAACTTCGGCGACATGAGCCGCATCGGTCGCTTCCAGTGATCCCTGCGGCCGCCCGCCCCGGGGAGTGAGCGAAAGCCGCTCCCCGTTTCAGAGAAGCCCCGGGCGGACGCTGCCCGGGGTTTTGCTCGAAGAAGAATTACAGACAGCACAGAAAAAGAAAATCATGCTTCCCCTTTCCGCGCTCGAAGAGCGCATCGGCTATGAATTCAAGGACAAGAAGCTCCTGCGCCGAGCCATCACGCACCGCAGCTTCGGCGCCGAGCACAACGAGCGCCTTGAGTTCCTCGGGGACTCGGTCCTCAACTGCGTGATCGGCTACACGCTCTTCCAGCGTGACCAGCACTTCAACGAGGGCGACCTCTCGCGCGTGCGCGCGAACCTCGTCTGCGAGGGGACGCTCTACGAGATCGCCCGCCGCATCGACGTGTCCTCGTTCCTCCTGATGGGCGACGGCGAGGTGAAGACGGGCGGACACCAGCGTCCCTCGATTCTCGCCGACGCGATGGAGGCGATCTTCGGCGCGGTGTTCCGCGAGTCGGGGTTCGAAACCGCCGAGCGCGTGATCCTGAAGCTCTACGAGCCGATCTTCTCCACGGGCCTGCCCGCCGAGAAGCTGAGCAAGGATCCGAAGACGCGTCTGCAGGAGCTCCTCCAGGGCGAGCACCTGCCGCGCCCCGAGTACAGCATCGTCTCCACGTCGGGCGCCGCGCATGAGCGCAGTTTTGAGTGCGAGTGCCGCATCGAGGCGCTCGGGATCGTGACGACGGGGCGCGCCAAGAACCGGCGCGCCGCCGAGCAGTGCGCCGCAGAGGCCGCCATTGAAATCGCCAAGCAGAGGACGGAAACGAAATGACGAAGAAGAAGCACGAGCAGGACGACGAGCTCATCGTCGAGACCGAGGTCGAGATCGAGGAAGAGGAGCTCGAAGACGAGGCTGATGAGGCCGAAGAGGAACTCGACGAGGCCGAAGACGAAGAGGGCGGTCCCGCGATGAGCGAGACCGAGCTCGAGGCGATGCTCGCCAAGGCCGGCGCCGTCACGGGCCGCGCCGTTCCCGAGGGCTTCCGCTGCGGCTACGTCGGCGTGGTCGGCCGCCCCAACGTCGGCAAGTCCACCCTGATCAACGCGCTCGTGGGCGAGAAGGTCTCGATCACCTCGAAGAAGCCCCAGACGACGCGCAACCGCGTCCTCGGCGTCCTCACGACCGAGATGGCGCAGTTCGTCTTCGTCGACACCCCGGGTTTCCAGACCAAGGTGAAGACGCAGCTCACGCGCCGCATGAACCGCTCGGTGCGCTCCGCCATGGGCGAGTGCGACGCGATCGTGCTCCTCATTGAGTCCTCGGGCTGGAAGCCCGCCGACATGGAGGTCCTGCAGCTTCTGCCGAAGGAATCCTCGAACGTCATTCTCGCGATCAGCAAGACCGACCTCGCGAAGGACCGCAATGCGCTCCTGCCGCTCATGGCCGACTCGATGCGCCGCTTCCCCTTCGCCGCGATCGTGCCGGTCTCGGCCGAGAAGGGGCGTCAGCTCGACGACCTTCTGCGCGAGATCGAGAAGCTCCTTCCCGAGAGCATCCCGTACTTCGACCCGGACCTCTACACGGACAAGTCGCCGCGCTTCATCGCCGCGGAAACGATCCGCGAGAAGGCCTTCCGCCTGTTGGGCGACGAGCTCCCCTACGGCACGGCCGTCACCATCGACCGCTGGAAGGAGACCGAGGAGGACGGAAAGCGCACCGCCGACATCGTCGCGACGCTCATCGTTGACCGCGAGAGCCACAAGCCCATCGTGATCGGCGAGAAGGGCGCGAAGCTCCGTGAGATCTCGCGCCTCGCGCGCGCCGACATCACCGAGCAGCTCGGCTGCCCCGTGCACCTTGAGGTCTGGGTGCGGGTGCGCCGCGGCTGGTCCGACGACGTGAAGGCGTTGAAGACCCTCGGCTACGACTGATCGTCCCTGAAACAAAGGCTTCATGTCGGACACGGAGAAGGCGGATTCAGAACTCAGGGAGGGCGCGCAGGCGCCCTCCGCGCCCGTGCTCGCCCTGCCGGCGCCCGCTGTGCCTGAGCGGCTCGTCGTCAAGACGCTGCCGAGGACCGGGCCGGAGAAGGCTGCGCGTCCTCTTCCGAAGCGAAAGACGGCGCCGAAAAAACCGGAGACGCCGCGCATCCTCACGACGGGGCGCTCCGAGGTGACCCTCGAGGACGCGATCCGTCAGGGCAGGGCCGCCGAGGCGATTCTGGACGAGATCGAGCGCGAGGAGGCCGGGGGCGCGAAGTCCCGGCGGAATGCCGCCGAGCCCGCGCTCGTGCTCCACACCCGTCCCTGGAGCGAGTCGAGTCTCGTCGCCGACGTGCTCACCGCCCGCTCGGGACGGCTATTCATGATCGCCAAGGGCGCGAAGCGCCCGGGATCGAACCTGCGCGGCGTGCTCGTTCCCTTCTCGCTCCTGCGCATGACGTGGTCGGGAAAGCGCGAGGCGAAGATCCTGATGCGCGCCGAGAGGCTCGGGGGGCTCCCGACGCTCACGGGCGAGGCTCTGCTCTCGGCCTTCTACGTCAACGAACTCGTGCTGCGTCTCACCGAACGCGATGACCCGCATCCGGGCCTCTTCGCCGCGGTGGTGCGCGCCGTCGCGCATCTCGGCGACCCCGACCCGGTGGAGCGCCAGAGAACGCTGAGGCGCTTCGAATCAGAGCTTCTCGCCTGCTGCGGCTGGCCCGTGCTCGTGACCGAGGGGAAGGACATGCCGCGCTTCGTGCTCCGCGCGACGGGCGAGCTCACCGGCATCTCCGAGGAGGCGGCCGAGGGCCTGAAGACCTGGGGCCGCGCCGAGGTCGAGGACGTCATCGCCGGCAGGCTCGAGCGAGCGGAGGCGCTGCGCGCCGCGCGCGAGATCTACCGCGAGGCGATCGAACTGAGGCTCGACGGCCGGCCTCTGCGCACCCGTCGCGTGCTCGCGGAGCTCAAGCGCATCTGACCTCTCCGGTCAGACATCAACGATCTCGGCCAGTGCCCGCGCCGAGACCGTCCGCGGCAGGATCACCTCGAGGCCGGTCGCCTCGGCGACGAGGCGCTTCTGCGCCCGCGAGAATCCCATGCAGTCGAGCAGGATCACCGCCGCGCCCTGGGCCTTGAGACTCTCCGCAGCCGCGAGCACGGTGTCCATGTCGCCGTAGGGAAGCGCCGCGGCGCACGCGATGAGCCCCGCGCCCTCGTCGTGCCAGAAGATGTGCGCGGCCTGCATCTTCCCGGCAGCCGGACTGAGCACGCCGAGGCGCCGTCCCCTGAGCGTTCCCGTCACGAACGCCCGGACGAGCGCGGTGGGCTGCAGCACCGGGATCTGAGAGCGGAAGGCCGGGAAGGCGCCGGTGCAGAGCATGAGGATCGCCGAGGCGCCCGCCGCCTCCGCGCGGGTGATGCAGTCCTGCAGACGTCCGAGAATCTTCCGGTCCGAAAACTCGACGGGCGTGCCGTCGGCGAGCTTCGTCGTCACCGGCGCCTCGCCCGGGTCGGGCCCGAATTCGCGGCGGATCTCAGCGGGCGTGAGGCCGTCGAGCGCACCGAACTGAAGGATTTCCACCCCGGGAAGCAGCGGGGCGATGTCGGAGACCATGTCCGTGCGCGGGGACTGGCCGACGGTGATGGCAGCGATTTTCTTCATTGATTTTTCTCGCTTCGTAATGGCCGCCGCGGGTGGGGGTGCCCGCAGCGGATAACCTGAAAAGGATAGAGGGAGGGTCCTGAGCGCGCACCTCCCCGTTGGGAGGCCCCGGACTTATCCCGAAGGATTACGAAACCGCCTGCGGCTTAGGCAGAACGGAGAAGGGCGGCCGAGTCTGTGCGTGATAAGCTCACCCAAATTCAAAGAAGAATCCGGTACGAATCAGAAATTCCGGCACCCCCATGAGGCTTCTTCCAGCCGCGGGGAGCGCAAAGACCCGTTTCAAACGTTTTCGAGGAGATGAGGACAATGGTCCGCACTCAGCTTTCCGTCAATCTCAACAAGGTTGCGCTCGTGCGCAATTCCCGCGAGGGCAACGCTCCCGATCCGGTCCGCCTCGGCCGCATCGCGCTCGAGGCCGGCGCCGCCGGTCTCACGGTTCATCCGCGTCCCGACGAGCGCCACATCCGCCGCTCGGACTTGGCGCCCCTCAAGGCCCTCGTCGACAGCTTCCCCGGACGCGAACTCAACATCGAGGGCAATCCCTTCGAGAACCTGATGCCGATCATCCGCGAGATCCGCCCGCACCAGGTGACTTTCGTGCCGGACGCCACCGACCAGAAGACGAGCGACCACGGCTTCTATCTTGACGACGAGGACGTGCGCAAGCAGCTCCGCCCGGTGATCGAGGAGGCGAAGAAGCTCGGCTGCCGCGTGAGCCTCTTCGTCGATCCCGAGCCCGACTTCATCAAGTACGTCAAGGAGCTCGGCGCCGACCGCATCGAGCTCTACACCGAGGCCTACGCCATCGCCGCCGAGACCGAGATCGTCGAGGACGTGATCGTCCCCTACGCCGACTGCGCGCAGATCGCGAGCGAGCTCGGCATCGGCGTCAACGCCGGCCATGACCTTTCGCTCACGAACGTCGGGCAGCTCCTCAGGGAGTGCAAGCACATTCAGGAGGTCTCGATCGGCCAGGCCTTCACCGCCGAGGCGCTCGAGTACGGCTTCGCCGAGACGGTGCGCCGCTACAATCAGATCTTTGACGAAATCGCCGGAGCCTGATTCTTATGCTCAGCCGGGAAAAAATCGCCCTTGCCGACTCGCTCGGTCCCGTGGTCGTCGACATTGAGGGAACCGTCCTCACGACGCACGAGATCGAACGCCTGCGGCACCCCCTCACGGGCGCCGTGATCCTCTTCACGAGGAACTTCGCCAACCCGGACGAACTCACCGCGCTCACGGGTGCCATCCACGGCGTCCGCCCCGGGATCCTCATTGCAGTGGATCACGAGGGCGGCCGCGTGCAGCGCTTCCGCGAGGGTTTCACCGCCATCCCCGCGATGTCGGACTTCCGAAAGTTCGGCGACCAAGCCCCGGGGCTCCTCGCCGCCGCGGGCTACGTGCTCGCCTCGGAACTCCGCGCATGCGGCGTGGACTTCAGCTTCACCCCCGTTCTTGACCTCGACCACGGCCGCTCGGCCGTGATCGGCAACCGCTCGCTCGGCGCGACCCCGGCGGAGGTGACGCGCAACGCGCGCGGCCTCATCGCGGGCCTGCGCCAGGCAGGCATGAGCAACTGCGGCAAGCACTTCCCCGGCCACGGCTGGGCGCAGGCCGACAGCCATGTGGCGCTGCCCACCGACGAGCGCAGCCTCGAGGAGGTGCTCGCCGACCTCGCGCAGTACCGCGCGCTCACGACCGAACTCGACTCGGTCATGACGGCCCACGTGGGCTACACGTGCTACGGCGGCGAGACGGCCACCTACTCGAGGGAACTCCTCGGGCACGTGCTCCGAGAGTCAGTCGGCTTCTCGGGCATCGTCTTCTCCGACGATCTCTCGATGAAGGGCGCGGGCAGCCTCGACTCGCCCGCCCAGCGCGCCATCCGCGCGCTCGCCTCGGGCTGCGACATGGTGCTCCACTGCAACCATCCCGACGAGGTGGACTCGATCCTCGGGGAACTGCACTGGACGCGCCCGGCGGCCTTCAACGAGCGCCTCGCGAGACTGCTCCCCGACCCGGGCACGCCCGTGTCGATGCAGCACCTGCGGCAGACGGCCCTCTGGCGGGCCGCGCACGGGCGCCTCGCCGAGGCCGGACTCGTCTGATGCCTGACGGCCTGATGAACTAAAGAATCGCCGCGGATCTCTCCTGAAGGTCCGCGGCGAAATTCTTTTCGGGGAGCAGCCCCGGAGCTCACACGAAGCGCCTGGGCGGCATCATGGGGAATCGGCGCCGGTCATGGGGAAAATTCCCCATGATCCGCGGAGGCCGGAAGAATGAAATCGCCGCGGCCCGGGAGATCCGGACCGCGGCGATGATTCACTCAGCGGTGATCAGAGAGGCTGATCAGTACCACGTGTGGCGCAGGCCGATGTTGAAGCGCCAGAGTTCGTCGACGTCGCCGCCGCTCGTGCGCTCAAGGTCAACGTACGTGTAGGTGCGGTCGGTGAGGTTGAAGTTGGCGCCGATGCCGTACTCAACCCAGGCGCCGCCGATGTCGTCGGTGATGCGCGAGGTGTTCGTGCCCTTCGAGTACATGGCCTCGGACTCGCCGTCGAAGTCATAGACGGCAGAGACGCGGGCGTAGATGTTGCCGCGTTTCTCCGGGAACTTCAGGCCGCCGCGCAGGCCGATGCGGCCGATGAGCGAGCTGAAGTCGTCCTGCTCGATGCGCACGCCGTTCGATGCGGTGACGTCATCGCCGATGATGCGGCCGTAGGTGAGCTCGGCCTGCGGCTCGACGAAGGCGATCTCGTTGACGTCCCAGTGCCAGCCGGCCTCGGCGCTCACCGAGTACGCGTTGTTCTTCGTCTTGCCCGACATGTTCGCGATGTCGAACTTCGACTCGATGCGCGAGTACTTCGCGATCAGGTCAAGGAAGAAGCCGTTGTCGGAGATCCAGGAGCCGTAGGCGGCGAGGCCGAAGGTCTCGGTGTCGCCCGAGCCCTGGGCATAGGTGGTCGAACCGTCGGTGTAGCTGAACGCGCCGCCCACCTTCCAGTCGCCGATCGCGTAGTCGCTGCCGACCTGGATCGAGGTGCTCTTCTGGCGGACGTTCTGGCGGCCGTACTTCTGCTCGGCGCCGTAGATGCGGGCCCAGGAGCCGAGCGTGCCCGGCTGGTCACGCAGCTCGCCCATGCGCTTCGTGAGGTCGTTCATCTCGTGGCGCCACTGGATGGTGGCGAGCGACGTGACCGACGAGAGGGTCTCGAGCTTGGTGTTGGTCGCGGTCGTGGGGGTTGAGATTGTGCCCGTATCGGCATCAACCGTGGCCGTCACGGCGCCGTTCACGTCACCCTCGGCGACCGACAGGGTCTGGCTGGTGCCCTCGGCAGTGATGTTGCTCTGGAGGGTCGCGAGATCCTCGGCGGCGTTCGTCAGGTCATCGGCGGTGATGCCGGTGAAGTTGACGGCGAGGGCGGGCGTCGATTCCGTCGTGTCCACACTGGTGGCGACGAACTTGGCGGCGCTGAAGCCATCATCGGTCTTCGTCGTCTCGAGGTTGATCGTGCCTCCCGTGCCCGAGAGATTGTCAACGGTGACCGCGGCGGCATCCGAGCCGACGAGGTCGGACGTGATGTTGATCACGCCGTCGTTGAGCTCAAGATTGTTGATCGACTGGTACTTGATGATCTGGGTGCCGTCATCCGAGTTGGTGACAGCCGTCGGAGTCCACTGCGCGCCGTCGGAGATGGAGACATAGAGACCGGAGGTCTCGTTGTACTTGGCCGTGCCCTCGTTGGACTTCGGGTAGTCCTTGTAGGCATTGCCGGTCCAGGAGGAGCCGGCGCCGGAGAGGTTGAGCTTGACCGTGGAGCCGATGTAGTTGCCGCTGTTCTGCGAGGAGCCCGGGGTCTCGAAGACGATGTCGCCGTTGAGCACGACGGTGCCGGTGCCGGCCTTGTTGATGACGATCGTGGCGAAGCCGCGGGTGTCGATGGCGTTCTTGGCATTGACCGTGAGGTTCCCGTTCACCTCGACGTAGCCGTTCGAGAAGGCGGAGATGCCGATCTGGTCGCTCGTGATCGTCGTGTTCGCGGCGTTGATGATGATTTCCGAGGTGCCATCAGGCGCCGTGGTGCTCTCGGTGTTGTTCTGGGAGTGAATGCCGAACGTGCCGGAATTCACGACGAGGTTCTCGGCATTGATCTTGACCGAGCCGCCCTTCAACGCAAAGATGCCCATGTAGGAGCCGTCAAGCGTCACCGTCTTCGTGTTCTCGTCGCCCACGACGATATTGCCGCCCAAGACGCTCGCCTGGAGCGCACGGACCGAGCTGACGGAGATGTCGCTGCCGAGGATCGTGGCCGTTTCAGCCTGAGCCGTCGGCTTCTCAAGAGAGGAGTCAACGTAGCCGACGGCGATGCCGTAGCTCGAGGTCCCCTGAGTGATGACGACGCTCTGGGCGTCCGTGGAACCGATGGCGATCGCGCCGTTCTCAAGAACGGGTGTGACAGCTGTGCCGTCAACTGTGACGGAGCCGGCGTTGAACGCGAAGGCGGACGAGGAGATTGCCGCGAACGTCGCAATGGCGACGGCGGACTTGAGGAACTGCTGCATAAAACCTCCCAAGTGGTTGGCAGTGTGGTACGACCAATTTAGTCTCACATGGCGCGGCTTGAAAAGTTCTGAGTTCAATACGGGTTCATTCAGGACCCTGTGACGCGGCCGAGCAACAGTCTGTCGCGATCAGGCCCCGGGAAGCCCGGTGCCGGCATGTTGCGTTTCCTTAGAATTTAGTTTTTTAGATCCTAGGGAAAACACTGAGTTGCTTTTCTGAAATCGAGGAAGTTGAGATTCCAGGTTCCCTGTTTCACGACATATCCTGAGTCACGATTCTCTTCGCCGGGCCGGACCGGGAATCAACTGTCCTGCCCTCGTTTACAGGGGAGATGCGTCGTGGAGAGTGAAAGTGAACAAGACCTGCCGGGGCATTCTTGATTGCGTCATCAGATCTGCCTGACGGCGGCAGGACTGCATTCAGAACCCTCCGGTCATGGGATTGCACGGGCACGACAGGATTCCGGCTCCTGTTGCTCAGACCATGAGGATCCGGGCGGCAGGAGCCGGGGCGGGAATCAGACATTGCGGAGCCGGGCCTTGCCGGCCCGGTTCCGGGTTAGAAGCGGTAGCGCGCGCCGATCGCAAAGCCCGTCGAGCGGAAGCTGTCCGAGCCTTCGCGGTGGCTCAGGTCCGTCCACACCGAGACGGCCGGGGTGAACTGCGCCTCGAGGCCGAGCCTGAGTTCGCCGAGGTTCCTCGCGCTCATCGTCGCCGTGCTCACATCGCCTTCGTTCGTGACGGTCGTCGCGAAGTCCTTGGTGTTGTGAACCCAGTTGAGCTCGGCGAAGACATTCATCCACTCGCCGGTCTCGTCCGCCCCGGTGATCCTCAGCGCCGTGCGGGCGCCCAGCGTCGTGCGGACGTTGCCGTCGCCCGTCGTCTCGAAGCGCTGGCCGTAGGAGTCGATCTGCGTGTCGGTTTCGATGCCGGACCAGAGCACGCGCGCATGGGGCTCGATCGCCCAGGTCCAGCCGCCGCCCGTCGCGAGGGGCTGGTTCCAGCCCGCCTCGAGCGCGACGGTCCAGCCGTCGGCGTCGTACTTTTCCTTCGCAAGCCCCTCGCCCTGCACCTTGTTCTCAAAGGTGTTCCAGCGGACCTGGGCGCCGGCCCACGGGCCGGTGTCGCCCGGGAGTCCCCAGGCGGCATAGGCGCCGATCGACCAGCCGCGGAAGTCGCCGTCGGCGGTGCCGCCCGTCACGCGGGAGTCCGTGTCGACCTCGGCGCTCGAGTAACCCGTGAGGAGGCCGAGGCGCAGCGTGCCGTCACCCGCGGGCAGAACGGCCACGTCGCCGCCCACGTGGGTGGTGAGGAGGCGCGCCTTGCTCTTCAGCTGTCCGCTCGTGTCGTCGAGCCTCGTCCAGTCGCCCGTCTGGCTCACCCAGAGCGTGGAGGAGATCTCCTCGCCCGTGACCGGGTCGGTGCGGACGCGGTCGCCCGCCTTGCCGCGCAGACTGAGGTCAAAGGCCTCGGCGGCAAGGAGCGCGAGCGTCGCGCGGGCGCCGGTCCCCGGGGTCTTCACGTCTCTCGCGCCCGAGGTGCCGGCGAGGTAGTAGATCCTGTTGCCGTCGACGTCGTAGACGGACTCGAGGGTGTAGGTGCAGTCGTTGATGACGAGGGGCTCCTCGAGGGTGAGCGTGAACTCCGTGCCGTCCGAGATCGTGGCGATCGTGAGGTTCGAGAGCGCTCCGCCGACGCTCCCGTCGAGCAGACTGACGGCGAGGGAGGCCGAGCCGGCGGCGGCGCCCTCGATGGTCAGCGTTCCGGCAGCGGAGTCGCTGCCCGAGAGCAGGGCGGCGACCGAGATGACGCTCCCTGCGGTGCTCGTGAGCGAGGCTGCGGTGAGGGAGTTGGCGCCGATGTCGAGCGTTGCGCCGTCGAGCGTGAGGTTCTGAAGCGTCGTCGCGGTCGTGAGCCGGAGCGTGGTGCCCGAGCCCGCGGTGAGGTTCCGGATCTCCTCAGCAGCGGCGAGCGTCGTTCCCGAGAGCTCGACCGTTGAGTTCAGCAGCGTGAACAGCCCCGAGTAGCCCGAGAACTGACCGGCGCTCTCAAACGTGACGTTCGCGCCGCCGCCGTGGACCGTGTAGTCGCCCGCGCCGGTCAGGGTGTTGCTGAAGACATAGCTCACCGCGTCCGCGGTCTGCGTCTCGCCGGCCGTCGCGATTCCCTCCTCGGCGGCGACGGCGATCCCGTCATCGGCGGCCGAGGAGAGCGACTCGATCAGATAGTGGTGGATCGAGGTGCCTTCGGCAAGCTCATAGGTGCCGGTGAAGCCCGAGGCGTTCGAGCCCACAGTCACCGCGGCGCCCGAAGCGGCAAGCGCCACGGAGCCCGAGCCCGAGAGGTCGTTGGCGAGATTTCCCGAGACGGCGCCGTCAATCTGAAGCACGCCGTTGATGGTGAGCTCTCCCGAGCCGAGGCCGCCGAGGTCATCGATCCTCGTCGTGCCCGAGGCGATCTCAACGCCGCCGGTGAGCCCCTCGTTGGCGCCCGTGACGGCCGAGTCGCCGGTGATCCGGAGAAGACCGGTGCCCTTGAGCGCGCTGCCCGCCTCGGTCGTGAGCTTCGTGATCTCGGCGCTCGAGAAGCTGACTGAGCCGCCCGAGAAAACGGACAGCTCGGCGGCCCTGCCGCCCGTGAAGGCGAACGCCGCGCCGGAGGCGACGGAGAGGCTGCCCGAGACCGCGAGATCGCCGTTGACCGTCTGGTCGCCCCGGACCTCGACGGCAGTGCCGGCCGCGGTGGTGAGGCCGGAGGTGTTTCCGAGCGCATTGTCCGCGGCAAGGATGAGGGTGCCGCTCTCGACCCTGGTCCCGCTCTGATAGCTGTTGGAAGACGTGAGGGTGACCTCGCCGCCCGTGACGGTGATGCCGCCTTCGCCAGTCACCGTCGTCCGCAGCGTGGCATCGCTGTCGCTCTCCGCTGAGGGCGCGAGAAGAAGCTGAACGCCTTCGCCCACGTCAATGTTCTTCAGGGCGAAGGAGACCCAAACGGCGGAGCCGGAGGCCGTGTCGCGCACGCTCAGGGTGTAGTCATAGGTTCCGGTGACCGAGGAGCCGTCGGACTGGATGATGGCCGCCGAGACGGAACTGTCCGTGCCGCCGACAATATTGAGCTTGACATTCGAGAGCGAGACGGAGCCGCTCTCGGAGGTGGCGAGCGCCACGCCGCTCTCGGACTCGTCCTGGTCGAGGACGTTTCCGGAGAGCACGTTCCTCGAGATGTCGCTGAGCGAAGAGCTCTCGACCTCGACCGAGGCATTGGTGAGCGCGATGTCTCCGGTGACGGCAAGACGCCCCGATTCGCTGAAGTCAAGCTCGGAGCCGTCGTTCAACGAGAGACCGCCGCTCACGGAGGATTGAGCGTCATTGACCTCAACCGTGGCGTTGGTGAGATCAAAGGTGCCGGCCGACCCCGAAAGGGTCACGAGAGTCGCGGACGAGCCCGTGCCGGTGAAGGCCAGGGTGCCGGTGCCCGAGGTGCTGACGGCGTACTCGGCGGCCGAGGAAACGATGGCGAGCGCTGCGCCGTCGCCGACGTTCCAGGTGCCCGAGAAGGAAGCCGCGTCGCTCGTGACCGAGCCCGAGCCGCTAGTGAGCGAGAAGGTGCCCGAGCCCGAGATCGTGTTCGCGAAGCTCGTCTCGAAGGCTGAGCGGAGGTTCACGGAGAGTTCGGCATTCCCGTTGATCGTGATCACGCCGGTGCCGAGGCCCTCGGCGGAGTTGATCGAGGTAGTCCCGGACTCGATGGTCACGCCTCCGGTGAGACCGGGGTTCACGCCGTGGATGCTCGAGTCACCCGTGATCGTGAGCATCCCCGGGGAGGCGAGGGCGAGCTCGGTCTCGGTCGTGAGGTTCGCGACCGAGCCGCTCGAAAAGGTGAGCATGGCCCCGGAGTTGACGGTGAGGGAGCCGGAGACGGCAAGGGCGCCGTTCACGGTCTGGTCGCCCCGGACCTCGACGGCGGTGCCGGCCGAGGTTGTGAGACCGGAGGTTCCCCCGAGCGCATTGTCGGCGTCGAGGATGAGGGAGCCGCCGGTGACGCTGGTCGCGCCTCTGTAACTGTTGGCAGACGCGAGGGTGACCGCTCCGCCCGTCACTGTGATGCCGCCTGCGCCCGTGACCGCTGCGGAGAGGGTCCCGTTGCCCGTTTCCAATGTGCGCGCGAGGAGAAGCGAAACGCCTTCTCCCACTTCAATCGTCTTCAACGCATAGGTGACGATGAGGCTGGAGGAGGATTCGCCGAGGCTCGTCGTGAGCGCGTAGTCATAGGTGCCGGTGACAGAGGTTCCGTCGGTCTGCGAGATCGCCCGTGTAATGGAAGTGCTCGAGACGCCCTCGAGCGAGAGCGAGGCACCGTCAAGGGAGACGGAGCCCGCGGTGGCAAGCGTCACGCCGGTCGTCCCCTGATCGAGCACGTTCGAGGCGAAGGCGCTCTCGAACCCTGTCTGGGCGGCGCTCGTGACATGAACCGCGGCGCCGCTGATCGTGAGCGCACCCGTGACGGATAGCGCATCCGCGGCGACGAAGGTGAGCGAGGCGCCTTCGTTCACCGTGAGGGCGGCGAGCTGAAGCCCCGTCGTATCGGCCGTGTAGGACGAGCCCGAATTGAGGACGAGGGACGAGGAGGGCGCGGTGTAGTTCGAGCCCGTGAGCGCGGCGTTCGTGAAGGCTGCGGTGCCGGAGAAGGAGCTTTCGTGAACGGTGACGGCCGCGGCGCTCTCCCCCGTGCCGGTGAGCTCAAGCCATCCGCCGCCCGCCATCGAGAAGGAGGCGGCCGAGGCCGCGTTGAGCGAGAGGCTCGCGCCCTCGGCGACGCTCCAGGTGCCGGAGAAGGAGGCGGCGTCGCTCGTGACCGAGCTCGATCCGCCCGTGAGCGAGAAGGTTCCCGCCCCGGTGATCGTGTTGCTGAAGTCCTTTTCGAAGGCCGTGGCGACATTCGCGGAGAGCTCGGCCCCCTCGCTGATCGTGATCACTCCGGAGCCGAGGCCCTCGGACGAGTTGAGCCCGGTCCTGCCGGAGGCGATTGTCACGCCGCCGGTGAGGCCCGGGTTGATGCCGTGGATGCTCGAGTCGCCCGTGATCGTGAGCTTTCCCGAGGAGGCGAGCGCAAGTTCGGTCTCGGTCACGAGGTTCGCGACCTCGCCGCTCTCGAAGGTGAGGAGCGCTCCGGAATTGACGGTGAGACTCCCCGAGACGGCAAGCGCGCCCTTCACGGTCTGGTCGCCCTGGACCTCGACGTCGGTGCCTGCGGCGGCAGTGAGGCCGGAGGTGCTTCCAAGCGCATCATCCGCGGCCAGGATCAGGGTGCCGTTTGTCACCGTCGTCGCGCCCGAGTAGGTGTTCGTGCGGGCGAGCTCGACGGAGCCGGTTGTGTTGATCTCGATGCCGCCCTCGCCCGTGACCTTCACGGAAAGGGTGGAGTTTCCGCCCTCGGAGGGCGTGAGCGTGAGAACGTGGCCGGCCGATACATTGAGCTCGGTGAGCGCATAGGTGACATAGAGCGAGGTGCCGCCGTCGCCGCCCAGGGTGTAGTTCCAGATGCCGGTGACGCCGTCGTAGCCGGAGAGCGTCACGGTTCTGGCACTTCCGGCCTCGACGCCGCCGATGAGGAGCGTCGCATTGGTGAGCGAGACGCTGCCGGCCGAGGCGAGCGTCAGTTTCGCCTCGCCGTCATCCATGTCGAGGACATTGGCGGCGGTGGTTGAAGTGCTGTCTGAGCCGGTCGGGAGAAGCGAGGCGGCGATGTCGACGACGGCGTCGCCCAGCGTGAGCGCCCCGGTGACGGCGAGTGCGTTCGCAGTGTCGAACCTGATGGTCGAGCCCTCGGCGCCGACGAGCGCGCCGACGGTTGCCGCGCCAGCTACCAGCCAGGTCGAACCGTTCCCGAGCGCGAGCGTGGCGTTCGCGAACCAGTTCCCGGTGCCCGAGGTCGTGAGCGCGGTGTTCGTCGCCGTGGCCGTTCCCGAGAAGGCGGAGGCGGCCGTGTCGGAAAAGCTCACGGCGGCGGCGGTCCCGCCGGTGCCGGTGAGAAGAAGCGCGCCGGTGCCCGAGATGGTCTCGGAGATGACCTGGTCGGAGGCGAGGCTGTAGACGAGGGAGCCCCCCGTCGTGTCGATGGCGCCGGTGAGTTTCCCCGCCGTCGCGTTCGTGAGCGTGAGCGACCCGCCCGAGCCTTCGAACCCCACGGTGACGAGGCCGGCGAAGGCCGCCTCGGCCGCGGACTCATCAAGGCTGAGCGCGGTGTCCCCGGCGATGAGAAGGGCCGAGCTCCCCGAGAAGCTCCCGGAGAGCGCCGTGGACTCATCGGAATCGACGCGCACGGTCGAGCCCGAGGCGCCAGAGACGGGGGCGGACGCGACTGCGTCGCCCTCGGTGAGGGTGAGAACGGCGCCCGTGGCAAGCGTGAGGTTTCCGGTGAAGGCGGTCTGGGCGCCCGAGACGGTGAGCGCGGCGTTTTCCGCGAGCGCGAGCGTGCCCGTCTGCGAGAGCGCGGCGTCGCCCGAGATTGCAGAGCCGGTGCCCCTGAGCGTGAGCGTCGTCGCGTCGGCGGTCACTTTTCCGCCCTCGGCAATCGTGAGCTTCTCGATTGCGAGGTCAGCGAGAAGCTCCGCGGCGGCGCCAGAGGCGACCGAGAGGCCGGAGGTCGCGAGCGCTGTGTCGGCGGCGACGATGAGGCTGCCGGCGTTAACGAGCGTCGCGCCCGTGTAGGTGAATTTGCGGGAGCCCTCGAGCGTCACGGTGCCGCCCGCGATCGCGAGGTCGCCCGGGCCCGAGATGTCGATCTGCACGGTGCCGGCGCCGCCCGTCTCCGAGGAGGCGTTGAGCGCGAGGGCGTCGCTCCCGGTGCCGACGAGTTCAAGCGAATCGGCGGCGGCGGAGTAGGTGACGGACTTCTCGGCGATCGTGAGGCCGGAGGTCTCGGCCCAGTGCAGGCGAGCGGCGACGCTGCCTGAGCTCGCGAGGATCTCGCTTCCCTCGTTCATGAAGGTGCTGAGCGAGAAGTCATCCGTCGTGAGCTCGGAGAAGCTGCCCGAGGTGGTGGTGAAGAGGGTCTGGGTGAGCGCGGCGGCGCTCGAGAAGAAATTCATCGAGGAGGCGGAGAGCTCCCCCGAGAGGTCAATGGAGATCCAGTTGCCCGAGGTCGCGGTGATGCCGCCCACGAGCGCGATCGTGCTCGCGCCGTCAAGGCTGATCTCGACCTTGCCGCCGTTGAAGGAGATGCGGTTCAGGTACCTCGTGCCGCCCGAGACGGAGAGGGTGGAATTCGTCCCGAGCACGAGATTCAGCGTCTGCGTCGTGCGCGCAGCCCCGCTGAAGGTTGTGGAGACGTTCTCGAGCCAGAGCGTGCCGAGGAAACTGCCGTAGTAGCTGAAGGCGCGCGCCCCGAAGGTGACGGAGAGCGGGTCGTCGGTCGCGCTCGAGATGCTGATCGTGCCGTATCCCCGGAAGTCGGTGTCGATCGTCTGCGCCCCGGTCCCGGCGGCGTAGATGACATTGAGCGCGGTGGCGCTGCTCTGCGCCCTGGTGCCGAGATTGATCGTGCCGTAGCCCGAGAGACCGCCAACGGTCTGTCGGTGGCCGTTCAGCTTGACCTCGCCCGTGTTGACGACCGTGAGCCAGGAAGTCTCGCCCATGGCGTTGTCCGCGTCGAAGCTCACGACGCTCCCCGCGCTCACCTCGGTCGTTCCGGTGTAGCTGCTCGTCGTCCCGAGCGTGAGCGTCTCGCCCGCGGTCGTGAAGCGGATGCCGCCCTCGCCCGTGAAATTCGCGAGCGCCGTCGTGGCCTCCGAGACGGAGACGTCGAGCACGCTGCCGGCGGGAAGGGCGATCTCGCCCTCCTGAGTGATGTCCGCGTCCGCTGCAAGCGCCGGGGAAGGGGCGCCGACGGAGAGCGCGGCGGAGATGGCAAGGGCGACCGCGGAGGCGCGGAGCACCGGCGAGGCGGAGCCGGAACTGCGGCGCTCCGTCCGGGTGAGTTCGTTCACCGCCTGGAAAAGACGGAGGGAGTCGTTCCAGATGACGCGGAAGGTCTTGTTCATGGTGTGAGAGGGAGAGGGCGGAAAGGAGTCCGGCGGGGCGGATCTCCGGCCGGAAGCGCTCCGAACGGCGAGGGAACGGTCCGGGGGAGCGGAGACACCGGCTGCGTCGGCCGGCAATGGGTATACCCGAATTTTCGCCCAAAACAGGGCCCGGTGAAATTGCATTCCGTCGTCTGAATCAAGCAAGGGGGCCGACCGGAAAAGTCGCCCGGCACATGGTTCTGAACATGTCCTCAGGGAAATCCGGGCCGGGAGGGCGCTTGAAATGAACCGCCCCCGCGGGGGAAAATTAAAAATTGACCGCCCGCAAAAAAATGAGGCGCTCCTTTTGAGGGAAGCGCCCGCAGACTTTCCGTCCTGAGATCCATGCAGAACATTGACGCCAACTCGATCTTCGCCTCCGCACTGGGGATCCACGAACCCTGGTTCGTCTCGAAGTACGAGTTCCACCCGGAGCCCGGCCTGGGCAAGGTGCTGCACATCTGGATCGATTTCGAGGCGAGCGCGCGGTTCAACTGCCCCGCCGAAGGGTGTGTCGAGACCGAGCTCCGGGTCCACGGCTCGAGCGAGCACCTCTGGTGGCATGAGAATTTCTGCGACCGCGGCTGCTACCTGCACTGCAGGCTGCCGAGCGTTGACTGCGCCCAGCACGGCGTGCACACCGTCCCGGCTCCCTGGGAAGGACACGTGCCCGGCTTCAGGCGCATCCACTGAAGCCTGCCGGAGGATCGATGCGCCAGGTCTTCCGCATGCGGCCCTGGGTGTTTCCGCCCGAGCCCGCACCGATCGCCGAGATATTCAAGCGGCACGGCAAGCGCCGTGACTACCCGAAGGGCTCCGGCATGCCGCACGGGGGCCTCGGCGACACCGCGCAGGTGGGCTACCTCGTGAGCGGGCTCGCCACCTTCTCCTGCATGGACGTGATGAAGCAGCTCCACATCTTCGCGCTTCTCGCGCCGGGCAGGTGCCTCGCGGATCTGGACGCCCTCAATCCGCACCGCGTCAACGTCATGGTGGAGTTCATCCGCCCGTCAACGGTTCTGCTGGTTCCCCGGAAGACCTTCATCGCGGGGCTGAGGCAGTCGATCGACACGATGCAGCTCTACGCCGACCTCGCGATCCTCAAGGAGGAGTCGGTGATCGAGGGCATGCTTGCGAACTTCACGCTCGACATGGACTCGCGGCTGCGCGTCTTCCTCATCTCGGCGATCTCGAGCTTCTCGGAATTGAGGAACGACGGCTGGAACGAGTGCCCGCTCGGCCTCACCATCACGGAGCTCTCGCGGATCATCTCCGCCAACCGCAGCTGGGTCTCGACCAAGGTGGGCGAGTGGGTGAAGGCCGGCCTCGCCCGCAAGGAAGGCCGCAGGCTCCTCGTCCACGGGAAGCTCTTCGAGAACATCTGGGACTGGGGCCGCGGAACCGGCGTGCAGCCGAGCGGCCTCATGGCCGAGCCGCGGATGGACCGCCTCTATTCGCCGCAGATTCTGCCTCCCGAGCTCTGCCCCAGGGAAGACTGAGGCCGCGCCGACCCCGCCGGCGGCGGGGGCTCAAAAAAATCTTTTGAGCGAAACTGCCTCAAGTGTTGAGTGGCAAACACTCTCCTCATCGCGTATGCGCTTCAATAAGGACCCGTGAGACGTTTCCTTGTGTGAACTGCTCCGCGCTCCTCAGAGTGACTGACGGACAGTCACTGACAGCGGCACCCGGTTCACGTTTCTCACGCACTTCAATGAGGAGTGCCCTCCGTCTGAAACCCCTGCCGTCCTTCCGGACGCTGACAGGAGAAACGCACTTCAGAGGAAGGCGCTCCTCGCCCCGGCTTCCGCGAACGGCTGCTCCCGAGAAGTTGTATCCTTCCCGACCTTCCGCCTGACGGCGACTGCCCTGACCGACTTCAGGCACCTCGGACGCCGGTCGGCTCTGAACTTTATTTTCCGCGCGCGACGCCGGTCTTCTTTTTGGACCGGCGTCGCTTTCTTTCCCCTGATCCCGGGAACAAACTGACAGAAAAAGAAAAAAAATGACGCTGCGCCCGCCTTCTCCCCGTCGCTTTCGCAACCTTCTCGGCCGCATCCTGCTGCTCCTTGTGGGCATGTTCCTCGCGGCACTCGGCATCGGCTTCACCACCACGGCGGGCCTCGGCACCACGCCGATCAGCACCGTTCCGTACACGGGCGCGGCCATCACCGGCATCAGCTTCGGCATGTGCACGGTGATCCTCAACTTCGCCTTCGTCGCGGGGCAGATCATTCTGCTCAGAAAGCGCTACCGCCCGATAAACCTCATCCAGATCCCCGTGGGCTTCGTCTTCGGCGTCTTCATCGACTTCGCGATGCATCTCGTGGGCGGCCTCATTCCGCCCAACTGGTTCGTCGCCGCGGCGATGAGCCTCTTCGGCAATGTGGTGCTCGCGCTCGGCACCGTGCTGCAGATCCGCTCGAAGACGATCGTGCAGCCGGGCGAGGGTCTCGTGATCGTCGCCGCGGCCCTCTCGCACAAGTCCTTCGGCACGATGAAGATCTGCAATGACGTTTCGCTCACGGTCGTCGCCGCGCTGATGGGCATCCTCTTCCTCGGCCACATCGAGGCGATCCGCGAGGGCACCCTCGTCTCCGCCGTGATGATCGGCCTCTTCGCGAAGCTGATCGACAAGCTCTTCACGCGTCTCACGCCCGCCCCGAAGGTGGTCGAGCCGCGCGAGGTGCCGCTGCCGAAGGAAGAGACCGAGCCTCACGAGGTGAAGCTCAAGTAAGTGAGCGGTCACTCCGGGAGTGGAAGAGCCTGAGGACTTTTCCGGCGCCTCTCCTTCAGGGGCGTAGATTGATCAGAGCCCGAGGAAGGGCGCGATCTCTCCGATCGAATTGATGACGCCGCAGGCGCCGGCCGCGCGGAGCTTCGCGGCCGCGGCCTCCCGGTCCTCCGCCCAGCGCGTGAAGCCCACGGACCGGATGCCGGCCGCGACGCCGCCCCGGACGCCGGCGGTCGAGTCATCGATCACCACCGCCTCGGCGGGCTCGAACCCGCAGCTGCGGCAGGCGAGGAGATGAAGGTCGGGCGCGGGCTTGCCGCGCGGCACGTCCGCCGCGCTGAAGACTCTCCCCTCGACGAGCGGGAGCACCCCGATCTTCTCGAGCGTGAGCTCAAGCCGCCCGTGGATGCTGTTGCTGGTGACGGCGAGCGTCACGCCCTTTGCCGCCAGTCTTTCAAGTGCCGCGACCGTGTCGGGCCCGGGCGGCAGTTCCTCGCGGATGCCGCGCAGCGTGAGCTCGTCCTTTCTCGCGAAGGCCTGCGCGAGCGCCTCCTTGTCGGTGACGCCATGGTCAATCAGCCATTCCGTGAGGTAGACGCGGTCCGTGCCCGTGAAGAGATGCACGGCCTCCGGGGTCGAAATCGGCACCCCGGCCTCGGTGAAGGCCGCGGCGACGGCGCCGCAGGAGATTTCCTCGGTGTCGGCGAGCACGCCGTCGCAGTCGAGCAGGAGAAGCTTGCGGAAGTCGGTCATGGCGGAGGTTTTCTTCGTCAGGCTGGCAGGACAAATTGCAACCGGTGGAAACGGGCGGATGTTTACGAGTTGAAAGCGCAGTGATGATAGCCCGCGAAGGTTACACTTCTAAGACTTAACCAAGAAAATCTGAGGGAGCCCGGGAGGACTCCCCAGGAGCACGCCGCATGATCATTGAATCCCTGCTTGACACGGATCTCTACAAATTCACGATGCAGCAGTGCGTGCTGCACCAGTTCCCCGCCGCGGAGGTGCAGTACCGCTTCAAGTGCCGCACGCCGGGCGTCGATCTCGCGCCCTTCGTCGACGAGATCAACGCGGAGCTCGATCACCTCTGCAGGCTCTATTTCTCCGAGGCCGAGCTCGAGTACCTGCGCGACCTGCGCTTCATGAAGGCCGACTACATCGAGTTCCTGTCGCTCTTCCACCTGAAGCGCAAGTACATCTCGGTCGTGCGCGATCCGAGCCAGCCCTGCGGCATCGACATCCGTATCCGGGGCCCGTGGCTGCACACGATCCTCTTCGAGATCCCGGTGCTCGCGATCGTCAACGAGGTCTACTTCCGAGGGCGCTTTCCCGGTCTCACGGAGGACGAGGGCTGGCGGAGGCTGAACGAGAAGATCGAGCTCCTCAACAACGAGCCCGACGCCGAGGAACTGCGCATCTCGGACTACGGCACGCGCCGCCGCTTCTCGCGCGACTGGCAGCGCAAGGTGATCGTCGCGCTGAAGGAAAACCTGGGCGAGAGGCTCTCGGGCACCTCGAACGTGCTCTTCGCGCGCGAGCTCGGGCTCACCCCGCTCGGCACGATGGCCCACGAGTACCTCCAGGCCTGCCAGGCCCTGGGGCCGCGCCTGCGCGACAGCCAGGTCTTCGGCTTCGAGCAGTGGGCGAAGGAGTATCGCGGCGACCTCGGCATCGCGCTCTCGGACGTCTACGGCATGAAGCCCTTCCTCGAGGACTTCGACATGTACTTCTGCAAGCTCTTCGACGGCGCGCGCCACGACTCGGGCGATCCCTTCGTCTGGGGCGAGCGCATGATCGAGCACTGGAAGGCGAACAAGTGCGACCCGCGGGCGAAGTGCCTCATCTTCTCCGACGGCCTCACGATCCCGAAGACCCTCGAGCTCTGGCGGCGCTTCAACGGCCGCGTGGGCCTCGGCTTCGGCATCGGCACGAACCTGATGAATGACCGCGGCCCGCAGGCCCTGAACGTCGTCATCAAGATGGTCGAGTGCAACGGGCAGCCCGTCGCGAAGATCTCCGACTCGCCTGAGAAGGGCATGTGCGAGAACGAGGAGTACGTGCGTTACCTGAGACAGGTCTTCCGCATGGACGAACCCGAGATTACCCCTAAGAGATAAGCCAAAAGCACATTTCGGTAAATCTACCTAATTGAAATCTCGCAAAAGGGCGCCTCACCGGCGCCCTTTTCGGTGTAAGGTTAGAAGATTCGTATCTGCCCTAGGTCAATGTTTCCGCACTGTGTAAAGCTCCTGCGGCCGTGACCCCGGGGAAGAACCGATCCGTCCTGAACCCTTTCCCGGCCGAATGTCCTTTGAGAGACAGGGAATCCGAGGCGAGGGATCACAAAAATTTCTTCCAATCCCACCCCAAGCTAGGGAGGTTCCCCGTGACGTTCTCCAACGCCGCGCGTCTCGCCGTCGCACTTTCAGCGCTCTGCGCTCTGCCCGCTCATGCAGCCGGTCTCGACGGCAGCGCCCTCGGGCTCGGCTGGGCAATTCCGTTCGCCGGAATTCTGCTCTGTATCGCCCTCTGTCCGCTCTTCGCCGCCGAGTTCTGGCATCACCACTTCGGCAAGGTGTCCGTGTTCTGGGCGCTCTGCTGCGCCGTCCCGCTCTGCGTGCTCGTTGACTTCGCGACGGGCTACCACGCGATCGTGCACGTGCTCCTCGCCGACTACGTGCCCTTCATCATCTTCGTGGGCGCGCTCTTCGTGGTCGCGGGCGGCATTCACATCAAGGGCTCCTTCGTGGGCAAGCCCGTCGTGAACGTCTGCTTCCTTGCGCTCGGCGCCGTCATCGCCAACTTCATGGGCACGACGGGCGCCGCGATGCTGCTGATCCGCCCGCTCATTGAGGCGAACCGCGGCCGCAAGCGCGTCATTCAGACCTTCGTCTTCTTCATCTTCCTCGTGGCGAACGTGGGCGGCTGCCTCACCCCGCTCGGTGATCCTCCTCTCTTCCTCGGCTTCCTGAAGGGCGTTGACTTCTTCTGGACGGCCTCGCATCTCATCGTGCCCTGGATCTTCACCCTCGTGATCCTGCTCGCGATCTACTTCGTGATCGACTCGATTCAATACAAGAAGGACGTGGCTGACGGCTACAAGCCCGCCGACTCGAACCAGAAGTTCGCGATCGAGGGCGGCATCAACATCCTGCTGCTCGCCTGCATCATCGGCTCCGTGCTGATGTCGGGCTTCTGGCACCCGGGCGTCGAGTTCGAGTTCCAGGGCGTGCACTTCGCCCTCGAGTCGATCTGCCGTGACGCGCTCTTCCTCATCATCGCCGGCGCCTCGCTCGTGCTCACGACGAAGGCCACGCGTGAGGCCAACCACTTCTCGTGGGATCCGATCCTTGAGGTCGCGAAGCTCTTCTTCGGCATCTTCTGCTGCATCGTGCCGGTGCTCGAGATGCTCCGCGCCGGCCACAACGGCGCCTTCGCCCCGCTCGTGGCGCTCGTCACGAACGCCGACGGCTCGTTCAACAACACGGTCTTCTTCTGGCTCACGGGCTCGCTCTCCGCGTTCCTGGACAACGCCCCGACCTACCTCGCCTTCTTCAACCTCGCCGGCGGCGATCCTTCCGTCCTCATGACGACCGATGCCCGCACGCTGATGGCGATCTCGATGGGTGCGGTGTTCTGCGGCGCCATCTCCTACATCGGCAACGCCCCGAACTTCATGACCGTCTCGATCTGCAACGAGCGCGGCGTCAAGATGCCGTCCTTCTTCGGCTACATAGTCTGGTCGGTCTGCATCCTCGTGCCGGTCTTCTTCATCATGGACATGGTCTTCCTCGCCTGATCGGCATCTGACCACCCCATGACCGGAGCCTCCTGAATCCCTTCAGGGGGCCGGCCGGAAAACCGCGGGCGTCCGCGGGGGCTTCGAAGCCTCCCGGGCGCCCGCGGTGCGTCTAGACTTCCGGAATATCGTCCGGGGCTCACCGTTCCCGGACTTCCGGATTTCTCAGGATTCGATTCCCCTCACTGATGATGAAGAAGCTCCTCCCCGCGGTTCTCCCTCTCGTGCTCCTCGCCCTCTGGTGGGCGGTGACGCACTTCGGGAACGTGCCCGCGCTGCTCCTGCCGAGCCCGGAGCAGGTGGGACGGCGCTTCGTGCAGCTCCTCGTCTCAGGGGAACTCCTGCAGCACGCCGGCACCTCGATGCTGCGCGTCTTCACTGGGTTCCTGATCTCGTCCTCGGTCGCGCTCGTGCTCGCCTTCGTCGTGAGCAGGAACGACGTGGTCGAGCGCTCGCTCTCGCTCGTGCTCGAGGCGCTGCGCGTGATCCCGCCGCTCTCCCTCGTGCCGCTCCTCATCCTCTGGCTCGGCATTGACGAGGCGCCGAAGCTCGCGATCGTGGTCCTGGCGAGCTTCTTTCCCGTCTACCTCTCCGCGCTCTCGGCGACAAGGAGCGTGAGCGGCGCCTACCGGGATCTCGCCCGCGTGCTCGGCCTGAGTGAGCGGGAGATGGTGAAGCACATCCTGCTCCCCGGCGCGGCGCCCGGGATCCTCACGGGCCTGCGGCTGGGCTTCGGCTACGCGTGGCGCGCGCTCGTGGGCTCGGAACTCATCGCGGCCGCGGCCGGCCTCGGGTACTTGATCGAGGACGCCTCCGCGCTTGCCCGCACCGACGTCGTCATCGTCGGCATCCTCACGATCGCGGTGCTCGGTATTCTCTGCGACGCGTTCTTCCAGCGCATCGCCCGCCGCTTCACGCCCGGCGCCCAGAGGAAGGCCGGCCGCTCTGCGAGAGCGGTTTCCGAGAGAGCGGACGCTCACTCCGCAGAGACGGAGAGCGGGGCGCCCGCGGGGGCCGGGGCTGAACCCGGGAAACTCCCGGGCATTGAGATCAAGGATCTCACCGTCACCTATCCGGGGCTCGCGAAGCCGCCCATCGACGGGCTCTCGCTCTCGGTGGCGGCGGGCTGCATCACGGCGATCCTCGGGCGATCCGGGTGCGGAAAGACCACGCTTCTGAAGACCGTCGCCGGGCTCCTCGAGGCTCGGAGCGGCTCGATCCGCTTCACGGGAGAGGCGGGTAAGTCGCCGCGCCTCTCGATGGTGTTCCAGGAGCCGACGCTGCTCCCCTGGAAGACGGTGCGTGAGAACGTCGCCCTTGCACTCGTGGGAAAGATGGGAGAGCAGGCGCTCACTCACGCAAAGGTCGCGGAGGCGATCCGGCTCGTGGGCCTCGAGGGCCTTGCCGAGCGCTACCCCGACGAACTCTCGGGCGGGCAGCAGCAGCGGGCGGGCTTCGCCCGGGCGCTCGCCGCCGACCCGGAGGTGCTCCTGATGGACGAGCCCTTCGGCGCACTCGACGCCCTCACGCGCCAGGAACTGCAGGACGAGAGCATCCGGGTGTTCTCGCAGCGGCAGATGACCGTGCTGATGATCACCCACGACGTGCGCGAGGCCGTGCGCATGGCCGACGCCGCCGTGATCCTCGACCCGCAGGGCGGGTGCGAACGGTTCGAGGTGGATCTTCCGCGGCCGCGCCGGCTCTCCTCGCCCGGCGTCGCGGAGCTCGAGGAACGGATCCTCGACCTCCTCATGAGGCGCTGAATCTTGGGGCCGATGGGCGGGAGTGTGCGCTCACTATCGGCGGCGGCTTACAGTCTCCATCTAGTTCTTCCGGCGGAAGGGAGGACTAAAATTGCGATCAATTCTCAAACGGGGAAGAACGCGGCGGCTTCTCGCAACGGGCTCCGCTGCACCTTTCTGAACAAGGATTTTTCGCCATGAAACTCAGGACCCTTCTTGCCACGGTGGCCGTCACCGCGAGCGCCATCCTCTCCACCGCCGTCTCGGCTGCCATGCCCGAGCAGATCTCGATCACCTACGTGAAGTCGCCCTTCAACCTTCAGAACATCGTGATGAAGGAGCGCGGCATGCTCGAGGAGGCCTTCAAGGCCGACGGCGTCAAGATCAACTGGCGCGTGATCAACTCGGGCGCCGTGCAGGGCCAGGCGATGGCCTCCGGCGACCTCGACTTCTCGGCCGTGATGAACACCGCGAGCGTGCTGATGGCCGCCGGCGCCGGCAACCCGATCGCCATCGCGACGGGCGTCGGCCACCCCAAGGAGATCTTCGCGATTATCGGCAAGCCCGGCGCCAACTACACCGTGAAGGACTTGAAGGGCAAGAAGGTCGTGGGCCCGAAGGGCACCGTCCTGCACCAGCTCCTCGTGGCCGCCCTCCTGAAGGAAGGCATGAAGATCTCTGACGTCGACTTCATCAGCATGGATCCGGCCGCCGCCATGACCGCGGTTGTCTCAGGCAACGCCGACGCGGGTCTCGTCGCCGCCGGCCTCATCATCAAGGCCAACGCCTCGGGTGCCAACACCATCGCCACGTGCGAGGGCTATGTCTCTCCGAACCTCGTGATGACGGTGCGCCGCGCCTTCGTCGAGCAGTACCCGGAGGCCTTCGAGAAGGTGGTCGCCACGAACCGTGCCGCGCTTGCCTGGATTCGCGCGAACAAGGCCGAGGCCCTCGCCATGGGCGCCAAGGAGCAGGGCATCTCGATCGAGAACGCCGAGAAGCTCTTCAACTGGTCCGGCTTCTATGACACGCTCACCGAGGCCGATGTGAAGGGCCTCGAGGCCGATCAGCAGTTCCTCCTCGAGAACGGCATGATGGAGAAGAAGATTGACGTCCGCTCGCTTCTGCTCCCGTCCGCGACGAAGTGATGCGACAGCACTGAATGAGACCGTGGGACGCGTGAGCGTCCTCTGAAGACGACGAAGCCGTCCGATGAGCGCATGCATCCGGGCGGCTTTCGTTTCATGACAAGCAAAGACCCCGGCGACTTGAGAATCACCGGGGTCTTCGTCAATCTGTGGGTCGGAGCTCTGCCGAATTATTCCCACTCAATCGTGGCAGGGGGCTTCCCGCTCACGTCGTAGACGACGCGGTTGATGCCGCGGACCTCGTTGATGATGCGGTTCGAGACCGTGCCGAGGAGGTCGTAGGGCAGTTCGCTCCACTTGGCGGTCATGAAGTCGGAGGTCTGCACCGAGCGCAGGCTCACCACCCACTCGTAGGTGCGGCCGTCGCCCATGACGCCCACGGACTTCACCGGGAGGAAGACCACGAAGGCCTGGCTCACCTTGTCGTAGAGGTCGGCCTTGCGGAGTTCCTCGATGAAGATCGCGTCGGCTTCGCGCAGAAGATCGGCGTATTCCTTCTTGACTTCGCCGAGGATGCGGACGCCGAGGCCCGGGCCCGGGAACGGGTGACGATAGACCATCTCGGCGGGCAGCCCGAGCTCGATGCCGAGCTCGCGGACCTCGTCCTTGAAGAGGCTGCGCAGCGGCTCGAGGAGCTTCAGGTGCAGCGTCTCCGGGAGGCCGCCCACGTTGTGGTGGCTCTTGATCACCTTGGCCTTCTTGGTCTTGGCGCCGGCCGATTCGATCACGTCCGGGTAGATCGTGCCCTGGGCGAGCCACTTGGCGTTGACGATCTTCTCGGCCTCGGCCTGGAAGACGTTCACGAACTCGCGGCCGATGATCTTGCGCTTCTGCTCGGGGTCGGAGACGCCGGCCAGAGCGGTCATGAAGCGGTCGATGGCGTCGACGACGATGAGCTTCAGGCCCATGTTCTTCTCGAACGTCTCCTGGACCTGCTCGCGCTCGCCCTTGCGAAGAAGGCCGTTGTCGACGAAGACGCAGGTGAGGCGGTCGCCGATGGCGCGGTGGATGAGGGCCGCGGTGACGGAGGAGTCAACGCCGCCCGAGAGGCCGAGGATCACCTCGTCGTCGCCGGTCTGGGCGCGGATTGCCTCGACGGCCTCGTTGACGAAGTTGCCCATGATCCAGTCGGGCGAGCACTTGCAGATGTCGAGCACGAAGCGGTTGAGGATCGCACGGCCCTGGACGGTGTGCGTGACCTCGGGGTGGAACTGCACGCCGTAGAAGTTGCGGGCCGGGTCGAACATGCCGGCGATCGGGCAGGAGGGCGTGGAGCACATCACCTTGAAGCCCGGCGGGAGCTCGGTCACCTTGTCGCCGTGGGACATCCAGACGCGGAGCATGCCTTCGTTCGCGGCGCTCTTGAAGTCCTCGATGCCCTCGAGAAGGGCGGAGTGGCTGCGGGCGCGCACTTCGGCGTAGCCGAACTCACGCTTCGCGCCGCTCTCGACCTTGCCGCCGAGCTGCTGGGCCATCGTCTGCATGCCGTAGCAGATGCCGAGAACCGGGACGCCGGCGGTGAAGACGGCTTCGCTCGCCTGGTCGTTCGACTCCTCGTAGGCGCTCATGTGCGAGCCCGAGAGGATGATGCCCTTCGGGGCGAACTCGCGGATGAAGTCCGCGGAGACGTCGTTCGGGTGGACTTCGCAGTAGACGTGGGCCTCGCGGACGCGGCGGGCGATCAGCTGCGTGACCTGGCTGCCGAAGTCCAGGATCAGAATGCGGTCATGAGAGGTTTGCATCGGGCGGTAACTCCGAATGGAAGGAATCTTGTCTTTGGCGGAGAGGCTTTTCTGAACCCGCGGCCCGGAACCCGGGGGCTCGACGGAAGGACGGGTTTCAGCGGTGGTCCGGCCTCGCATCCGCGCGCGTGACTATAGCAAAACGGCTGGGGATCGAATGAGAAAAGGCGCCTCGGACGCTCGCGGCCGCAGGGATTTCGCCCGGGGACCGGAGGTGCCCGCAGCGCCTCTTTCATCTTGGGTGGGGAGGAGGAAAAGCACCTCCCCGGAAAAGTGAATCGCGCCGCCCGGGTTTCAAGTTCGAGCGGCGCGCTTCCATGTCGTCAGGACGGATTAGTTGGCCTGGCGATAGTTCGGGGCTTCCTTCGTGATCTTCACGTCATGGACGTGGGACTCACGCAGGCCGCCGGCGGTGATCTGCACGAAGCGGGCGCGGGTGCGCATCTCGTCGATCGTGCGGCAGCCGCAGTAGCCCATGGCGGAGCGCAGACCGCCGATCATCTGATAGATGATCGTGGAGACGCTGCCCTTGAACGGGACCATGCCTTCGATGCCTTCCGGAACGAGCTTGTCGAGGTTGCCCTGGTTGTTGTCCTGGAAGTAGCGGTCGGCCGAACCCTTGCCCATGGCGCCGAGCGAGCCCATGCCGCGGTAGGACTTGTAGGAGCGGCCCTGGTAGAGGATCACTTCACCCGGGGCTTCCTCGGTGCCGGCGAACATGCCGCCCATCATGACGGTCGAGGCGCCCGCGGCGATCGCCTTGGCGATGTCGCCCGAGAAGCGGATGCCGCCGTCGGCGATGCAGGGAACGCCCGTGCCCTGGAGGGCCTCGGCGACGTTGCTCACCGCGGAGATCTGCGGAACGCCGACACCCGCAACGATACGCGTCGTGCAGATGGAGCCCGGGCCGATACCGACCTTGACGCCGTCGGCGCCGTGCTCGACGAGGGCGAGAGCGGCCTCGCCGGTGGCGACGTTGCCGCCGATCACCTGCAGATCCGGGTAGTGCGTCTTGACCCACTTGACGCGGTCGAGAACGCCCTTGGAGTGGCCGTGGGCCGTGTCGACGACGATCACGTCAACGCCGGCGTCGACGAGCTTCTCAATGCGCTCCTCGGTGCCGTGGCCGACGGAGACGGCGGCGCCCGCGAGGAGCTTGCCCTTGGCGTCCTTGGCGGCGAACGGATGGTCGGTGGCCTTGGTGATGTCCTTGACGGTCATCAGGCCCGCGAGGTGGAAGTCGTTCGTGACGACGAGCACGCGCTCGAGGCGATGACGGTGCATCAGGTTCTTGGCTTCCTCGAGGGAGGCGCCTTCGTGAACCGTGACGAGGCGCTCGCGCGGGGTCATGACCTCGCGGACGGGAACGCTCATGCGGGTTTCGAAGCGGAGGTCACGGTTGGTGACCATGCCGAGCACGGTGCCGTCCTCGGCGACGACCGGGAGACCGGAGATGCGGTGCTCGCGGGCGAGCGCAATCACGTCACCGACGAGCATCTCGGGCCCGATGGTGATCGGCTCGGCGACGACGCCGGCCTCGTGGCGCTTGACCTTGGCGACCTCGGCGGCCTGCTGGTCAGCAGTCATGTTCTTGTGGATGAAGCCGACGCCGCCTTCCTGGGCGAGCGTGATGGCGAGCTTCGCTTCCGAGACGGTGTCCATGGCGGCGGAGACCATCGGGATATTGATCGAGAGCGAGCGGGTGAGGCGCGTCTGAAGGGCGACGTCGCGGGGAAGAACTTCCGAATAGGCAGGAACGAGCAGTACGTCGTCGAACGTAAGAGCCGTCTGAAGGAGTCGCATAACAACCTCTGAGGACAAAAAAAAATCGACCGTCCGATCCGCCGGCTGCCGCTTCGGGCTGGGGCCGCGCTTCTCGTCAGGCACGTCTGAAAGCTGTCAGGACACTGTGCGGGGGCAGGCGGTGCTGTCCGCAGTCGCACGGTGCACTAAATCCTTCCCAGGATGCCGCATTGCGCGAGGGTTGCACCAGGAGAAGGAAAAATCCGAGATTGGTTTGCGCACGCAGTGTAATGATTTTTGCCCTCTCCGTGGGGCTGCGGCGGAAAGAAATTTGGCCTCGCTCAATAACGGGATCACCCCCTCAGGCCCCCGGGACGGTCGTCCAGGTTCGCGGAGACACGAAGGGCGCCGGCCCTGAAGCACGGCGCCCTCGCGCGGTGACTGCGGCTCCACGGGCCCGGGTGATCAGGCGCCCGGGTGGCCCGCGTAGATCGACTCGATCAGGTCGTGGAAGTGCTCGAGGAACTTCGGGCGCTTGGGCTTCATGGTCGGGGTGAGGAGTCCGCTCTCCACCGTGAAGGGCTCGCGCAGGATCGCGATCGAGCGCGGGATGCCGTAGGAGGGGAAGTCCTTCGCGGCGGCGCGCACGCGCTTGAGCACAAGCCTCATCATCGCGCGGTTCGTGAGCGTCGCGGGCGACTCGGGGTCGAGCTCCATCTCGGCGCAGAGGTTCTTCCAGTGATCGGGGGAGACCACGGTGAGCGCGGTGATGAACGGGCGGTTCTCGCCGCAGACGAAGACCTGCTCGAAGAGCGGATCCTCCTGGATCGCGAACTCGAGGTCCACGGGGGCGATCTTCTCGCCCGTGCTCGTCACGATGATCTCCTTGATGCGGCCCTTGATGCGGATGCGGCCGCCGTCGGACAAGTCCGCCTGGTCGCCCGTGTGGAACCAGCCGTCGGGGGTGAGCACGCGAGCCGTGTCGGCCTCGCGCTTCCAGTAGCCCTTCATCACCTGCGGGCCGCGGATCATCAGCTCGTCGTTGTCGCCGAGCTTGACCTCGGTCGTGCCGAGCGGCCAGCCCACGGTCTCGGGGTGGTTCATCGCGGAGGTCGAGATGCTGATCACGGGCGAGGTCTCGGTGAGGCCGTAGACCTGGCGGATCGGGAGCCCCATCGCGCAGAAGAACTTCGCGACGGTGTAGTTGAGGCAGGCGCCGCCGGCGAGGATCGCCTTGAAACGGCCGCCGAAGGCCGCGCGGACCTTCGCGCCCACGTCCTCGTCGAGGGTCGGCAGAACCGTGTCATCCAAGTGCGCGCGCTCGCTCTCCTCGACGGGCAGTCCGTTCTCGCGGCAGAACCGGCGCCAGCCGGCCTCGGCCGCCCAGGCGGCGATGTACTGGTCGTGCTCGTTCTCCTTGGAAAGCGCCAGCTGCCGCTTCTGGTAGATGCGCTCGAGCACTCGGGGCACCGTGCACATGAGCGTGGGCTTCACGTCCACGAGGTCGCTCTCGATGTGCGAGACCGAGCGGGCGAAGACCATCGCGGCGCCCTTCGAGAGCGCGGTGTAGTGCGCGACCGTGCGCTCGAAGGTGTGCGAGAAGGGCAGGAACGAGAGGTACACGTCCTCCTCGTTGATGCTGATGACGGTGTGGATCTGGCGGACGTTCGCGACGAGGTTCCTGTGCGTGAGCATCACGCCCTTGGGGCGCCCCGTCGTGCCGGAGGTGTAGATGAAGCCCGCGAGCGAGTCGGGCGCCGGCTCGGGCGGCAGCTCCTCGTCGGGGATGCCGTTGCCGCGGGCGAGCCAGGCCTCGACGCCCATCACGTGGACGCCGTTCACATAGTCGTCGGCGAGGTCATTGATGAGCACGACCTCCTCGAGCGCGGGGAACGACTCCGCGGCGTCCTTGATCGCGTTCCAGCGGGCGCGCGACGAGGTGACGAGGATGCGGCTGCCGGAATCGTTGAGGATGTAGGCCGAGGACCCCGGCGTGTCGATCGCGTGGAGGGGCACCGGGACGAGCGAGTCCCAGAGCGCGGCGTCGTCGAAGGTCACCGCCTCGATGCAGTTCGTGAGCAGCATCGCCACGCGGTCGCCGGGCTTCATGCCCGCTGCGTGGAAGGCGCGGCGCCAGCGCATCACGTCGAGCATGAACTCGCCCCACGTCACGGATATCCAGGCGTTCTCCGCGTAGTCGAACTGCCGGAAGGCCTCCCTCTCGGGAAACTTCGCGGCGGTGTTCCTCAGAAACTGCGGAATCGTTTCGCCCTCGAGGCGTGACGTGGTGGGTGCGTTCATATTCTTTCGTTACCCTGCGGTGGTTCTGTAGGGTGGGGGAGCCCTGTGGTGAGGGGAAGGGCTCCCGGTTTTCTTCTTTTCTATTTCAGAGCGGCTCTCTTGATCAGCTGCTCTTCTTCTTCGGCGTGATCTCGTCGAACATGGCGTCGATTTCCTCGTGCCAGCGGCGGACGATCTGGTTGCGCTTGATCTTGAGCGTCGGCGTGAGCAGCCCGTTGTCGATGGTCCACGGGTCCTTCAAGAGCGTCACGACGCGCGGCACGCCGTAGTTCGGGAAGTCGGAGGCGGCCTTGCGGATGCGCTTGATCGCGGCCTGCCTCACCTCGCGGGCCTTGTAGGACGCCTCGTCCTTCGGGTCGAGGCCGAGCGTCTCGCAGAGCTTCTCGAACTCGACCGGGTTCACGACGGCGACCAAGCCGATGCAGATGCGGTCGTCGCCCACGGCCATCGTCTGCGCGAAGAGCGGATCGGTCTCGATCGCGGCCTCGAGGTCGGCGGGCGGAACCTTCTCGCCCGTGCTCGTCACGATGATCTCCTTGATGCGGCCGGTGATGCGGATGTGGCCGTCGGAGTAGATCTCGGCGATGTCGCCCGTGGAGAGCCAGCCGTCGTCGGAGAGGATGGCCTTGGTCGCGTCCTCGCGGTTCCAGTAGCCCTGCATCACGGAGGGGCCGCGCACCTGGAGCTCGCCTTCGGGCGAGAGCCTCACCTCGAGGTTGTCGACGGCGGGACCCACGGTGTTCGGGTGGTTCGAGCCCACGCGGTTCACCGCGATGATGGGCGAGGTCTCGGTCATGCCGTAGCCCTGGTAGATGGGAACGCCCAGGCCCAGGAACACCTTCGCCACGGCGGGATTGAGCGCCGCGCCGCCCGAGATGTAGAGATGGATGCGGTCGCCGAACACGTCGCGCAGTTTCTTGCCCACCTTGCGGTCGAGGAAGCCGGCGACGAGCGGATCGAGCCAGGCGCGGCCCGAGGGCTCGACGGGGAGGTTGTTCTCGCGGCACACGCGCCGCCAGCCCACCTCGACGGCCCAGTTGAACATGTACTGCACGACCTTCGACTGCTTGGCGAGTCCGTCGCGCAGTTTGCCGTAGATCATGTCGTAGACGCGCGGCACGCTCATCAGCAGCGTCGGGCGGATCGTCTTCAGGTCGTCGGCGAGGAGCGCGATCGAGCGGTTGAAGGCGAGCGTGAGGCCGATGCCGACGGCGAGGTAGTAGGACGCCGTGCGCTCGAAGGTGTGCGAGAGCGGCAGGAACGAGAGAAGCACCTCGTCGGAGCGGGGCTGCAGGCTCTTCAGAACGCCCTTGAGGTTCGAGAGGACGTTCCTGTGCGTGAGCATCACGCCCTTCGGGTTGCCGGTCGTGCCCGAGGTGTAGACGAGGGCTGCGAGGTCCGTCGGGCGCGGGCCCGGGGGGAGCGGCGCCGTCGGCGTCTGGCTGAGCCACGTCTCGAGCGACATCGTCGGGATGGCGGCGTCCGGATCGTCGCAGAACTCGTCGTCGGTGATGACGACGAGCTTGAGGTTCGGGAAGTCGCCCGTCTCGCGGATCTGGCGCCACTTGAGCTTCTTGTTCGTGACGAGGAGCTCGGCCCCGGAGTCGTTCAGGATGTAGGCCGAGGACTTCGGCGTGTCGATCGCGTGCAGCGGCACCGGGGTGAGGGCGTTGGCGAGCACCGACTGGTCAAAGAGCACCGCCTCCATGCAGTTCGGCAGCAGCATCGCCGCACGCGCGCCGCGCGCGAGGCCCATGCCCGCGAGAGCGTGGCGCCAGCGCTCGACCTCGTCATAGCCCTGACGGAAGGTCCAGTCGCACCAGAGCTTCTTCTTGTTGTCCCAGGACTTCCATCCGATGGCGTCGGGACGCTTCTCGACCTGATGCGCGAGGAGCTCGGGAATCGTGGCGAGCACGTCGAGTTCGCGGATGCGCTCAAGTCCTTCTTCAATCGTGGAGTTCTGTGTCATGACCGTCTGGGGGCGGGCGCGCCTGAAAGGAGACTGTTTGCGGTCTCCCTGCGGGAGACGGGCGCCGCCTCTTCTTCTAGAGAGTTGATTGGCAGTGTTGGTCGCAGGGCCGGAACCTGGGGCGGGCCCGAACGGGAGATTCGTGAGGGGCGGTCACATCTTTATGCGAGAGACCCCCAAAACTGGAATTGTATCGGTGCGGGGACCTGTGGTCAGGTTTCCCGGACTAGGCCGTTCGGACGGTGTGACGCCCGGGTCTCGCCGGGCCCTACACCCGGACGGGTGTATAGGCCCCGGGGGACTGGTCACGAAAGTTACGTGTATTCACGTATGTTTTTCGCATCGAGTGAATTTTGCTGAGCACCATCATGGTGCGCATAAGAAATTGGAGTAGTGGTAAACCCTCAAATTGCACGGCATTGGTGCGATTTCGGCGCTGTTCTGCGGGTTTGCGAGAAAGGCCGGAGGCGTGTAACTTTCGTCCTGCAGCAGAACAAATGCACATGCGTTGCTCCTCAAACGCTTACAAATGGTGTGGTTGGTCCTGCATCATCTGAATGAAGCTGCAAATACAAAAGGGCTGACGACAGCAAGGGATGTCGTCAGCCCTTTCCTTTGTCTGCGTTTTTCTCCTCCTCTCTTCCGTCCGCCGCCCTCTCCGGGCCCTGTCGCCGTCTCCCCTGCATCCGGTCCCGCCCCGGGCCGCGGGAAGCTTCCCACTGCGCCGCGGGCGCGTTCCTGCGGGCCCTCCGGTGCGTCTCCCTTCCTCCAGGTCCCCCTCTCGCCCTCGCCGTCGCATCCGTGGCCGGGGAACGCTCCTCTCATGATTCGTCCGGTGACGAAATCCCCGGGCGCCGGATTCCCTCTCATCAGGAGCTTATGAGGGAAATCCCCACGGGGGGATGGAGGCATGTTGGGCAGCCTGTTCCGGGAGGCCTTCCGCGCCGCTCCCGGCCCCCGGTCCGAGGCCGGGAAATAACGAAGCCTTGACAAAAGTCAAATTGGACGTGCCTCCTGAACACTCGCCGCAGGACCGGAATCCGGGGGACACCCGACTGCGTATTTATGCGTATTCCCTGCGATCCGCCTGCGGCGCGGCTGCTGAGAACGGCTCTCAACCGGGGCCGGAACCGGGCACGCGGATTGCTCTGCTGGAAGATCCGGGACCGCCGGGCAGAAAAAAAGCCCGCTCTGCCTTGGTCAGCAGCGCGGGCCGGAACAACATTCGGACGCGGCATGCTTGCATTAGCAATGCCGGCCTCTGGCGAGGCGGACATTCCAATACAGCCCCTCGGAAGCGCCCGATGTCGACGCACGCCTAACCGGCTCGGTGGGAGCCGGAAAGGAGGAATTGATCCGAGGGCAATTCTAGGAGGTTTTGATTAGACCGGCACTGAGGAAAATCCCTTGTATGGCCCCGGCCGGAACCCGCCGCACAGGGGGTGTGCAGGCCGAATGATCCTCAAACTTAGGGAAAACCCTGATACGATGAGCCTCATCCCTGACGCGCCGCGCAGGGCAGGGGAGGAGCCCGAGGGCCCTAGGTCCGGACACCTCGAACGGGTGAGGCGGCGCCTGCCGGGCTCTGATATAGTTTCCCCCGTCGATTGATCACGACCACAACCTATAGTGACTCACCTGCCTGTGGGCCACTATAGGTTGTTGTTTTCTTAATTGTTGATTTCTTTAGGTAAACGAGCTCGAGATGACCAGCGCACTCCCCCAGCACCTCCTGAAGCGTGACGGTTCCGTCCGTTATTTTGATGTCGAGAAGATCGTGAAGGCCGTGGCCAAGGCCGGCCGCGCCACGAAGGAGTTCGACGAGGACGCCGCGCGCGCCATCGTCACCGACCACGTTCTTCCGCGTCTCGCCCATCACGACGCCGCCCGCACGCCGAGCATCGAGTGGGTGCAGGACGCCGTCGAGCACGCGCTCTTCGAGACGGGCCATTTCACGACGCTGCGCGCCTACATCGTCTACCGCGAGTCGCGCGCCAAGGTGCGTGACGCGAAGAAGAGCTGGGTGAACGTCGAGAGCTCGATCAACGAGTACCTCGACCAGCTCGACTGGCGCGTGAACGCCAACGCCAACCAGGGCTACTCCTTGGGCGGCCTCATCCTCAACGTCTCGGGCAAGGTCGTCGCCAACTACTGGCTCAACTACATCTACCCGGCCGAGGTGGGCCGCGCCCACCGCGAGGCCGACGTGCACGTGCACGACCTCGACATGCTCTCGGGCTACTGCGCCGGCTGGTCGCTGCGCACGCTCCTCCAGGAGGGTCTGAACGGTGTGGCCGGCAAGGTCGAGGCCGATGCCCCGAAGCATCTCTCGTCCGCCACGGGCCAGATCGTCAACTTCCTCGGCACGATGCAGAACGAGTGGGCCGGCGCCCAGGCGTTCTCGTCGTTCGACACCTATCTCGCCCCCTTCATCCGCAAGGACAACCTCCCCTACACCGAGGTTCTCCAGTGCATGCAGGAGCTCATCTACAACCTCAACGTGCCCTCGCGCTGGGGCACGCAGACCCCGTTCACGAACCTCACGTTCGACTGGACCTGCCCCGAGGACCTGAAGAAGGAGCACCCGCTCATCGGCGGCGAGACCATGCCCTTCACCTACGGCGAACTCCAGGCCGAGATGGACATGATCAACCGCGCCTACATCGAGGTCATGATGAAGGGCGACGCGAAGGGCCGTGTGTTCACGTTCCCGATCCCGACCTACAACATCACCCCGGACTTCGACTGGGAGAGCCCCAACGCGCTGAAGCTCTTCGACATGACCGCCCGCTACGGTCTGCCGTACTTCCAGAACTTCATCAATTCGGAGCTCAAGCCCAACATGATCCGCTCGATGTGCTGCCGCCTGCAGCTCGACCTGCGCGAGCTCCTGAAGCGCGGCAACGGCCTCTTCGGCTCCGCGGAGCAGACGGGCTCGCTCGGCGTCGTCACGATCAACTGCGCGCGCCTCGGCTTTCTCTTCAAGCACGACAAGGAGCATCTCTACGAGCGCCTTGACTACCTCCTTGAGCTCGCCAAGACCAGCCTCGAGATCAAGCGCAAGGTGATCCAGCGTCACATCGACCAGGGTCTCTTCCCGTACACCAAGCGCTACCTCGGCACGCTGCGCAACCACTTCTCGACGATCGGCGTCAACGGCATCAACGAGATGATCCGCAACTTCACCGACGACGCGGAGAACATCACGACGGACGCCGGCCACGCCTTCGCGCTCGAGTTCCTCGACCATGTGCGCGCCCGCCTCGTGGAGTTCCAGGAGGAGACGGACCACATGTACAACCTCGAGGCCACGCCGGCCGAGGGCACGACCTACCGCTTCGCCAAGGAAGACCGCAAGCGCTTCCCGGGCATCCTGCAGGCCGGCACCCCGACGAATCCGTACTACACGAACTCCTCGCAGCTCCCGGTGAACTTCACCGACGATCCCTTCGAGGCGCTCGAGCGCCAGGACGACCTGCAGCGCAAGTACACGGGCGGCACGGTGCTCCACCTCTACATGAACGAGGCCGTCAGCTCCCCCGAGGCCTGCCGCGATCTCGTGCGCCGCACGCTCACGAACTTCCGCCTGCCCTACATCACCATCACGCCGACCTTCTCGATCTGCCCGAAGCACGGCTATCTCTCCGGCCGTCACGACTTCTGCCCGAAGTGCGACGCCGAGCTGATCGCCCGCAAGCGCCGTCTCGCGGCCGGTGCCGCCGGCACGCCCGCGCACGCCGCGAGCTGATTTGGGTCGGGATCAACCGGCACACCATATGTTGTGGTTTCTTTGAATCGAAACTACCACATATAGGGTTTTGAAACATTTCGACGTCCCCGTTTCCGCCTCCGGGCTGATATGATGGACGGACCGAAAAAACTGACAGCCGCCCCGGAAGACCGGGCTCCCGAGACCCGGAGGCAGGGGCGGCGGAAAAACTATTTGAAGGAGTCTCAAAATGGCTGAGAACGAAACGATTGAACTCAAGGACAACGAGCGCCAGAAGTGCGAGGTCTGGACCCGCGTGATGGGCTACCACCGTCCGGTTCAGAGCTTCAACATCGGCAAGAAGGGCGAGTTCCAGGAGCGTGTCTGCTTCACCGAGCAGCGCGCCGACGCCCACGGTGAGATCGCCCGCCCCTGCTGCGGCCGCTGATCGAATCCTTCGTCGACAGAGAAACCTTGATATAGAGATGACCGACATGGATGCCGCAGCGGCACGAGGGGTCATTCCGCTCGAACCCGCGGCACCGTCGGAACACTCTGATGTGATCCCGGCCTCGCGGCTTCGCGTTGCCGGGATCACGCCTTTCACGACCATCGATTTTCCGGGGAAGCTTTCCGCGGTCGCGTTCCTCCAGGGCTGCCCCTGGCGGTGCGTGTACTGCCAGAACCCCTGGATGCAGCCCACCGAGTTCGACCCGGCGCTCGAGCACGACTCGTGGGAGAAGCTCGAGGCGCTCCTCAGGAAAAGGAAGGGGCTCCTCGACGGCGTCGTCTTCTCCGGGGGCGAGCCCTGCGCGGATCCGGCGCTCAAAGCCGCCGTCGCCGCCGTGAAGGCGATGGGCTACGCCGTGGGGCTGCACACGGGAGGCATCATCCCGAAGCGCCTCGCCGAGGTGCTCCCGATGCTCGACTGGGTCGGGCTCGATGTGAAGGCGCCCCCGACGGACGCCGCGCTCTACGACCGCGTCACGGGCCGCGCGCACTCGGCCGCGCATTTTCTCGAAAGCTTCCGCATGATCCGTGAGAGCGGCGTCGCGCTCGAGTGCCGCACGACGGCCCATCCGGACTATCTCCCGGACGGGAAGCTCCTTGAACTCGCGGAATGGCTCCACGCCGAGGGCGTCGATACCTTCGCGCTCCAGATCTACCGCAAGCCCAACGGCGGCCTCTTCTCGGCCTTCCCGGCGGTGGGCTCGGACTATCCGGCCCCGGAGACGAAGGCGCGCCTTGAGGCGCTCTTCCCGAAGTTCATCGAACGGCGCAACGACCGCTGACGCCGGGAGCGCAGAAACTGAAACAGCCTGCTTTCCATCATGGGAAGGCAGGCTGTCTTCATATTCGGAGGCCGGGACGGGGAGTCGGATCCCGGGCCGGTGGAGAAGGTTCTCAGAGTTCCTCGTTCAGGAGTTCCTTGAAGGTGACGCCGGGCGTGAACTTCGGCTTTCTCTGCGAAGGAATGCGGATCTGCTCGCCCGTGGAGGGATTGCGACCCATGCGCGGGGCACTTTCAACACTCTTGAAGGTGCCGAACCCGATCAGTGTGACGGTCTCGCCGGCCCGGACGGCGGCGATGATCTCCTCGAGGGCGCTCACGATGATGCGGTCAACCTCTGCCTTGCTGGCAGTGTTGCGTGCTGCGACGCGGTCGACGAGTTGATTGCGGTTCATTGATGTGGTTTTCCTGAAGATACGAAGGATCCGCGGGAGTGCAGGGACTTCTGGTCCGGATGCTGCAGCCGGTGCACCCGAGCCGCGGACGGGCTGCCAAAAGGGGGAGGCTGCCTGTGAAGGCCTGAGAGCGTAGGAAAGAGCGGGATTTCGCCTTCCTCAGGACCGGCCAGACAGATGCCTCTGGGCAGAAAAAATCTAGTTGTCCCCTAACTTTAGCACCGGAAAACAATGGACGAGACTGTTCTTGTGTGACACTTTGGGCATGTTAGGGAAAACCCCTTTCTAGGTATTCGATCAGGGAAAACCCTATGTACCTCTAGAGGTATAGGGGTTTTATGTTAAGGCAGACGGTGTCGCGCCGATGCGAATTGAGGAAGGACAAACATTCGAAATTTTTAACAGGAGAAACATTCAGTTTTGATGACATTGAGGTGGTTCCGGGTAGATAATGAACCTGTCGCGGAAATCGCGACAGCTGTCCCGGGCAACCGAGACATCTCCTTTGGTGGTAGTTTTAGAGTCATTGCTTCGACGCAAGACCGGCGGAGGGTGAAGGTTTTCACTTTCACCCGATGCTGGAGAACATCGGACGGACGAGCCGTCCGATGTTCTTCAGCGGTAAGTCGCTCAAGGACAGTCGGACAATGACTCTCTTTTTTCATGAAAGCAGAGTGGAGCCGCGGGCGCACGACGCCCTGCCCCC
>NZ_JAUNSF010000199.1 GCF_030539355.1 Sutterella sp.
CGAGCGACCCGAACGCGCCCGAGGAAGTGAAGGCGAAGTACCCGCTCGCCGAGGCGAAGGTCACCGTCGAGGAGATCGAGGGCGAGCCCGGCTGCTTCGGCGCGAAGTTCTACCTCCGCCCGCACTACCAGCTTGAGGGCCTCACGACCTCGCTGCGCCTCACGACCCGTGTTCCGCGCGCATCAAAATAAGCGTCGGCAAGACTTCGCAAACTCTGACGCTTTTATTTACATTTGGCCGCCGAGCCGGCAGGCCCGGTCTGTGAACCCTCAGGCTGTAAGCGGCTGTTTTCTCTTGTAAACAAGGAAAATTGTCACGGAATTCTGCGCCGATCCGGGACGGACCGGCGCGTTTACAGCACCGCCAGGAGGCGCCACGGTCCCCTCAGGGTGTCCCCGCGGCACGTCTGCGGTGACCGACGCCGTGTAACGGGGCTGTCGAATACGTAACATTGGGGTCGTAAAATTGCACCTGAAGCGATTATCCTTTTTGATTATTGTTCAATAATCAATTCCCTCAAGGACGAAACCGTGCCGCTCGATACGAACTCCCTGCTCGCACCCTGTTCCGCCGACGCTCCCTGCGGCGTGAACTGTGAGTACGATCCGCTCTATCTTGAGCTTGAGACGCTCGCTCTCGGCACTCCCGAGACCGTGATGGGCGACAACGTCATCCCGGGCGACGATCCGGACTGGCGCGGGCTCAGAAAGAACTGCCTCGAGCTCTGGGGCAGGACGCGCGACCTGCGCGTCGCCGTCTACCTCTCGATCGCCTCGCTCGCGCTCGAGGGACTCCCGGGGTTCGCCTCCGGACTCAAGCTCCTCGAGAACCTTGTCACCGAGCACTGGGCTGGCTGCTGGCCGGCGCTCGACCCTGACGACGACAACGATCCGACCGAGCGCGTCAACATCGTTCAGATGCTCTCGCCCGATCTCACGAGCTTCGGCGACCAGATGAAGTTCATCGCGCTCCTGAGGAACGTGAAGCTCGCCGAGGGCCTTCCCTGGCGCATGCGCGACCTGCTCATCGCCAACGGCGTCATCGAGAGCGACCGCCCCGTGGACGGCGCGCTTCTGAACGCCGAGATGTCAGGCGTTCCCGTGAGCCGCATGAGCGAGTCGCTTGAGGTCGTCCGCGGCATCCTCGCGACCGTCAGGCACATCGCCGACGCGATGAACACGGCCATGGCGGACTCGGGATACGTGAACTTCGACGCGCTCGAGAAGGAACTGAAGGCCTTCGAGCGCTTCTATTCGCTGCACGCTCAGACGCCGGACGCCGAGGAGGCGCCCGCCGCGGCGCCCGAGGCCGTCGGCACGGCCGGGGCCGCCCCGCAGGTCTACGCGTCCGCGGCATCGGCGGCTGCGCCGGTGCGCAGCGTGCGGCCCGCGGGCTTCACGCTCGCCGAGTTCCACCCGGCGAACCGCGCCGAGGCGCTGCTGCTTCTGAAGAAGAGCGCCGAGTATTTCCAGACGGCCGAGCCCACGAGCCCGGTTCCCTTCCTCATCAACCGGGCGCTGCGCATGGCGGAGATGAACTTCATCGATCTGCTCGGCGAGATTGACGCGAACGCGCTTGAGCGCGGCCGCGAGCAGCTCGGCGTGCCCAAGCCCAAGGACGAGTCCGGCTGGTAACCTGAAAGCCGCCTAATGCACACCCGAGAGGCATCTGGGCGACAAATTCCT
>NZ_JAUNSF010000117.1 GCF_030539355.1 Sutterella sp.
CCGCTGACCTCTTGCATGCCATGCAAGCGCTCTCCCAGCTGAGCTAATCCCCCGGGAATTCTGATTTTCAACTTTCACCGCGGTCTCCCGCGGTCCGGCGCAATCCATGCCGGAGCCCGAACAGCTCAACAGCGCGTCTTGAATCCGTGGCGTCCCCAAGGGGATTCGAACCCCTGTACCAACCGTGAAAGGGTTGTGTCCTAGGCCTCTAGACGATGGGGACCCTGAACAAAAATTCTGGTGGAGGATAGCGGGATCGAACCGCTGACCTCTTGCATGCCATGCAAGCGCTCTCCCAGCTGAGCTAATCCCCCGGAATCGAGAAGCGTGATTATGCCCGAGCAAATCCCTTTGATCAAGAGCGGCCGTGCATCGGATTACATTTCGTTACAACTAGGCGATCCGCCTCCCCGAGAGGACAGGACGGGATGCGGGCCGTCCCCGGGGACGCGCGGCTGCCCGGCATGGGCTAGATTTAGCTTCCGTGACCAAATTTCCTCCCGAGGCCCCCGGTGAAGGGTGCCTCCGACCGGACTGCAATGACTTCGAAGACCGACAAGCGCGCCGCCCCCGAGGCGCCCGTGATCCGCATCCGCGGCGCGGAGCAGAACAATCTGAAGAACCTTGACCTCGACATCCCCGTGGGCGGCTTCACGGTGGTGACCGGCCTCTCGGGGTCGGGCAAGAGCTCGCTCGTCTTCGACACGCTCTATGCCGAGGGCCAGCGGCGCTACGTCGAGACCTTCAGCCCCTACGCCCGCCAGTTCCTCGACCGCATGGACCGCCCGAAGGTGCGCTCGATCGAGGGCGTGCCGCCGGCGATCGCGATCGACCAGAACTCCGCGATCCGCACCTCGCGCTCGACCGTCGGCACGATGACGGAGATCAATGACCGCCTGAAGCTCCTCTTCGCGCGCGAGGCGCACTGCTTCTGCCCGAACGACGGCTCGGAGGTCGGGAACTTCACCCCGGACACGATCTGGGCGGACATGCTGCTCCGGCTCGCGAAAAAGGACCTGTCGGACGGACGCACGGCGGTCTGCTTCGAGCGGTTCGTGCCGAAGGAGCTCCCCCTCGAGACCGCCCGCGCGGCGCTCTCCTCCCAGGGCTTCACCCGCATCCTCGCCGAGGAGAAGAGCCGGAAGGGCGTGACGCTCCTCGTGGCCGCGGACCGCTTCCGCGCGTCGAGGGTCGAGCGCTCGCGCGCGATGGAGGCCGTGGAGACGGCCTTGAAGCGCGGCGAGGGCGCGCTCGTCCTTGCCTCCGAGACCGATGAGGGGCTCGTGCGGGTCGCCGCCTACCGCGTCGGCCGCGTCTGTCCGGAGTGCGGCTGGGAGGCCGCGGACCCGAAGCCCTCCGACTTCAGCTTCAACTCCCCCGTCGGCGCCTGCCCGGTCTGCCGCGGCTTCGGCCGCGTGATCGCGACCGACATGTCGCTCGTGATCCCCGACCGGCGGCTCTCCCTCATGAAGGACGCCGTCAAGCCCTTCTCGACCGCGTCCTTCTCCGAGTGCAAGGCCGACATGCTGCGCGCCTGCCGAAAGTTCGGCATCGACCCGAACGTGCCCTACGACGCTCTCCCGGAGCACGACCGTGAGATCATCGAGCAGGGCGAGCCCGGCTGGACGGGCGACTGGACGCGCGAGTGGTACGGCATCGGGCGCTTCTTCGAGTGGCTCGAGTCGAAGAGCTACAAGATGCACGTGCGCGTGATGCTCTCGCGCTACCGCGCCTACCGCACCTGCACGGCCTGCGCGGGCGCGAGGCTCAAGCCCGCCGCCCTCGCCTGGCGCGTCGGCACCGTGGAGGACCGCAGTCATGCCGGCGAGCGGCTCGGCGACGCCCTCCCCCTCGTGCGCCCCGTCGGGAGCAAGCTCACGGAAAAGGATGCCGCGGCGCTCCCAGGCTTCAACTTCCATGAACTCATGCTGCTCCCCGCGACCGAGCTGCGCGACTTCCTCGAGCGCCTGCGCTCGCGCGAGCACGACGCGGCCGAGGAGCTCATCCTCGGCGAATGCCTCTCGCGCATCGGGTTCCTCTGCGACGTGGGGCTCGGCTACCTCACGATGAACCGTCAGGGCCGCACGCTCTCCGGGGGCGAGGTGCAGCGCGTCAATCTCACCACCGCGCTCGGCACCAATCTCGTCAACACGCTCTTCGTGCTCGACGAGCCCTCGATCGGCCTGCACCCGCGCGACATGGACCGCGTCAATTCGATCATGCGTCGGCTCACCGCCGCCGGGAACACGCTCGTCGTCGTGGAGCATGACCCGCAGGTGATGCTCGCCGGCGAGCGCCTGATTGACCTCGGGCCGGGCGCCGGCGCCGCGGGCGGCGAGATTCTCTTCGAGGGATCCACGCGCGACGCCCTCGTCTCCGGGACCGAGACGAGCGCCTATCTCTCCGGCAAGAAGCGGATCACACGCAAGCAGCGCCCGGTGACGGAAAAGACCCTCACCTTCACGCTCGCGCACGCGACCGCGAACAACCTGCGCGACGTCACCGTGAGCTTCCCGCTCGGGCGGCTCATCACCGTGGCTGGCGTCTCGGGCTCGGGCAAGTCCTCGCTCATTGTCGACACCCTCGTCCCCGCGCTCACGAGGCGCCTCGAGGGCGCCGTCACCTTCACCGTGCAGGATGACGAGGGCGGCACGAGCGAGCCGCGCATTCCCGCGACGCTCTCCGGGACGCTGCCGAAGGGCATCGAGTTCGTCGACCAGAGCTCGCTCGGCCGCACCACGCGCGGCAACCCGGCGAGCTACGTGAAGGCCTTCACGGGAATCCGCGAGATCTTCGGCGCTTCGCCCGAGGCCGTGGCCGCGGGGCTCAAGTCCGGCGACTTCTCCTTCAACTCCGGCGCCGGCCGCTGCCCGCGCTGCGCCGGCACCGGCTGGGAGCACGTCGAGATGCAGTTTCTCTCCGACGTCTATCTCCCCTGCCCTGCATGCTCGGGAAAGCGCTATCAGGAGCACATCCTCGCCATCCGGCCGCAGTTCGACGACGGCCGCCGGCGCTCGATCGCCGACGTGCTCGAGCTCACCGTGGACGAGGCCGTCGAGGCCTTCGCAAAGCGCTTGTCCATCGTGACGCCGCTCAAGGTGCTGCAGATGACGGGCCTCGGATACCTGAAGCTCGGGCAGCCCCTCACGACGCTCTCGGGCGGCGAGCGGCAGCGCCTGAAGCTCTCGGCGCGCTTGGCCGAAGGCGTCTCTCACTCGAAGGACGGCCGCGGCCTTCTCTTCGTCTTTGACGAGCCGACGACGGGCCTGCACTTCGCCGACTCGGCGAAGCTCGTCGACGTCTTCGACCGCCTCACCGCGATGGGCTCCACGGTCATCGTGATCGAGCACAACCTCGACGTGATCGGCGCCTCGGACTGGGTGATCGAGCTCGGCCCCGACGGCGGCGCCGAGGGCGGCCGGGTGGTCTTCGAGGGCTCGCCCGAGGAGATGATGAAGCGCGGGACGCTCACGGGCGACGCGCTCTCGGCCTGGAGGCGCGCTCAGGACGGCGACGCCTCGCGCGAGAGCTTCTTCAACCTGCCTGAGATAAAAAAGCGCGGCCGCTCGATGCAGTCGGTGCTGCGCGAATCGCGCTCGATCGTGATCGAGGGCGCGCGCGAGCACAATCTGCGCGACCTCTCGGTCGACATCCCGCGCGAGACCTTCACGGTCGTCACGGGCCCCTCGGGCTCGGGCAAGTCCACGCTCGCCTTCGACATCGTCTTCGCCGAGGGCCAGCGGCGGTTCCTCGAGAGCCTCAACGCCTACGCGCGCAGCATGGTGCAGCCGCCGCCCGAGCCGGATGTCTCGAGCGTGCGCGGCATCCCGCCCACGGTCGCGATCGAGCAGCGCACGACCCGCGGCGGCATGCGCTCGACGGTCGCGACGATGACGGAGCTCTATCACTTCCTGCGCCTCGTCTTCGTGAAGCTCGGCACCGAGCACTGCCCGGACTGCGGCGTGCCGGTCGCGCCCCAGACGCCGGCGATGATCGCCGCGGGCATCGCGGCGAAGTTCCGCGGACGCGTCGCGATCCTCGTTCCCGTCGTGACCGGCAGGAAGGGCATCTTCGAGAAGGAGTTCCTGAAACTGCGCCAGAAGGGTGTGAAGCTCGTGCGCGTCGACGGCCGCTGGGAGGAGATTTCGGACACGGTGCCGAAGCTCGCCAGGAACGCCCTCCACACGATCGAGGCCCTGGTCGGCCACGCCGACGCGGGCGAGCCCGTGCGCGACATCGAGACCGACGTGCTCGCCGCGCTCGGTTTCCAGAACTCGACCCAGATCTGCGTCGTTGACGCCGCGGCGCCCCGCACGGACGCCCCGGGCGAGGCGAGGGGCGGCGAATACTATTCGCTCGAGCGCGCCTGCCCGAGCTGCGGCAGGAGCCTCCCTGAGCTCGATCCGCGCCTCTTCTCCTACAACGCCGAGATGGGCGCCTGCCCGGCCTGCTCGGGCTACGGCGTCATCACGGCGGCCATCCGCCGCGCGGTGAAGAAGGGCGAGGCGATGGAGACCGAGCTCGCGGACACCGAGGACGAAACCGTGGTGACCTGCCCGGACTGCCGCGGCGCAAGACTCAACCCCGTCGCCCGCAGCGTTCTCTGGGAAGGCAAGGCCATCCAGGACATCTGCGCGATGACCGTGGACGAGGCCTCGGAGTGGTTCGCGGCGCTCAGGCTCGACGGCCGCAGCGCAGCCATCGCCCGCGACGCGGTCGCGGAGATCCGCTCGAGGCTCGAGTTCCTCAAGGAAGTGGGGCTCAACTACCTCACGCTCGAGCGCAGCGCGCCGACGCTCTCGGGGGGCGAGACGCAGCGCATCCACCTCGCGAGCCAGCTCGGCACCAATCTGCGCGGCGTCTGCTACGTGCTCGACGAGCCGACGATCGGCCTGCACCCGCGCGACAACGCGATGCTGTTGAACGCCATCACCTCGCTCACGCGCAAGGGCAACACACTCCTCGTGGTCGAGCACGACGAGGAGACAATCCGCCGCGCGGACCACGTGATCGACATCGGACCGGGCGCGGGCGCGCGCGGCGGCCGCCTCATGGCCGAGGGCACCGTCGAGGACATCATGGCCGCGCCCGACTCCCCGACGGGGCGGCTGCTGGCGAATCCGATCCTCCACACCGGGAACCCGGCGAGGAAGCCCGACGAGAAGGGCCCGAAGCTCACGCTGCGCGACATCCGCTCGCGAAATCTCCACATCCCCGGGCTCACGATACCGCTCGAGCGCATGACGGTCGTGACCGGCGTCTCCGGCTCGGGCAAGTCCACGCTCTGCCGCGAGGTGCTCTTCGAGAACCTCAGGCGCAGGCTCGACGATCCGAAGGCGCCGCTCACCGGCCTCGGGCTCCTTCTCGGGCAGGAGAAGCTCGGCCGCGTGCTCGAGGTTGACCAGAGCCCGATCGGCAAGAACCCGCGCTCGTGCCCGGCCACCTACGTCGGCGTCATGACGGCCATACGCGACCTCTTCGCGAGCGCGAACGAGGCGAAGGAGCGCGGCTTCGACGCCGGCCGCTTCACCTTCAACAAGCCCGAGGGAGCGTGCCCGCTCTGCGCGGGCCAGGGCCTCAGAACGGTCGAGATGAGCTTCCTCCCGGACGTGAAGATCCTCTGCGAGGCCTGCGGCGGCATGCGCTTCAATCCCGAGACGCTCGCCGTGCTCTGGAAGGGGAAGTCAATCGGCGACGTGCTCAGGATGGAGATCGACGAGGCCGTGGGGTTCTTCGCGACCATGCCCTCGATCGCGCATCCGCTCAAGCTCATGCAGGACGTCGGCCTCGGCTACCTCACGCTCGGCCAGCCATCGCCCACGCTCTCGGGCGGCGAGGCGCAGCGCCTCAAGCTCGTCACCGAGCTCGCCAAGGTGAGGCCCGACGGCAGGGTCTCCGCGCGGACGCCGCGCACGCTCTACGTGCTCGACGAGCCGACGGTGGGCCTGCACATGGCCGACGTGAAGAAGCTCACCGACGTGCTCTCCCGGCTCGTCGACGCCGGCAGCACCGTGGTGATGATCGAGCACAACCTCGACGTCATCGCGGACGCCGACTGGGTGATCGACCTCGGCCCCGAGGGCGGCGCCGGCGGCGGCGAGGTCGTGGGCGAAGGCATCCCCTCGGCGATCGCCCGCAGGAAGACCGCGACCGGTCAGGCGCTCAAGGCGTTCCTGAAGGAACACAAGCCGCGCAGGGGTTGAGGGAACCCCGGAAATGATTTCGCCCGGGGGCGTCAGGCTCCCGGGCGAAATGCTTTTGTCTGATTTACCTGCGTTCAACCCACACCAGAGCGCCCGCGGACGCAATCAGCATGAGGATCGAGGGCGCCACCGCCATCAGCCAGGGCGGTGCGCTCGAGAAGATCGAGAGGTAGGAGAAGAGGTTGTTCAACGCGTAGAAGGCGATGCCGATCAGCACGCCCGTGAAGATCTTGATCGCGACGCCGCCCGAGCGGGCGTTCATGTACCCGAAGGGCATCGAGATCGCGAGCATCACGAGCACGGCGAGCGGATAGAAGGCCTTCTGCCAGAAGACCGAGACGAAGTGATCCGCCTCCTGATTCACCTTCTCGAGATGCTGGATGTACTGCGAGAGGTCGACCATGCCCATGCGGTCGGGCTTCGTCGTCATGACGCCGAGGATCTCCGGGGTGATGGTGGACGGAATCTGGACCTCCTCCCTCAGCTCGCTCTCGACGGGAGACTGCCGCTCATCGGTGTGGGCGCTGGTGAGCTCGGGGTAGTAGACCGTCGTGACGTTTCTCAGCACCCAGCCCTTCTCGGCCGTGAACTGCGCGCTCTCGGCGCGGATGAGGCGCTCCAGCCGGCCCGTTCCGTTGAACTCGAAGATGCGCCACGCGCCCGTGCGGTTGCGGTCCGAGGCGGAGATGCTGCGGATGTTGATGTAGCGGTCGACGGTCGCGCCGTTCTCGGCCTTCGTCACGTCACGCACCCAGGCGCCCGAGGAGTATCCGCGGGCGGAGAGCGTCGTGCCGGCGGCGCGGATCTCCTGGCCGTAGCGCTGCGCCCAGGGGGCGACGCCTTCGCCGAGCGCGTAGGTGAGCGCCATCAGCAGGATGCCGGGGATGATGAACCAGACGGCGAGACGCTGGGGCGAGAGGCCCGCAGCGCGCAGAACGGTGAACTCCGAGGTCGACGCCCAGCGCGACATCGTGTAGACGGCGGCCAGAAGCACCGCCAGGGGCGACACCTCGTAGGCGCGCGACGGGAGCGTGAGGCCGGTGAGGAGGAACGCCGTGGCGAGGTCATAGCGGTTGCCGGCGACCTCGTCCATCTGTCCGATCAGATCAAAGAACGCGAAGAGCGCGATCAGGATCACGAGGACGAAGAGCGTGGAGAGAAGAATCTCCTTGGTGAACTGACGGGCGATCACACTCATTTGTCAGATCCTCCCGCCAGGGCACGGCGCTCGCGCCAGTACCAGAGATTCATCCATTTCGGCAGCCACCGGGTCATCCAGATTCGTCTCACGAAGAGCACCACCGCTATGAGGAAGACGCTGCCGTTCAAGAGCACGAAGGCGCTCAGGAGCGAGAGCTTCTCCTGCGTCACGCGGCTCTCCGCGACCGAGAGGCCGTTGAGGTAAAGAATGAAGATGAGCGCGGCCATCAGCAGATTGAGGCTGCGGCCGGCGCGCGGCGACGTGCAGGAAAGGGGTATGGCGAGCAGCACAAGGTTGAGCGCCGCGATCGGCCAGGAGAATCGCCACAGGAGCTCGGCCTGGTTCTCGGGCGACGGGAGCGCAAGGAGAACGGCGAGCGGAAGCGAGTTCGCGCGCGTCGAGCTGAAGGCGTTGTCGATGCGGATGTCGAGACGGATCGCGTAGTCGCTGAACTCAACGACCCGGGTCTGCGCCGAATCATTCATCGTCTCGTAGCGGCTGCCGTCCTTCAGGACGATGTAGCGGTCGCCCTCGGCGTTGGTCTCGACCGTGCCGCGGGCCGCGGCAACGACGGATTCCTTGCCCACGCCGCTCTCGGCGACGAAGACACGGCCCACCTCGTTTTCATTTTCGCCGGCGGACTCAATGAAGAAGACGCGCTTGCCGCCCATGGCCTCGATGAAGCGGCCCGGCGCAATGGCGTTCACATCGTCGCGCTGCACGTACTGCGTGCGCAGCTTCTCCGTCTCGGCACGGGCCCAGGGCGAGATGACGAGTGAAAGAAGCGCGATCACCGCGACGATCGGCAGGGCGAAGCGCAGCATCGGCTCGACCCAGGAGAGGAGCGAGCGGCCGCCCGAGGAGAACCAGACCACCATCTCGTTGTCCTGCCAGGAGCGCATCATCGTCATCAGCGCGGCGATGAAGAGCGAGGCCGCGAGCAGCGGCGGCAGGTTCACGAGGGCGTTGTAGAGCACGAGCTGGAAGACAGCGGCGTGGTCGACGCTGCCGCCTGCGGCGAGGTTCAGGAAGCGAACCATGGCCACGGCAAGCACGATCGTGAAGAGGACGGTGAAAACGCCGCCGGCGATGTTGGCAAGCTCTGAGATCAGGGAGCGCTTGAAAATCATGTGCGTCGTCTTCGTTCAGGAGGGGTCCTCGGGCACGGGAAGCGTCCGAGGGCGGAAGAATTGATTGTAGCGTGCCGGCCTACATACGGAAAACCCCCGCAGACTGTTCGTCTGCAGGGGTTCACGTATAGGGAGCCTGGCGATGACCTACTTTCACTGGAAATACAACCAACTATCAT
>NZ_JAUNSF010000118.1 GCF_030539355.1 Sutterella sp.
AGGCAGTGCGGGCAGGCCGTGGCGATCTTCTTCGCCCCCGTGGCGCGGAGCGACTCAAGGCGGATCACGTTGATGCGCTTGCCGTCGGTGCGCTGATCGGTCCACATCTGACCGCCGCCCGCGCCGCAGCAGAAGGTCTTCTCGCCCGACTCCGTCGGGAAGGCAACGGACGGACGGACCTTTCCGAGCAGATCGTGGGGCGCAGCCGTGATGCGGTTCTGGCGGGCCAGATAGCAGGGGTCGTGCCAGGCGGTGAGCGCCTGATCGCGCGTCGCATCGTCAAGCTTCAGGCGGCCGGCGGCGATAAGTTCTCCGATGAAGGAGGAGTGATCGATGACGGTGAAGTCCGCGCCCTCGAATTCCTTGTATTCATTGCCGAGCGTATTGAAGCAGTGCGGGCAGGCCGTGAGCATGCGGTCGAACGTGTAGCGCGAGAGGTTCTCAATGTTCTCCTGCGCGGCGGTCTGGTAGAGGTACTCCTCGCCCAGGCGCCTCGCGAACTCGGCGTGGCAGCGCTCTTCGGCGAGCACGGCGAACTTCAAACCCGCGGCCGAAAGAATCTTCACCATCGCACGGGCGATCTTGCGGGCACGGCGGTCGTAACTAGCGGCACAGCCAACCCAGTAGAGGACGTCGTAATGCTCGCCCTCTTCGGCGACCGGGACATCAAGGTCCTTCGCCCAGTCCATGCGCTCATAAGGATCCAGACCCCAGGGATTGCCGACCGACGCGGTGTTCTCGAGCGCCGCGGCGGCCCCCTCGGGGAACTCGCCCTGCTCAAGCGCGAGATGACGGCGCATCTCGACGATCAGGTCCGGCGTCTGGATCTCGGCCGGGCAGGCGCGGGCGCACGCGCCGCAGGTCGTGCAGGAGAAGAGTTCCTCGTGCGTGATGATCTCGCCCACGAGAGCGCGGCCGTCCGCCTCACCCTCCTTCACACGGTCACGGAGCTTCGTGACGATCGAGCGGGGTTTGAGCGGCGTGCCGGCGCGCACCGCCGGGCAGACGTCGTTGCAGCGGCCGCATTCCACACAGGCGTCGAGCGCAGCGCGGTCAGTCCACTTGAGGCCTTCGATCGATGAGAGGCCGAAGTGCTCCTGCTCCTCGATGTCATCGATCTTTTTCAGAACGCCGTTCGCGGCGGGCTTCCTCACGGCGATGCCCACCGACGTGCGATAGAGGTGCGCGTAGTAGGTGAGCGGGATCGAGGCGATGAAGGCGAGCGCGGCGAGGCCGTGGATCACCCAGAGGAAGATGTGCGCCGAGGAGAGCGCCTCGGCCGAGGCTCCGGTCGCGAGGAAGGCCCGGGCCAGAAGCGAGCCCACGGGCGAGAAGTCGATCCAGGCGGGCTGCTGCACGGCGAGGCGCAGCGCCTCGATCACGTAGCCCGTGATGACGATGAAGGCAAGCGACGAGTAGGCAAGCGCGAAGCGGCCGTCGCGGGGCAGGTCCGAGTCCGTGCACCAGCGCCGCCAGGCGCCGAAGGCGAGCGCGAGAAGCACCGCGATGCCGGCGACGTCAAGAATCAGCTTGTAGGCGAGGTAGACATTGCCCTTGAGGAACTGGGTGCCGAAGACGTAGTGACCGACGTCCCAGTCGAGTGTCGCCGTCGCCGTTCCGAGGAAGAGGAAGAAGAACCCGAGGACGAGGACCGTGTGCATGCGGCCTGCCTTCGTCTCGCGGACGCGCGACTGTCCGGCGACCTGGGAGACGAGGCGCCCGCATCGTGCGGGATCCTCCGGCAGATGCTCCTCCTTCGCCTTTCGCCAGCGCTTCACGTTCTCCCAGACGCCCCAGGCACAGAGGGCGACGGTGACGACGGCGAGGAGATAGACACCGATCTCGCCCCAGAGCGGAACGTTCCAGAAAGCGGGTCGGATGGGCAGGGTCTCGGGCGACGGGACGGTCATGGTCAAGCGGATGGAGGGAAGAGGGGTTTCGGGTCTCGGAGTCTGCTTCCGAAGCGGGGCAGCTCCGGAGCAGAGAGGAATTCTTATAGCGGATGGAACCGGCGGAACCGCTTAAGGTCCGCTGCGGCATGGATACCGGAAACGCGGAAGGCCTCGCTCGTCAGTGCTGAACGGCAAGGCTTCTCAAGTGTGGTCACGGATTCCGTCCGGACGCAGAGTCACTGCGCTTCCGGTGTCCGCGGGCATGATAAAGGATTGCACCCGCGGGGAAACCGTCTCAGAAGACCGATTTGAGGTTCGGGAGATGCCGGGCTGGCCCGGGGCAGAGGTGAGGATTCCTTGATCCTTTACCACGTGCGCATTCGCCGATGTTGTCCGTCAGGCGTAACCTTTTCATCCTCTTGAATCCCGTGCGCGACAGCGGCTGCTGAGCGCACGGGAGAACCGTCGGTGACGAAGAGCCCCGCAGGGGCCGGAAGTCAGGATCGCCGGCGTCTCTTCGGGATGAGGCTCAAAGAAAAAATGACAAAAGAGGAACTCAAGGCCCGCGTGTGCGAAGTGATCCGCTCGAGGTTCGCGGACACCAGGAGTCTCGCGGACGCGATCTATGCCGAGCCCGAGCTCGGCTACAAGGAGGTGAAGACCTCCGCCAAGGTTCGGGCCGCCTTCGATGAACTCGGCATTGGACACCAGGACGGAATTGCCGGGACCGGCGTGAAGGCGAGGCTCAGGGGGGCGAGGCCCGGGAGGACCGTGGCGCTTCTCGGGGAGCTCGACGCGATCATCTGCCGCAGTCACCCCGCGAGCGACCCGATGACGGGAGCGGCGCACTGCTGCGGACACAATGTGCAGATCGCCAATGTGCTCGCGGTAGGTGCCGCGTTGCAGATCACAGGCGCCATGGCGCATCTCGCCGGTGACGTGGTTCTCTTCGCCGTGCCGGCCGAGGAGTACGTCGAGATCGAGTGGCGGCGGAGTCTGAAGGAAGCGGGCAGGCTCAGGTTCTTCTCTGGCAAGCAGGAACTCATCGCCCGTGGCGCGTTCGATGACATTGATCTCGCGCTGATGATGCACGTGAACCCGACGGACCGTCCGGAGGGTGACTTTCAGGTCGGAGCCTCCTCGAACGGGTATCTCGCGAAGCTCGTCGAATACCGCGGCCGCGCCGCGCATGCCGCCTGTGCGCCGGACGAGGGCGTCAATGCACTGAACGCCGCGATGCTCGGCGTCCTGGGGGTCAATGCGCTGCGCGAGACATTCCGCGAGAGCGACGTCGTGCGCTTCCACCCGATCATCAGCTCAGGCGGGGACCTTGTGAACGTCATCCCCGACCGGGTGAAGATCGAGAGCTACACGCGCGCCTCCAACGTGGAAGCGCTCGAGCGCTACAACTCTGCGGCGAACCGGGCTCTGAAGGCCGGGGCCGCAGCTCTGGGAGCCGAATGCCGGATCGAGGACTTCCACGGGTGCCTCCCGTTGAGGCCCGATGAAGGCTTCCGCACGATTCTCCGGGAGAATGCCCGCCGCATCTTCGGCGAGGAGGGTATCTACGAAGGGGAGCACTCCGCGGTCAGCACCGACATGGGCGATGTCTCGCATCTCATGCCGGTGGTTCATCCCTGGGTGGGGTGCGTCCACGGCGCGCTCCATGGCTCGGACTACCGGGTGGCGAGCGAAGAGGTCGCCTATGTGAAGTCACCCGAGGTGCTTGCGATGACGATCATCGATCTGCTCTGGGATGACGGGGCGGAGGCTGACCGCATTTGCCGCGGGTTCAGGCCCGTCTTCACGAAGGAGAGCTACCTGAAGTTCATCGATTCGCTGACGACGGATTCGCAGGAGGAAGGACGCTGAACGGCCGCTTCAAGAAAGGCCCCGGACATCGGGTCTGCCGACCGGAATGTCCGTTCAGGGGTGGAAACGGGCCGCGGCAGCTCAGTTGAGATCGTCCTTGTCGCGTCCCCCGACGATCACCATCAGTACGCTGGGATCCGACATGGCGGCCATGAATTCGTCTCTTCCGCGTTCCGGCCGCCGGCCGGGGATCTCGCCCGCGAGCGGAACCCAGCAGTCGGTGCTCGTGTCAATGCCAAAGAGGTGATGCGGGTACTGCTCACCCACGGCGGCGATGAGCATCGGGAAACAGATGCGGGCGAACTTCCGGGCTTTTGACTCCATCTCCGCGCAGAAGGCCACGTACGTGAGGCAGCCGTCGGAGTGCTCCTCCGCGGCTTTCTTAAGCTCGCGGTAGCCGTAGTGGTCGAAGGCGTAACCGTCGACGACATCGCCGAGTGTCCGGCCGGGCGTCATGTCGAACTCAAAGTAGGCGTCGGGGGGCATGCTGCCGTCTATGCCCGCGTACTGGACGAAGAGCGCGAGTCCCTTCTCCGTGGCCGTGAGTCCCGTGAAGAAGCCGCCGAAGCCTGGTGTGCCGCCGTCGACAGGATCCAGGCCGTCAAGCGAGAGGAAAATGCACCAGTGTTTCAGGTGCGCGAGCAGCCAGTCGGTCGTGCAGCCGCGCCAGGAGTTCTCATCGAGGATGAGCGACGCGATGAGCGAGCGGTTGAAGCCCACGCAGATCTTGTCGACGGCCCACCCGCCCACGATCATCGGACGGATGAGATGGAGCTTCTTCTCCTCGTACTCGTCCAGGTCCTCCGGCGTACGGGCGAAATCCTCGAGCGTCTTCACGCGCTCGGAGAGCGGGATGAAGGCGTTGTCGCTCATGTCGCGGAAGAACGGACAGCCGACGAGCGCCTCGTTCCTCATGCTGAGCACGTACTCGGGAAAACTCCCCTGCATGCCAGCCGTCATCCGCCGCCAGAGCCGGACAGGAACGCCAATGAGGCCGTTCCTGTTCTCCGACGATTCCCCGGGGGAGCTGTTCGTTGTCTGAATGGTCTCTGTCATCATCTGCGGCATCCGGTTTCGGGATTGTTGATCTCAAGGATTCCCGCCCCTTCCGGGCCGGAGGCTGATGCCAGAAGAAAAGCCGGACGCCGCCGATGCAGCGCGTGGCCTGACGGCATCAGGTTCCTCTTGTGCCGGGAGACGAAAGTGAGCCACCGGGGCTCCCTGTGTACACCGGAGCAGGGGAATCCATTTCACCAATTGTGTACCGGGAAGCGGAGCATCGTGTGTCGCTCTTCGTCGCTTAATGCCGCGTGCTGAGTTGGAGAACCAACTAACCGACTGATAAAAAACAAAAACCCGCACCGCTTGTTGCGGTACGGGTTCTGTGTTCTGGTTGCGGGGGAAGGATTTGAACCTCCGACCTTCGGGTTATGAGCCCGACGAGCTACCGGACTGCTCCACCCCGCGGTGAATTCCGGTCTGCGTTCAGCAGAGATTTGAATTATGCAGAGTTTTGGCGAACTTGTCAAGGGGTGGTCGCAAAAAAGTTCCTCGGGAGGACTTCCGGGGCTTTCGGACGCCGTCCGGAGCAGGGCAGCCAATCTGCCGTGGGCCGGGCTGCGTCGCCTCCGCCGCCGGCGGTAAGCGGACTGCCGCCCGAGGGCGGCGCATTCTTTAAGTCTGCGACAACCCGGACTCTCTATAATCACGAACGGTCATGCGGACCTCCTCCTTTCGACGGAGGTTTCCCGTGAACCTCAGCCAGTTATTTCCCCCACGCACCTTACTTGGGCTTCGAACATGCTCTACAACATCGCCCGGCGCATTCTCTTCTCCATGAACCCCGAGACTGCGCATCACCTGATCCTCGCGAACCTTGACTGGGCGGTGCAGCTCGGACTGACGAACCTCGTCACCCACATGCCCGACGACGATCCCGTCACGGTCATGGGCCTCAGGTTCCCGAACACGATCGGTCTCGCGGCCGGCATGGACAAGGACGGCCAGCGCGTCTCCGCCTTCGGCGGCCTCGGCTTCGGCCATGTGGAGATCGGCACGATCACCCCGCTCGCCCAGCCCGGCAACCCGAAGCCCCGCCTCTTCCGCCTCATTCCGGCGGGCGGCGTCGTGAACCGCATGGGCTTCAATAACGAGGGCGTCGACAAGGTTCTCGAGAACCTCCGCAGCGCCGATGCCTTCCGTCTGCGCGGCGGCATCCTCGGCATCAACATCGGCAAGAACGCCGTCACTCCGATCGAGAACGCGCTCTCCGACTACGAGAAGTGCCTCGACAAGGTCTACGACCACGCCGACTACATCGCGATCAACATCTCCTCGCCGAACACGAAGAACCTGCGCACCCTCCAGGGCGCCGAGTCGTTCGAGCCGCTCATCAACGGCATCGTCGCGAAGCGCGAGGCTCTGAAGGCCGACCGCAACGGCAAGCACGTCCCGATCGCCGTCAAGCTCGCCCCGGACCTTGAGAACGATGACATCCTGCGCTGCGTCGACACCCTGATCGAGAAGGGCATCGACGGCGTCATCTGCACCAACACGACGATCTCGCGCAAGGGTGTCGAGGGCCTCGACCATGCGAACGAGACCGGCGGCCTCTCGGGCGCGCCGCTCCGCGAGCGCTCCACCGCCGTTGTCCGCCTCGTCTCCGAGCACGTCAAGGGCGCGATCCCGATCATCGCCTCGGGCGGCGTGATGTCGGGCGCGGATGCCGTTGAGAAGATGGAGGCGGGCGCGCAGCTCGTCCAGCTCTTCACGGGCTTCATCTACAACGGCCCGAAGTGCATCGCCGACAGCGTCGAGGCCGTCGCCGCCTGGCGCAGGAAGCACGCCTGATCCTTGGGCGAATGGGAAGCCTGAAGGCTTCCCCTGGCCAGAAGGGGCGCAGCTGAAGAACCTCGGATCCGGGGGAATCAGATGCGCCCTTCTCTTATGCGTCAGTCACCTCCCTCCGGGAGAAGGAGTTCCTTTCGATGCGTCTCTTCGTCGCCCTTTCACTTCCGAGCGTACCGCGCCGCGAACTCACCGCCGCGGTGGAGAGTCTGAAGCGCTCGCACCCGAGGCTCGGCCGCTTCTCGCGCCCCGAGAACCTGCATCTCACGCTCGCCTTCATCGGAGAGATGAAGGAATCGAAGGTTCCGGTGATCCTCGAGGCCCTGAGCAAAGTTCCCCCCGAGGAGATGCGCTTCGGCTTCACCCGCCCGGGCACCTTCAGAAGCGGGATTCTCTGGGCGGGGCTTGAGGAGAAGGAGACGCTCGAGCGCATGGCGCAGTCGGTGAGGAATGCGCTCGACTCGGTTCACATTCCCTATGACCGCAAGGCTTTCCGGGCGCATGTGACGCTCGCACGTGACTGGCGCGGGCCGCAGGCGGAGGAACTGGAGGCGGCAGGTCTCAAACTGCCGAGGGGACTGAGGAATCCGGTCAGTGCCGTTCCGGAGCTTTTCGAGTCGTACCGGGATGACCGGGGAGCCGTCCGCTACCGCTCGCTCTCACGAGGAGAGTGAAGGATCCGGGGCCGGGTGCCCGAAGGTCCTCAGGGTTCGTCGGGCCCGGGCTCGTCCGAGCGGATCGAGAGCGCGATGTAGCAGCCCGCGCGTGCCTGCGCGGCGACGAGCTTCAGCACGCAGTGACGTGCGCCGCGGTCCTCGACCTCGGCGAGGCCGAGCAGCTGGCCGGCTGCGGAGAGCACCGGATAGGACTGGTTCTCGGCGAGGAGCGTCTCCTGGTCGATGCAGTAGAGCATCGTGTCATCGCCCTCGGGCCTCGCGTAGTAGACGCGGAAGTAGCCGTGGCGGGCGAGGATGCGGGAGCCGAAGTAAAAGAGAAGCAGATAGAGCACGCCGCTCGCGATGGCGAGGCAGAGCGATCGGATCGCGATCTCGAGCGGTTCGGCGTCGAACCAGCGCACGAAGAGCGAGCGGCTCGCCTCGCGGAGCGCCTCTTCATGGGGAAGGATCTCGAGCGTCCAGTGCGAGGAGGGAAGGTGAGCGGCGGGGCCGTTCAGGTGCGCCGAGACGGTGTAGTTGCCCGGCACCGCGGAGGGCAGGGCGGTGATCACCGCGCGCCAGCTCAGGTCATCCGAGAAGAAGCCCTGGCTGTAGGAGATCGGGGAGACGATGACCCGGTCGGTCGCGGGCTCAACCCTCAGCATCACATTGGGCGGATTGCGGCTCACCGAGATCGAGCCGGAGATGACGGTCTCCGAGCCGGGGATGAGTCTGGCCTGGTCGGCGGGCGTGCGCAGCGTCGCGACGAGTGAATCGAGCGAGGCGCAGAAGCCGAGGAGAACGGCGAACACGGCACAGGCCGCGAGTGTTTTTCTCGCGGTGCGCAGCGCAGTGATGGAGCGCGGCAGTGCCTGCTCACGAGCGTTCCTCATCTCCTCTCCTCACTCTTCAAAGAGTAATTCTCCAGGGGCTTCGCGCTCGTAATGCTTTTGGTCCTGATTGGCGCGGAATGCCCGGCGCGCAGGCGATCCTGCGCAGTCTGAAGGCATTCTAGGAGGGAAGGCGGGACCGGGGTGAGAAGGGCTCTCAGTATTCCGCCTGAGTGAGCATGATCGGCCGCAACGAGGCGCGAGGAAGGGGGGAAATGCGGAATCGCTCCCGTGAGCCCTTGACAAACACATCACGCATCGCCATAATTCGCGTCCTGCCCGCTACGGCGGTCAGTAAAGATCAAGGCGCAGACAGCGACGAAGACAAATCTTCCGAACTGAGTCCTTGACAAGGAGAACGAACTTCAGTATGATTCTTCTCCTTCGCTGCTCGAAAACGCAGCGCAGTTCTTTAAAAATCAGATTCAACGAACCGATAAGTGTGAACATCGGGAAGCTTTGAGAAGTCCGAAAGGGC
>NZ_JAUNSF010000200.1 GCF_030539355.1 Sutterella sp.
CAGAGTTCATGAAGTTTCGTGCGCCCTGAACTGAGTATGAAGGACTCCACCCGGGATGGAAAGGCTCGGCGTGCGCCGTGAGGTGTACTTCTATAATCAGCAGACTTTCTTCATTCACCTTCCCCGCGGCTCCCCGGCCGCGCATCAGACCAGATGACCGACGCTTCTCTTCCCCTGATTCTCGCGATTGACACGGCGCAGGAGGACTGCGCCGCCGCGCTGCTGCGCGGCCCCGAGCTCATCGCCGAGCGCGTTGAGCGGGTCGGCAGCCGCCACAGCGAACTGATCCTCACGATGATCCGCGACCTCCTCGCGGAGGCGGGCGTCGCGAAGACCGATCTCGGTCTCATCGCCTTCGGCGCGGGTCCGGGCTCCTTCACGGGGCTGCGCGTCGCCTGCGGCGTCGCGCAGGGTCTCGCCTGGGCGCTCGAGCTCCCGGTTGCCCCGGTCTCGAACCTCGAGTCGCAGGCCGAGTGGGTCCGCGCGGAACAGGGTCTCAGGGAAGGCGAGGTGATCGCCGTTCTGAACGACGCCCGCATGCACGAGTGCTACGGCGGCCTCTGGCGGGTGCCTGCTTCTGTTGAAGGCGCCCCGTACACGCGTCTTGAACATCTGGCCGGTCCCGAGCTTGTCGCTCCCGCCGCGGCCGCGGAGTACGTCGCGCGCGAAGGCGCCCGCACGCTTGTCGGCAGCGCCGCGCTCGTCTACGGCGACGAGATGGCGATCAGCGCCGACATCAACAATGTGGCCGCGGCCCGTTCGCAGCCCGCTGCGATCGGCCGCATCGCCTGGGCGCAGCTTCAGGCGGGCGAGACCGTCACGCCGGAGCTCGCCGCCCCTGTCTATGTCCGCAACCGCGTCGCGCTCACGATGGCCGAGCGCGCCGCCGGGGAGCGTCTCTGATGACGGAAACCCTCCTCTCCGCCGCCGATGAAATCCGGCTCCGCCCCATGTGCGAGGCGGATCTCGCGACGCTCGCCCGTCTCGAGGGCGAGGTCGAGGCGAGCCCGTGGAGCGAGGGGAACTTCCGCGATTCGCTCGGTTCCGGCCACACGTGCCTCGTGCTCGAGGCCCCGGACGGCATCGTCGCCTGGGCGGTCGTGATGGGCGTGCTCGACGAGGCGGAGCTCCTCATCATCGGCGTGAGGAAATCCGCGCAGCGCCGCGGTCTCGGCCGCAGGCTCCTCGCCGCGCTCGTGGACGATCTGCGGAAAAGAAGCTTCACGCGCTTCTTCCTTGAGGTCCGCGCGGGGAACGTCCCGGCGATCGGACTCTACAAATCCTTCGGGTTCGAAAAGACGGGTCTGCGCCGCGGCTACTACCCGGCGGCCGTTCCCGGCGCCCCCCGCGAGGACGCGCTCCTGATGGCGCTTGACCTCACGGCTGAACCCGGTGCTGCGGAGGCGACTCGATGAGCTTCACCTTTGACCGCGAACACTGCGAGATGATCGAGGCGATGGGCCTCGGGCCCGTGTGGCTCCTGCGAGAGTCGCCCGACCCGCTCGCGCCCAGCGTGCCCCATGTGCCGAAGCCCGCTCCCGCAGCCGCTCCCGCGCCGCGCGCGGCGCGGCCCGGCGCTCCCGCGGCTGCTCCGCGTCAGCCCGAGCGCACCGCGCCCGCGGCCAGGCGCCCCGTTGCGGCGCC
>NZ_JAUNSF010000013.1 GCF_030539355.1 Sutterella sp.
CCTCGGCCGGCGGCTCCTCGGGCTGGGGCTCGGGCGAGGTCTCGGGCTGCACCGTCTCCGCGGCCATTGCGGCGGGGATGCCGCCGCCCGAGATCTGCGCGAACGAGAGCGAGACCGAGGCGATCTGCCCCGCGGCCTTGTAGGTGAGACCCGGCGCCACCCAGAACACGCCCCAGAGAAGCGGCACATAGACGCAGCAGGCGGCCACGAAGGAGGCGGCCGTGCGCTCAGTGTCCTTCTTTTTCTGTTGCGATGGAGAAATTTTCATGGTTGTGCGCCTTGAAGAGGTCAATCACCTGGATGAAGTGGTCGAACTTCGAGTTCTTGTCGATGCGCAGGAGCACGCGTTCCTCCTGGGGCATGCGGGCGACGAGTTCGCCGATCTCGTCGATCGACATCTTTTCGCCGTCCCAGAAGAACGCGCCCTCGGCGTCGACCTGCACGAGACGCTGCTCGTTGGTCTGCTGCGGCGTCGTGGCGGTCTTCGACTTCGGGAGCTCGATGGAGATCTCGCCCTTGGCGATGAAGGTCGAGATCGAGAGCACCATCGCGAGCAGCACGAGCATGATGTCGATGAAGGGAACGATGTTGAGCGGCTCCTTCTTGGGGATCTCGATCATGCCTGCGCTCCTTCAGGGGCGTTCTGCTCGTCCCAGCGCGAGGAGAGGACGTTGATCTTTCGCTGCAGACCGTTGTAGATGATGAGGGTCGGGATGGCGACGGTGAGGCCGAGCGCGGTGGCCTTCAAGGCGAGCGAGAGGCCCGTCATGATGTCCGACGCATTGATGTTTCCCGACTGGCCCATGTCGTAGAACGTGATCATGATGCCGATCACGGTGCCGAGAAGGCCGACGTACGGGGCGTTGGAATAGATGATGTAGAGGGTGGTCAGGTTGTTCGTGAGCGCCGTGTCGTAGTCGGTCTTCGTCGCGTACTGTTCGGGGCGGCACTTCCTCATGAACATCCAGCGCTCGATCGTGAGCCAGACGGTGATGAAGCCCATCAGGCCGAGAATGAAGAAGATGGCGTAGTCAACGCTTTCCTTGAGCAGTTCCATTTTTAATTTCCTCAGGTAAATGGAAGGGTTCAATGACCGGAGCTTTTTTTTGAGGCTCCTGTTTCTATGGCTTCGGCCCGGCCGGGATTCCGGACGGGCCGAGGGTTCGTTCCGCTTCTCCGCGCGGGGCCTCTTCAGACCTCACGCGGGGCGGGTTTTCTTAGAACGTGTAGTTGTAGGAGAACCAGAGGTTCCGCCCGTCGAGATACTCCTTGTAGAGATTGCCCCAGGTCGTGATCCCGTTGGCAGGATTGTTGTTGACCGCCTCGGTCCATTCGAGGCCCTCGTTCGTCACGTTGTTGAGCGCGATGGCGAAGTGGTGGTTCTTGTTCCAGGTGTAGTTCGCGCCGATGTCGATCTTGGTGTAGTTCTTGTACTTGTCGACGTTGGCGGTGCCCTTGTAGGACTGACGCTCGCTGTCAAGCTTCGTGGTGGACTTCACGTAGACGTTGAGGTCGTTCCAGTCGTAGTCGAGACGCGCGGTGATCGAATGACGCGGCAGTTCGTTCGGGCGCTTGGAATCGGGCCAGGTGTAGTACCTCGAGCTGCGCGTGGTAAGGTCACCCTCAAGGATCTCGGCGTGCGTGTAGGTGTAGCCGCCCTGGAAGCGGAAGCCGTAGAAGCTCTCCGTGTTGAGGAGCAGTTCCACGCCCTTGGCACGGACCTTGCCGTTGTTGATGTCCTGCGTGTCACCGGCATCATTAAGCGTGACGGTGTCAAGCTGATTCTTGAAGTCCGTCCAGAAGACGCCGAAAGTGACATTCATCACACTCGGCACCTGCACGGTGGTCGAGAGCTCCCAGCTCCAGCTTTCCTCGGGTTTCAGATCCGGGTTGCCGTATGCGGTGACACCGCGGCTGACGGAGTAGGCGCCATCGGTGAGTTTCTTGATCGCAGGCGTCTTGTAGCCGTTCGCGACGCCGCCCTTGAAGCTGATGATCTCCGAGGGCTTGTAAACAAGGTAGGCACGCGGCGAGACGTGGGTGCCGAAGATGTCCGACCAGTGCAGACGAGCGCCGGCCGTGGCAATCCACTGCTCGTTGATGAAGTACTCGCCCTCGGCGAAACCGGCGAGCGTCGTCTGATCAAGGTCGATGTCATGCTTGAGACCGCTGACAGTGGTCGACTGGCTGTCGTTGAAGTCCTCGTAGACCGCCTCAAGGCCGGTCTGCAGCATCATGTTTCCGTAGCTGCCGAAATCAAGCGGAGTCTGCAGCTTCGTGTTGAAGGTGTAGCTCGTGCTCTCCATGATCGGGCTGCCTTTCTGTAGCGTCCAGCTTCCGGTCAGATCATCGGAATCGCTCGAATACCGACGGGTTTCCTGAAGTGAGTTGTACTGGAAATACGTGTCAAGGGTGCCGATGTCGTAACGGCCCTGATGGCCGACGACGGCGTTGTACTTGTTCCACCAGCGATAGCTCTTGATCGAGCTGCTCGAGGTGTTCATCGCGCCGCCCTTGTAGCGGGTGTAGTCGGCGTCGAAGTAGAAGTCATTGTTCTGGTCGAACGTCAGGTCAAGGCGACCGCCGATGTTGCCGGTGAAGCCTTCCGTGGGCGAGTGAGCCGCATAGGGATTGGAGTTACTTGAGGTCGGCTTCTTGAGTTCGTAAGCGTCACGCGAGAGATAGCGCGCACGCAGCTGCAGCGAGAGCGTGTCCTCGACGAGCGGAGTGGCGAGCCAGACGTTGGTTCCCCAGCGGTTGCCGTACTTGTCGTCCTCAAAGAAGCGGGTGTAGTCAACGCCGATGGAGCCCGTGAAGCGGTCGACGTGCTTCTTCGTGATGATGTTCACCACGCCGCCCACGGAGTCCGAGCCCCAGACCGTCGAGGCCGGGCCGCGGATCACTTCGATGCGGTCGATGGCTCCCGGCGGCGGCATGATCACGGTCGACGGATCAAAGCCGTTGTTGATCATCGAGCCCGAGGTGTTCTGCTTGCGGCCGTCAATGAGGACGAGGGTATAGCCCGAGTCAAAGCCGCGGATCGAGATCTCCGAGGCGCCCATCTTGTTCTGGGAGATGTCCACGCCCGGGACGTCACCGATCGCGGTGCCGATGTCGATGATCGGCTTCGTGGCGAGTTCCTTCTGGGTGATGACGGAGACGCTCGCGGGCGCCTCGCGCGTGTCCTGGGCATAGCCCGAGGCGGACACGACCGAGGTGTCGAGCGTGGTGTAGCCGTCATCGGCGGCAAAGGCGGAGGTCACGGCCAGCGCGAGCGGCAGCATGACAAGAGCTTTCCTGTTCTGCATTGAGAAAATTTCCGTTGGGATTTCAATGCCTTCGGAAGACGCTGAGTCGCGGCCGGGCTCCGTATTCCCTTCCGCTGCGCGTGCCCCGAAGACACTGAAGAGGTTTGATCTGAGAGTTGAGTTCCCCGGGGCAGAGCAAGACTTAGCTTTCCCTGAGGAGCACGGCCGAATACTACCCAAGGCGAACAGGAACGATTCTCATGTAAGTAAGTGTCCGTTCAAACCTACACAACTTTTTTACAATTTGAAATATTCATATTTTTCAATGCGTTAGATGCAAAATAGTTCAAAAACTATAGTCTCTTTGTAAAGATCTCTTTACACTCACTTTTCCTTAGGATTCATTGAGTTCACTGATTTTTCTGTAAATTCTTCATTTGCGATCGTTAAGTTTTGTAAGGCTAACGTAACACACGATTGCGAGAAGCGTTCTCATTAGCGTTCGTTAGGCAGAATGTTGCGATCTGCGGTTCGTCTCCCGAGAACGGGATCAGACGGACCGTCTTCGCACGTCTTCACAACAGTCCTAATGACCAGATCCACCGTCGTTCTTCTCGTCCTGACGCTCATCGTGAGCGCAGCCTCGCTCTTCGTGGGCGCGGCCGACGTGACGCTCGGCAGCCTCCTCTCGGGCCACACCGAGTCGCTTGAGGTCATGCTGATCTCGCGCCTCCCGAGACTTCTCGCGATCCTCTGCACCGGCATGGGCATGAGCATCGCGGGCCTCATCATGCAGCAGCTCTGCGCGAACAAGTTCGTCTCCCCGACCACGGGCGCGACGATCTCGTCGGCGCAGCTCGGCATCCTGATCGCCCTTCTCTTCATGCCCGACTCGACGATCTGGTCGCGCGCGGCGTTCGCGTTCCTCACCTCGATCCTCGGCACCTGGGTCTTCGTCTGGTTCATCCTGCGCATGCCGATGAAGGATCCGGTGATGGTGCCGCTGATCGGCATCATGTTCGGCAACGTGATCGGCGGCACCACGAACTTCCTCGCCTTCAAGTTCGACATGACGCAGGCGCTCTCGACCTGGCTCGTGGGCCACTTCTCGCTCGTGCTGCGCGGCAACTACGAGCTCGTCTACCTCGTCGTTCCGCTCATCGCGATCGCCTGGTTCTACGCAAAGTGGTTCAACATCGTCGGCATGGGCCGCGACTTCTCGAAGAACCTCGGCGTCAACTACACCTTCGTCCTCTTCGCCGGTCTCTCGATCGCCGCGATGATCACCGCGAGCGTCGTCACCGTCGTGGGGAGCGTCTCCTACCTCGGCCTCATCGTCCCCAACCTCATCGCCATCTTCAAGGGCGATGACCTGAGGGCGACGCTCGCCGACACCGCGCTCTTCGGCGCGCTCTTCGTGCTCGTCTGCGACCTGATCGGGCGCATGCTCATCGCACCCTACGAGCTCCCGATCGAGCTCATCATCGGCACCGTCGGCAGCCTCGTCTTCATCGTCCTCATCTTCTACCGGCTGCGCTTCGGCCGCCGCTCGATGAACCGCGACTCGCTCCTCGAGCTCTTCGGTCTGAAGCGCGCGTCCGAGACCAGGCACGCCTGCCCCGCGGAGGCCGTGAAATGAACGCGCCCGCCATTCAGAATGCCGTGAATCCGCGCCGCCGCCGGCTCATGTTCGCAATGACGGGCCTCATCGCCGTCACGCTCGTCGCCGCGGCCCTCTACCAGTTCGCCTTCGTCAATCCGAAGTTCTTCAGCTATGCGATGAACCTGCGCGCGCCCCGGCTCGCCGTCATGCTGATCGCGGGCTTCGCGATCTCCGCGGCGGCGATCGTCTTCCAGACGATCATCCGCAACAACATCGTGACGCCGTGCCTGCTCGGCATGAACTCGCTCTACCTCCTCATTCACACGGCCGTGGTGTTCTTCCTCGGGTCGGGAAGCGAGTTCGCGACGAACCCCGTGATGGCGTTCGCGGTCGACATCGTGCTGATGGGCGTCATCGCGACCTTCATCTACTACACGATCTTCCAGAAGACGGGCGGCAACGTCCTCTACGTGCTCCTGATCGGTACGGTGCTCTCCACCTTCTTCTCGAGCATGCAGAACTCGCTCACGCGCATCATGGATCCGAATGAATACGATGCGCTGCTCAATTCCCTCGTCGCGAGCTTCACCAACGTCAACCTCGCCTGCATCATCCCGGGCGTGGTGCTTCTCGCCGCGATCGCACTGTGGCTGAGGAAGGATCTCGCGATCCTCGACGTGATCAGCCTCGGGCGCGACCAGGCGATCAGCCTCGGCGTCGACTACGAGCGGACGCTCCGCCGCCTCATGGTGGGCGTGGCCCTCTACATCGCGGTCGCCACCGCGCTCGTGGGGCCCCTCTCCTTCCTCGGCCTCATCACCGCGAACATCTCGCGCCAGCTCTTCCGCACGTACCGCCACACGTGGCTCATCGCGGGCGCGTCCTTCGCCGGCATGTTCATCCTCGCCGCGGGCCAGTTCCTCGTTGAGCACGCCATGACCTACACCGTTCCCGTCTCCGTCTTCGTGACGATCGGCGGCGGCGTGTACTTCCTCTACCTCATCCTCACCCAGAAGTGATCACCTCCATGCTCAGCATCCGGAATCTCAGGAAAACCTACGAGAACCAGACCGTCGTCGACGACGTGTCGCTCGAATTTCCCCACGGCAAGGTGATCTCGATGATCGGCCCGAACGGCGCGGGCAAGTCGACCGTGCTCGGCATGGTCGCGCGCCTCATCGCCCGCTCGTCGGGTCTCGTGGAGTTCCAGGGCCGCGACATCACCCGCTGGGAGAGCCGCGAGCTCGCGCGGCACCTCGCCATCCTCACGCAGGCCAACACCGTGCAGATGAAGCTCACCGTGCGCGAGCTCGTCGCCTTCGGCCGCTTCCCGCACTCGGGCTCGAACTTGTCGAAGTCCGACTGGGAGATCGTCGACCGCTCGATCAGGTACATGGAGCTCGAGGCCTTCTCCGAGCGCTTCATCGACGAGATGTCGGGCGGCCAGCGCCAGCGCGCCTTCATCGCGATGGTGCTCGCGCAGGACACCGAGTACGTGCTCCTCGACGAACCGACGAACAACCTCGACATCTATCACGCGACGCAGATGATGAAGCTCGTGCGCCGGCTCTGCGACGAGCTCGGGAAGACCGTGATCCTGGTGCTCCACGAGATCAACCTCGCCGCCTTCTACTCCGACTACATCTGCGCCTTCAAGGACGGCCGCATCGCCGCCTGGGGGACCGTGGACGAGGTCATGACCGCCGAGACGCTCAAGTGCATCTACGGCGTCGACTTTGAGATTCACCGCATCGACGGGCGTCCGCTCGCGATCTTCCACTGAACACCACCAAAAGAGACAGATTTCCCTTTCTTATCCGGTGATTCACTTCCGGTGACCTCCTCCTTGGGGGCCCTGCGGAACCTGAAGTGAGCCCGACATTCATTTCAAGGAACGAAGAGAAAATGAACTTCTCGCTCACCCGCCGCACGCTCGGCACCGCGCTTGCCGCCGCGCTCGCGGTCACCCTCCTCCCCGGCGCCGTCGCTGACGCGTCCGCCGCCGAGACCGTCACCGTGAAGAGCCTCAACAGCAAGAACCAGCCGATCGAGGTCACGGTCCCGAAGAACCCGAAGCGCATCGCCGTCGCCGACTACGCGGTGCTCGACACCCTCGACCACTGGGGTCTCGCGGGCGACCGCGTCGTCGCCCTCACGAAGGGCACGAAGCTCCCGTACCTCCCGCAGTACTTTGAGAAGGGCGGCAAGGCCAAGGACATCGGCACGCTCAAGGAACTCGACCTCGAGGGCCTGATGGCGAGCGAGCCCGACGTGATCTTCATCTCCGGCCGTCTTGCCAAGAAGTACGACGAACTCTCCCAGATCGCGCCGGTGGTCTTCATGACGACCGACCACAACAAGGGGACCTTCCAGAGCTTCTCCGAGAACTCGATGAACCTCGCGAAGATCTTCGGGAAGGAAGCCGAGGCCAAGGCCGACATCGAGCACTTCCAGGGCCGCATCGAGAGAATCCGCGAGAAGTCCGCCGGCAAGACCGCGATCGTGAGCCTCGTGACGAGCGCCCACGTGAACCTGCTCGGCACCAAGGCCCGCTGCGCCATCATCAGCAACGAGTTCGGCTTCAAGAACGTCGCCGAGGACGCCAACGCCAACCACGGCAACGAGGCCTCCTTCGAGCTCCTTCTCAAGCTCAACCCCGACTACTTCTTCGTCCTTGACCGCGACTCCGCGATCGCCCGCCCGGGCGCGAAGCTCGCGAAGGACGTGCTCGCCAACGAACTCGTCGACCGCACGAAGGCCAAGCAGGAAGGCCACATCGTCTACCTCACGCCCTCCGCGTGGTACCTCGCCGAAGGCGGCTACCACTCGATGAACGTGCAGTTCACCGACGTCGAGAAGGCGCTCGGCATCGCTGAGTAATGGAGGTACGGAACATGATGCTTACGCGCAGAACCCTCGCGGGCTCGGCCCTCGCCGTCGCCTTCACCGCCTCGCTCCCGCTCACCGTGCTCGCCGCGCAGAAGCTGACGGTGAAGTCCGTGGGCAGCGACCGCAAGGTCTCCGAGGTCGAGCTCCCCGCGGACCCGAAGCGCATCGCCGCACTCGATCCTTCGGTGCTCGAGAACCTTCAGTTCCTCGGCGTCGGCGACCGCGTCGTCGCGGCCGTCCGCCCCGAGACGCTCTCCTGGCTCGCGCCCCTTCCCGCCGGCGCCGTCACAATCGAGAGCATGAAGACCGTGGACGTCCCGGCCGTGAAGGCGACGAACCCCGACGTGATCTTCATCTCGGGCCGCATCTCGCGCGCCGCGGCCGAGTTCTCGGCCGTCGCCCCGACCGCCTGCCTCGTCGTCGACTACGCGCGCGGCGCCTGGGCGACCTACACGGAGAACCTCACGGCGCTGGCGCGCCTCTTCGGGCAGAACGCCGAGGCGAAGGCGAAGGATGCGCTCGCCCGTGACGAGAAGCGCGTCGCCGCGATCAAGGCGAAGGCCGCGGGCGAGAAGATTGCCATCCTCATGATGATCGGCGGCAGTGTCTTCCCGCTCGCCGACGGCGGACGGTGCTCGCTCCTCACCGACGCCCTCGGCTTCGTCAACGTGAAGCCCCGCCCGACGGAGCCCGCCGAGCCGAGGAAGAAGGGCCCGGCCCCGGGCGAGCGCAAGAAGCCCACCGACGCCGAGATCGCCGCGGGCAACCGCAAGACGTTCGAAGCGCTCCGCGACCTCGCTCCCTCGCGCATCTTCGTCCTCAACAAGGACGCCGCCGTGGGCGTCAAGGGCGCGAAAGCTTTTGCCGACGCCGTGAAGGACGATCCGGTCTGGGCGGCTCTGCCCGCCGTGAAGGCCGGCCGCGTCACCGAGCTCACGGGCTCGGCCTGGTACCTGGGCGAAGGCGGCGTCGCCTCGACCGGCCGCATGCTCGCCGACGTCGAGAAGGCGCTCGGCCTCTGAGCCCCCGCAGCCTGATCCTTCAGGCAGGCTGAATCAAAACGGCCGTTCCGGAACTTCTCCGGGGCGGCCGCTTCGTTCTTCAGAACTGCTGCCGAATTACTTCTGCAGGATGCTCACCTTCGAGAGGCGGTTGATCGCGTCCTCGAGCACGCGGTCGTCGCCCTTGGCGAAGTGCAGACGGATGTAGCGGTTCTCGGGCTCGCGGAAGAAGCTCGAGCCCGGGACGGCGCCGAGCTTCACCTTCTCGGCGAGGTCGAGGCAGAACTGGTAGTCGTCGTCATAGCCGAACCTGCTGATGTCGACGAGCACGAAGTACGTGCCCTCGGGCTTGAAGTACCTGAGGCCGAGCGAGTCGAGGCCGGAGAGGAAGAGGTTGCGGCGGTGCGTGTACTCGGCCTGGAGCTGCTCATAGTAGTCGTCGCCGAACCTGAGGCCCACGACGGCGGCCTCCTGGAGCGGCGCCGCGGCGCCCACCGTGAGGAAGTCGTGGACCTTGCGGACGCGGTCGAGCGGCTCCGCGGGGCCCATCACGTAGCCGAGGCGCCAGCCCGTGATCGAGTAGGTCTTCGAGAGCGAGTTGCAGATGATCGTGTGCTCGCGCATGCCGGGGAGCGCGGCGAAGTGCGTGTGCACCGCCGGCGCGTAGATGATGTGCTCGTAGACCTCGTCGGTGATGACGAAGGCGTCGAACTCCTTCACGATCGCGGCGATTTTGAGGAGCTCCTCGCGCGTGAAGACCTTGCCCGAGGGGTTCGAGGGATTGCAGAGGATGAGGGCCTTCGCACCGGCGCGGAAGGCGGCGCGTAGCTCCTCCTCGTCAAAGGCGAACGTGGGGGGCTTCAACGGCACGAAGATCGGCTCGGCGCCCGAGAGGATCGCGTCCGCGCCGTAGTTCTCGTAGAAGGGCGAGAAGATCGCGACCTTGTCGCCGGGGTTCACGGTGGCGAGCACCGCGGCCATCATGGCCTCCGTGCCGCCGCAGGTGACGGCGACCTCGCTGTTCGGGTCGTACTCAAGACCGCTGAAGTGCTTCACCTTCTCGCAGAGCGCCTCGCGGAAGTTCTGGGCGCCCCAGGTGGTGGCGTACTGATGCGGGCCCTCGTGGGCGACCTGCGCCAGGCGGTCGAGCATCGGCCTGGGCGGGTTGTAGTCGGGGAAGCCCTGCGCGAGATTGAGCGCGCCGTACTGCGCGCACACGCGGCTCATGCGGCGGATCACGGAATCGGTGAAGGTGCTGCTGCGGTTCGAGAGGGTGATCATTTTTCTGTCTTTCCTCTTGCAAAGTTGGAATGAATTCCTCCGGACCCAAGCGCCCTGATCCGGGGGCGGGCGCGGCGGTCCGGCTGTGTTCTGTGTCTATCCGATCGATTATTGACCCGGCGGGGACGGCCGGCCCGCGGCCGCAGGTAATACCTTGGCGGAGATCAAGGGCGACTGGGGCAAGTGAGGCAGGGGTCTGCGCCGCCGGCGCTCAGCCCTCGCGGGAAAGGCGCTCAATCGCGGCGAGGAGCGACTGGCCCACGCCCTCGGAGTCCCAGGCCTCGAGCAGGAACCCGGGACCGCAGGAGAGGCCGGGCGCGCCCTCGACGAAGGGCGAGAGCGTGCGCTGCCGCGGGACGCCCTCCGCACGGGCGCTCTCGTTGCCGCACAGCAGCCACAGCCCTTCGAGGCGGCCGTTCTCCTCGCTGGGGCGGATCGAGAAGAGGTACTTCCAGACGAGCGACGGCGTCTCCTCCTCGAGCACGGTCCTGAGCTTCGAGTACTTCGCGTCGGCGATGAACCAGAAGCGGCGGGGGCCGACACGCAGCTCGATCAGGTAGTCGGGCGTGTAGTAGGGGTTCGCGACGGGCTGGAGCTGCCGGCCGCTCGCGGCCTCCTCCGTCTCGCTAGTCAGCGAATAGTTCGTCACGCGCACGAGCCCGATGTCGTTCTCGCCCGCGTGCTCCCCGGCGGAGATCACGGGCTGGTAGAAGACGCGGATCGAGCGGTCCTGCGAGCCGTCCCCGGGAACGAAGAGGAAGGTGTTGGCGTCCGGCGCGCGGTCGACGCCCTGCCCCGGCGCCTGGTAGTAGCAGCGCTGCGCCTCGGTGAAGCGCCAGCCGAGGTTCTCGATGCCCTCGATCATGCGGAAGAGACAGAAATACTCGTAGAGACGGCTCCTGCCGAAGCCCGTGAAGAGCATCTCGGCCTCGGCGAGCTTCAGCTGCGGCTCCCGGTGCCAGGCGCGCATCGCCTCGTAGAGCATGCGGTAGGGCGCGATGCCGAGGAAGATGTTCGTCGCCCTCGCGGGCCAGATCGGCTTCGGATCCCGGATCTCAAGCGCCTCGGCGTAGGAGAGGCACGCACGCCGGATGCGCTTCTTCATCGCCTCGAACTCGGCAAGAGCGTCCTCGAGATGCCTCGCGGAAAGCTTGATGATAGCCGAGGCCGACGAGCGGTAGCGCCCGTCGGCGCTCGCCTCGTTCCCGTAGGACACACCCGAGAGGACGCTCTCGAAGAGCGCGGCCTCGGCCGTGACCCGCTTCTCAAGGTCCTTGAGGAACCCCGCGATCACCTGGTGCTCATAGATGTTGCGGCTTCTCGCCGTGGTGCGCACGAGCGTGTGGCGCGGCAGCCAGTTGCGGCCGCCGAAGCGGATGCCCGTGCGGGGGCCCGCCGAGGGCGTGAGCTCCTCGGGGTGCTCGACGATCCAGTTGACCGTGCGCGCGGAAAACTCGCGCAGGCGCTCGACGGGCCCGGACTCCCAGCGGTCCACCGGCTTGCAGCGGGCGTTGGAGCGGAAGAACGGGAACTGGCTCTCGAAGATGTTGAGGAGATTCCGGAGGGCCTCGAGACGGCGCCTCACCGAATCCGTCTGGCGCGTGCGGTCCGCCTCACGCTCACGGAGACGCCTGCCCTTGTTCTCCTCCCCTTCCGCGGCTCCGCGCGTACCGATCGCCATGAAGCTCCCGTAGTGCGAGCAGACGTAGCTCCCCATGCGCGAGAGGTTCTCATATATCGGGCCGTCGGGATACACCACGAGTAGCGGCGGCGGGAACGCGTCGAGCACCCAGGAGTAGTCCTGGGCGTTGAACCTGATCTCGAGCTGCGCGAATCCGAAGACGTCGGCGAAGGGGGCCGCACTGAACTCCCGGCGCAGCCGGAGCTTCACGGGAGCGCCCTCGACGGAAGCGTCCTTGACGGGGTCAAGCGGCACGACTCCCGAGGCGATCACCCTGCCGTCGAGCGAGACGTTGATGACGGTGAGCGCAGGGAACGGAAACCCCGCGATCTCCATCTCGTAGCCCGCGTCGGAATAGACGCTCGGCATCGGCGAACTGAGGACCTCGGAGGTGATCAGCATCTTCCCGGCGCGCAGCGGCAGCCGCAGCGGGTCGCTCTCGCGCCCGCCGTCGGCCGTCCTGCGGTAGAGAAGAAGTACCTCTTCCATGAGGAAGTCCCGGACGCGGTCAGAAGAAGTTGTAGCAGTCCATCGACTGCTCGCCGTCGGCGATGATCTTCTTCAGGTGCTCCGCGGTGCGGATGAGTCTGAGCTTCTCCGCGGTCTCGAGGAGCCGTGCGAGCGTGTCGCCGTACTTTTCGCCCGTGCCGTTGACGAGCGGCAGCAGCCGCTGCGAGACCACGAAGTCGGCCGCAGCGGCGCCGGGCTGTTGCTCGTCCGTGGCCTCGAAGACGCGCAGCGCCGCGTTCATGTAGCGCACGGTCGCGCGCTGCGCGCGGGCCGAGAGCGGGGAGCCGAGTTCGCCGAAGATGTCCGCGACCTCGCGGACGCCGTAGAGATCCTCAGGCAGACCGGTCCGGTTCTGAGGATCGAAGAGATCCGTGAAGTTCTTCCAGGAGACGATCTCGACGGGCGTCGCCTTGCTCTCCTCGGCGGCGAGGTCGATCGATCCGGTCTCGGGGAGTGTGATGATCGACGTGCGGTCGATGAGGCGCGGCGAGAGCGCCTCGGTCGTGTGGTCGGAGTTCATCGTCGCGAGGAACCGGAGCGTGTCCGGAATGGCCGAGCGGCGGCGGTCGCCGAGCGAGATCGTCGTGAGCGGGCCGCGCTCGTCGCAGACGCTCATGAAGTCCGCCCAGTAGTATTCCATAGGCGACAAGTTCGCCTCGTCGAGGAGCATGATCTCGGGCAGAACCTTCACGTTCGCGCGGGCCTCGGCGTCAAGCTGCCCGAAGGCCTCCCAGCGCGCCGGATCCGGGCACTCGAAGGTCTTCGTGAGCGGGTTCCAGTAGCCGAGGAAGTCGCGCTTCGAGGTCCAGCCGCGCTCGACCGTGACCGAGATGAAGCGGTCGATGTCCTCGGGCGAGCGCCAGAGGCCGGCCTTGCCCGGAATGGCCGCCGCGAGCCCCGTGAGGCCGAGCGAGCGCGCGAGGATGCGGCAGATCGAGGTCTTGCCCGAGCCCGGGGGGCCGGAGAAGACCGTGAGGAAGTTCTGCGCGAGCGAGATCCAGAGGTTGAGGATGTCGTTCGTCGAATAGTTGCGCGTCTCGCGCACCGAGCGGACGAGGTAGTCGCGCAGGTCCGCGCCGGCGAGCTTCGAGAGGGGAATCGAGTTCACGGCCTCGACGCGCGCCCTGATGTCGGCCGCGTCGCGGTCGGCGGTCCAGGCGGCCGCGGCCTCAAGAAGCTTCGCCGAGATCGCGCCGTCAAACGCGTAGTCGCTCGCGTTCTCGACGGCTTTCTTCAGCTTCCCGTCGATCGCCTCGACCTCGCGGCTGTAGCCCTCGAGATAGTTCCTGCAGCCGGCGGCCTTCTCGGCGAGCTCAGCCACCTCGGCCTCGAGCGCGGCCTTCTGCGCCTTGAGAGCGGCGGTCTTCTCCTCGAGACGCTGACGGGCCTCGGTCTCGCGGGCCTTGATGTCGGCATCGAGGCGCTTCGAACGTTCGCGGAGCTCCTGGCAGATCCTCTCGGCTTTCTCGCGATCCTCGCGGCTCTTCTTCTTCTCGCGCTCGCACTGCTGCTGCACCGCACGGTAGCTCGAGATCCTGCCGAGGAGCTTGGGGTCGCGCGCGTAGGACTGCGCAACGGCCTCGAAGAACTTTCCCTCGGTGAGCTGCGAGCGCTCGACCGTCTTCCAGACGAGCCGGCTCACGTCGTCGTAGGCCTCCTCGCTGATGCACTCGTGGGCGAAGATTCGCTTCAGGCGCTCGACACGCGCCGCGCGGACCTCCGGACGGCTCGAGAAGAGCTTCGTGTAGTCGGAGACGCGCTCGATCCAGTCCTTGATGTGCTTGCGCTCCGTGCCGCCGGCGCCGGCGGCCTCGGCGAAATGCCTGAGAAGCGCGTCGTCGGAGTAGACGTCGAAGTCCTGCTGCTTGAGCGCCGAGGCGTCGAGCAGGCAGATCTCCGTGTCCTTCCAGGCGTCGCCCTCGCTGCGCACGCTCGTCTCGACGCGCTGCAGCTTCGCGCCCCTGCCGGAGAAGCCCTGCACGATGCCGTCGTTCGAGCCGGTCTGCGCCTTGACGTAGGGGCGGTGCGAGGAGTCCTCGTAGAGCGTCCAGGGACCGTAGTAATTGCCCTTGTGGGCGAGGAGAACCGGAATGCCCGCCGCGCCGGGAATCGGGGCCGAGAGGGCCTCGTTCCTCGCGTAGCGCACGTAGATCATCCTGCCGAAGTCGACCTCCCCGTCCACGGGGAAGACGACGAGCCAGACGCGGAAATCAGCGGCGCTGTGGATCTGGCTCTTTCTCACCAGATCCTGATAGTCCGCGCCGAACTCGAAGTCCGTGCGGGGAGCGCCAGCGGTGAAGTTGCGCTGCAGGTCGGTGCCGTTGGAGACGTTGCTGTCGAGGTCGACGACGTAGAGGGCGTTCTCCCTCAGGTCCTTGCGCGGCAGCGAATTGAGCGTGACCGAGCCGCGGCTCGGGAAGCGCTCGCGCAGTTCGGCGGGCGAGAGCTGGATGAAGTTCCACCCCGACCACTTGCCCGTGATGAAGAAATTGTTGAAGGGATCGTTGCGGCGGAGGTAGCCCACCCAGCGCTCGCAGCCGGGCCGGAGCGGCGGGAACTCGACGGCGTCGGCCCGCGTGGGGTCGCCGGCGATGACGTGCAGGTCATTCGACGCGACAGCGGCGGCGGGCTCGGCGGGAGCGGCGACGGCGGGCTCGGCAGGCTCGGACTGAGCAGCCGGGGCGGCCTCGGGCGCGGAAGCTTCCGGAGCTGCCGGTGCCGCGGCAGGCGCGGCCGGAACTTCCGCGGCCTCGGGAGCGGCGGCCTCGGCCTGAGAGGCGGGAGCAGGCGCCTCGATCGAAGGCTCGGCCTCGGCGGGCACGGCGGCGGGGTCGGCAGCGGCAGGCTCGGCCGCACCGGTCTCAGACTCGGCGGGAGCGGCAGCCTCGGTTTCGACGGAAGCCGCGGGCGCATCAGCCGTCTCCGCGCCGGCCGCTTCCCCGGCTTCCTCCTCGGGAGAGCCGAGACAGGCCTCCTTTAAGGCGTCCTCGATGTCGAAGATGCCGTCCTTCCTCAGCAGCCGGAAGAATTCCAGTCCGTCCTTCGCGAGCGAACCGTCCGGATTGAAGAGCCCGGGATTGTCACTCCACTTGGTGAAGATCAGAAACCGGCGCAGATCGGGACATGCCTTCGCCGCCTGGAAGCAGAGTTCACGCATGAACTCGGGGCTTTCCTCGGGCTGCGACTCACGAAGTTTGTCAAACTTGTCCTGGAGTTCGTCCCTGAGCTTTCTGGCCTCCTTGCTCCCCGGCTCCGCAAACTTGCAGAGAATCTCCTCCTGACCGGGGAACGTCCCTCTCGCGAGCCCCTGCGACACGTATTTCAAAACCGGCGAGCCCTTGCTGAAGTTGTCCACGCGGAAACCGCCGCGGGCGTTGCGCAGAGACTTCGTGAGTATTTTCCTGAAAGACGCCCTGCTGTCCTTGGGCAGGGGGAGAAAGTATTCAATAAGCTTCTGAGCGATCATGGCGCGGCCTGAGGGGGAGTTGGAAGCGTCCCGGAGGCGCTGCGAAAAGCGGGCGCCGGACGATCCGGACAATGAAACTTGTTAAGTTTAAAGGTTACAGACTCATTTCGCCGCGCCCTCCCGGCGCGGCGCGGGCTGCGACATCCGCTTACACGGAATCGAGCCGGCGCACGCCGTCGGGAACGGCGCGTTCTGTAAGATTGATCCCTCGGGGAGACTGATCCATTGGGGACCAGAAGAGCCCCGTCCGGGAGGAACCACTGCCATGAAAACCGCCTTTCGCCTGCCTCGCGCCGCCGCCGTCGCCGCGGCCGCCCTTTCCGCTGTGATCGCGCTCACGGGCTGCTCCGAGAGCGAGGTGGCCGACGTCTCGCTCGGTCTCCTCACCTTCAAGAACATCAAGCTCGACGCCTTCGTCGATCCGGAGATCCCGGGCGTCACCTGCCACGTGGCAAGCATCGACTCGCCCCTTGAGATCTCCGACCCGTCGGAGAGCTCCGTCTCCTGCCGACAGACGGGAGACATCACCCCGGCGATGATCGCCGGCATCGACAAGTCCCGCGACGGCGTCGTGATCTTCACCCGCTCGAAGAGCATCTTCTTCAAGTACATGAAGATCCGCCGCATCTTCGATGCCGAGAACCAGACGCTCATGTACGTCTCCTACTCAACGAAGGAGATCACGGGCAGCTTCAAGCACAGCCTCTCGACCGTGCCGCTCTGGGGCACCTCGGCCTACGTCAAGCAGCTCCCCGCGGCGCCGAAGGCCGAGTGACGATGCCTGATCTCAAGGATCTGGGGCAGTTCGGGTTCAGAGTGACGGAAGTGCCGACCCGGGACGGCTCCAGGGCGTACGTCGTCCGCAGCCCGCTCACCATCTTTGACTGCCCGGTGGAGGCTTTTTTCCAGGAAGCCGCCGGCGAATTCCGCTTTTTCGATGAAGGCTTCAATCTCCACAGCCTGCAGTCGCGCGGGATCCGCCCTGATGACATCTGGGAGGTTCTTGAAAGCAATCTTGGCAGGCTCGGAGTCACTCTGAACCCTGACGGCGAGATCAGCTACACCACGAAAGCCGCGTTCGAACCCGCTCTTGCCCATTTCATGCTTTCGATCGCCATGATCGATGAGTGGCTTGAGGTCCGCTTCTGCCATGGACGAACCCGTGAGGAACAGCTGGCCCGGAACGCCGCCGCTTACAAAGTCAGTCATCCCCGGGACAGGATTCCTCCGGATGCCGTCGCTCCCTTTGCGGAACGCTGAACGGGCGGATCAGTTGAGAACGCGCCTCATTTTTGCTGAGGCGCTAGAATCCCGGGCATCAACTCTCCCGGCCGGGGCCGCCGCCCCGGCCGTCCTTCGAATTCCCAGAGGACCCCCAACCATGATCAACGTCAAGGATGTCCGTGCGCTCATCGCCGAGCGCCCCGGCGTGACCCTTCGTGACCTCTCCTGGCACTTCAAGGTCTCGCCCGTGATGATGGAACTGATGCTCGACAAGCTCATCGAGCGCGGCGACATCGAGAAGTTCAACCCGCCCGCCTGCTGCGGCGGCGACTGCGGCTGCCACGACGAGGGGCATCCCAAGGCCTACCGCCTCACGTTTGCCGCGCGCCAGGCGCTCGCCGCCCGCGGCTGATCGATGATTGCGCCGGGAATTTCACCCGCGAAAAATTTCACGGTTAACAATTGGTAACGAATTCAATTTGCCGTGGGCGGAGCTTCCGGGCATAATTCGTTCTCGTTGTGGTTCCGGCGGGTTCTTTCGTTCCTCAGGCCGGACAGGCTCCGAAGAGCAAGTCGCTGGCGGGAGGCCGCACGGATGCCGATCAAAAGCATCTGAGCTTTCTCAGAAAGAGTCGTCCTGACCGCGAGGAAAACCCTCCGACAACCGCAATACGAACACTGCAAAGGGTATGACCGATCACTGGTCGTGCCCTTTTTTGTTTTCCCGCGGCGCCCCCGGCGGACCGGAGTGGGCGCATAATGCGCGCTCTGACAAGCTCCGGGTTAACCCGGATATCCCCTCCCTTTCCCTGAAGTCCGGTCCTCCTCCCGCCATGATCCCGAAGCACGTTCTCGCGCTCTCCCTCGGCACCCTTGCGCTCGGCATCGCCGAGTTCGCGATGATGAGCATTCTGCTGCCCGCAGCGGAGGGGCTCGGCGTCTCCGTCCCGGAGGCCGGGCACTTCATCTCGGCCTACGCGACCGGCGTCTGCGCGGGCGTGGCGCTGATGGTGACGGTGGCGCGCGGCATGCCGCTCAGAACGCTCCTCCTCGTGATCGTCGGGCTCATCTGCGCGGGCAACGCCCTCACGATCCTTGCGCCGGACTATCACCTGATGATCGTCTCGCGCTTCATCGCGGGTCTGCCGCACGGGGCATTCTTCGGCGTGGGCTCGATCGTCTGCACGCAGCTCGCGGCCCCCGGCCGGGCCTCGCGGGACGTGTGCCTGATGGTGGCCGGCATGACGGTCGCGAACCTCGCGGGCGTGCCGCTCTCGAGCTTCCTCGCCTGGGCGGTCTCCTGGCGGTGCGCCTTCGCGATCGCCGCGGTGCTCGCGCTCGCGGTCTTCGCCGCCGTCCGCCTCTGGGTGCCGCCGCTGCCGGCGCTCCCGAACAAGGGGTTCGCCGCGCAGTTCCGCTTTCTCACGCACTTCGAGCCCTGGCTCGTCTTCGGCGCGATCGGGCTCGGCAACGGCGGCTTCTTCGCCTACTACTCGTACGTCAACCCCGTGATGGAGCACGTGGCCGGGATCCCGGCCTCGATGATGTCGGTCGTCATCACCGTGGCGGGCGCCGCGATGGTCTTCGGCAACCTCTTCTGCGCGCGGCTCTCGTCGCGCTTCTCCGACCCCGCGCTCGCGGCGGCCGGCCAGGGGACGCTCTTTCTCGGGCTCGTCGCCCTCTTCTTCGTCGCCCAATGGGCTCCGGCGGCGGTGGCGCTCACGGCGCTCGTCGCGGGCTGCGTCTTCTTCATCTCGGGCCCCGAGCAGGTGATGGTGCTCGAGAACGCGAAGGAGGGCAAGCTCCTCGCCGCGGCCCTCGCGCAGTGCTCCTTCAACGCGGGCAACGCCATCGGCGCGTGGCTCGGGGGCCTCCCCATCGAGTCGGGCGAGCCCGCGAACTGGGCGGCGCTTCCCGGCATCTTCCTCGCACTCGCGGGCTTCGGGCTCCTCTTCGCGAAGTGGCTCATCCACTCGGCGCGCAGACGCGAGCGCCGGGCGGCAAGGGCGGAATAAAGTGGGCTGATCAGCCTTCGGAAGGCTTCTTTTCCTCAGCGGCCTTCTTTTCCTCGGCGGCCTTTGCGAGCTCCGCGGCCGCCTTCTCCTCGGCGATCCTCGCGCGGGCCTCGGCGCGCTTCTGCCTGGCCTCGACAAAGAGCCGCACCGTGTCCCAGTTCACGACGAACATGAGCGCCACGACAGCGAGGCCCTGGAAGATCCAGGCCGACCAGGCGAAGACGGTCGTCGTCGTGGCCGACCCCCAGAAGGCGAGGAAGAATTCCTGCGCGCCGGCGCCGGTCGTGAAGGCGTGGACCGCGAGCAGCAGGAGCGAGACGCCGTAGCAGCACCAGGCCGCGCGCATCGCGCGCTTCTGCCCCTCCCACTTGAGCGGCCTCAGCCTCAGGATCATCAGGATGATCACGGGGATGAGGAAGGGACTCGCGATGATGAGGGTGCTGAGGATGAACTGCATGGTCTTGTGCGGGTTTTCTGGGGAGGCGGCGCCGGGGGATCCCGGCGGCCGGAGCGGATTTTACGGGATGGGCCGGGCCTGGGCAGGAAATCCGGACAAGGAAACGCCCCGGACTCCTTCAAGGAGAACGGGGCGCGAAGCGGATTCACCTTGTCAGGAGCGTCCGGCCCCGGAGGTCCGGGAACGCATCCTGTCAGAGGAATCAGGCCTTTTCAGCCTTGGGCGTGCTGATGAGCTTGCCGACGCAGTGGTAGACCACGAGGAGGGCGAGAATGATCAGCGCGAAGGCGACGATCATCTGGAGGCCGCCGACCATGAACACGAACGTGCCGTCGGCGATCTGGCGGAAGATCTTGATGAGCGACTGCACGAGCGCGGTCATCGTGACGATGAACATGAAGGTCATCGGGATGTAGAGCATCCAGCCCTTGCGGCCGGTGGCCTTCAGGAACACGGCGAGGCCGGTGAGCACGAGCGCGGCGAGCAGCTGGTTCGCGGAGCCGAAGAGCGGCCAGACGGACATGTAGCCGGCGAGGCAGAGCGCGTAGCCCGCGACCAGGGTGATGACGGTCGAGACGACGGTGTTCATGAAGAACTTCTGGATCGGGCTGGCCTTCTGACCCTCGGACGGGGTGAAGAACTCCTGCAGCGACATGCGGCCGATGCGGGCCACGGCGTCAACCGAGGTCAGAGCGAGGGCGGAGACGCACATCGTCAGGATGCACTGGGCGATGTTGGTCGGGACGCCGAAGATCTCCGTGAGGAAGCCGGCGACCGAGGCCGAGAAGGTCTGGAACGGGGTGCCGGCGGGCAGGACGCCGTTGCTGGCGGCCGCGCAGACGACGACGAGCGAGACGATGCCGAGGACGACCTCAATGCACATCGAGCCGTAGCCGACGAGGCGCATGTGGGTTTCGTTCGCGATCATCTTCGACGACGTGCCCGAGCTCACGAGCGAGTGGAAGCCGGAGACGGCACCGCAGGCGATCGTGACGAAGAGAATCGGGAAGAGGTCGAGGTTCTTGACTTCCCAGCCGACGAAGGCGGGCATGTTGAGCGTCGGGTTCTGGATGAACACGCCGAGCACGCCGCAGATGATCATGCCGATCAGGAGGAACATCGAGAGGTAGTCGCGCGGCTGCTTGAGGAGCCACATCGGGCAGACCGAGGCGGCGAAGAGGTACGCGAAGACGACGTAGCGCCAGGTCTCACGGTCGAGGTAGAGCGGGAACATGATGCCGAGGGTCATCATGACGACCATCAGAATGACGCCGACGACGAACTGGAAGCCGCCGCTCGGACGGATGAACTTCATGAAGCAGCCGAAGGCGACGGCGCCGACCATGTAGATCATGGAGATCGAGGCCGCGGCGGCGTTCGGCATGATCTGCGAGCCGTCCTTGGCGAAGCCGTTGAAGGTGCCGGCGACCATGTCGCAGAAGGCGGCGATCACGAGGAGCGTGAAGAGCCAGCAGAAGAAGAGGAAGAGGCGGCGGCCCGTGCGGCCGATGTAGGCCTCAATGATCATGCCGATCGACTTGCCGCCGTTCTTGACGGAGGCGTAGAGGGTCGTGAAGTCCTGGACGGCGCCGAAGAACACGCCGCCGACGAGCATCCAGAGCAGAGCCGGGAGCCAGCCGAACATGGCCGCGATGATCGGGCCGGTGACCGGGCCCGCGCCCGTGATCGAGGTGAACTGGTGCGCGAACACTGTCCACTTGTTGGCGGGAGCGTAGTCACCGCCGGACTTCTCCATGGCCGGAGTCGGCCTCTTGGGATCGATCCCCCAGGTCTTCTCGAGCCAGCGGGCATAGCCGAAATAGCCGCAGGCAAGGACGACCAGAGCGATCAGCATCATTGTCAGACCGTTCATTTTGTCTGAATTCCTTGTAGTTATTGAAAAAAGTTGGATTGTTCCGGGTCCGGTGCGGGGACCATAGGGAGAGAGAAACGTCCCCGAAGCATCAGACAGTTAAGCCGCGGACGGCGGGACCCGTCGCGGCATTAGGCGAATACTACGGATGAGGCACAAGGAAAGCAAATGCAACTTTGAGCTTTGAGATTCCCTTGCATACTGATTTTTATAGATTCATGGTTGCAAGATCGTTTCACTCGCTCAAAACAGCAAGCATGCTCTGAAGGATGCGTCAACACGTATAAGCAGAACACCCTATAGGACTTTCCCCACCAGCAACTCTGATCGTCTCGCAGAAGCAAATTTTCGGCAGATTCGGAAAGAATTCCGCCCCTTTCGAGGAGATTCCGTGGGTTGGTTTCGCAACCCGTCCGTTTTCGCTTGATCCTGGATCTGCAGGAACCGCGGGTATTGCAGAAAAATGACGGCCGTTTACAGCTCAGAGTGTCCTGCGGCGGGCGGCGAGGAGCCCCGCGGCGGCCCAGAGCACGATGACGAGCGCGAAGAACGCGAAGGAGGCACCCCAGCCGCCCGTGCCCTCGAGGAGCACGGCGAAGACCCAGGGGCCGAGCCCGGCGCCGAGGTAGCCGATGCCTTGGGCCATACTCGAGATGCCGAGCATGCGGCGCCCGTCCGGGGACTTCCCGGCCATCAGGAGAAACGCCGCCGAGAGCATCGCTCCCTGCGAGGCGCCCGCGGCGACGGACGCGGGGAGCATCCAGGGGCCGCCCGCGAGCCAGCCGGCGAAGCCCGCGAGGTACGTGACCGAGAGAAGGATCTCGGCCGCGACCTCATTTCCGACCAGGCGGAAGAACCGCGCCGTGAACATCGAGGCCGGAAGGCCCGAGAAGAGGAAGACGAAGATCCAGACGCCCGTCTCCGCGGGGCTCATGCCCTGCCGCTGCCACCAGACGGGCATCCAGGCCGCGGCGGTGTAGATGAGGAGCGACTGCAGGCCCATCACCGCGGTGAGGCACCAGGCAAGGGGCTTGCCGAAGAGTTCGCGCAGCACGCCCCGCCCGTCCGTCCCCGGAGCGGGACCTCCGGCCGTCAGACCACGCGAGCCCGCGGCCCAGAGGAGCGCCGCGGCGAGCGTCGCCGCCGCCCAGAAGCCGAAGGGCCCGGCGAGCGTTCCCGCGAGACCGAGGAGCGGCGCCGACAGCAGCCCGCCCGCGGCGCCCGAGAAGCCGATCATGCCGGTGTAGAGGCCCATGCGGGAGCCGATTTTTCCAGGCCAGGCGGACTTCACGACGACGGGCGCCATGACGTTCAGAAGCGCGATGCCGGCGCCGATCATGAGGGTTGCGGCGAGGAGCACCGCGTAGCCTTCGACCAGGCGCAGCGCCGCTCCTGCCGAAAGTATGAGGAGCGCGGCGAGCATGCCGCGCGCGAGGCCGCAGCGCCGCACGAGCGCGGGCGCGAGGAAGGAGAAGCCGCCGAAGGCAGCGACGGGGAGCGCCGTGATGAGTCCGTAGGCGGCGAGGTCCGCCCGGGCCCACTCGCGGACGGCCTCGGCCACCGGCCCCACGGCCGTGACGGGCCCTCGCATCACGAAGGCGGCGAAGAGGAGCGCCGCGAGCAGCAGCCCCCCGGCGGGGGCTGCGGAGGCCGCGTCATGCGCGGAGGCGGACGAATTCATTGGGTGAAGTCTCGAAAAAGCCACGCCGGAGGCAGGCGGGCGGCGGTTCGAAAAGACGGAAAAATCAAGAAAATGTATGGCGGTGACGTGATTCGTTACCTTTCACGCCGCCCCCGGGCTCAATGCCGTCGGAGGCTGCGCTATTGTTACCATCAGTGAAGAATTTTGCTCCGCGGCCCCGGCCGCGGGAAGCCCGGAGCGCCCGCTCCCTTCCCTCCTTGAGGGGGAAGACCGGCGGCGGGGCTCCGTAAACAAAGAAGGAAATAACGAAAATGACAAGGAACGCTACGCTCACCGCCGCCGCGGTCATCTCGGCCGCCCTCGCCCTCGGCGGCTGCGCCAATGACGGTGCGCTGTACCGCGCGGACACCTACACGGCCGGTCAGGTGAACCGCGTTCAGGAGGTCAACACGGTCGAGATCATCGGCATCGCCCCGGCGCGCGTCGCCGTCTCGAACCAGAGCAACCGCCAGACCGCCCAGATCGCCGGCGCCGTGCTCGGCGCCATCGCCGGCGCCGCCATCGGCAGCCACAACAACCACTCGGGCCATGCCCGTGCCCTCGGCGGCGTCGCCGGCGGCGCGGTCGGCGCGCTCGCGGGCGACGCCATCGCCGGTCCCGACACGACCTACACCGACGGCGTGCAGATCACCTTCAAGAACGCCGGCGGCCGCGTGCTGCAGACCGCCCAGGTCGGCCGTCCGTGCGAATTCAAGTACGGCACCGCCGTGATGGTCTCGCCCACCCCGGCCGAGGCCCGCATCCAGCCGAACAACCCGTACGGCTGCGGCACGGCGCAGTGACTGACTCCGCGCATGTGACCGTTTCCTGAGGAATTTACTGAAATGCTGAAGAAATCTTTCACCCCTGCCGCGCTCGCCCTTTCGATCGCCGCGGCGCTCCTCGCCACGGGCTGCTCGTCGACCCGCATGAACCCCTCCGCGCTCCCTCCGGGAACGTCGCAGATGAATCCTGCGCAGGCTGAGTACAACACCCAGGCGATCGAGGCCGCCACCCGTCAGATGCAGGACGAGGCCCGTGCGAAGGAGGCCGCCCGCGCCGCCGCCGCCGAGCAGGCCGCCAAGGCCAAGGCCGCTTCCGAGGCGAAGGTCCGCGAGCAGAACGCCCGCGCGGCCCGCGTGCGCGCCGAGCAGAAGGCCGCCGCCGACAAGGCGAAGGCCGAGCGCCAGGCGAAGCTCAACGCCTACGAGGACAAGGCCCGCGAGCTCGAGATCGAGATGAAGCAGCTTGACGTCGACGCCCGCCGCGCCGAGGTCGAGGGCGTCACCGCGGACAGCAAGGCCCGCTCCGAGCTCGCCCGCGACCGCGCCCAGCTCGAGCTCGAGCGCACCCGCGCCGAGATCGACAAGCTCCGCAAGGAGTGACCGCTCGGCTTCACTCCTGAAGTGACCGCCTGAAGAAGAGCGCCGCCCGGTTTTCCGGACGGCGCTTTTGGTTTTCAGGGGATGCCTCAGAACTCGAAGCGGTAGAGGAGATCAAGCGCCTGGTTGACGCCCGAGACCGCCTCGAGATAAAGCTTCGGCATCAGGCGGTAGCGCAGCGTGATCGTCGCGAGCGAGTCGAAGATGCCGATGCCGTACTTCACCTGCAGGCCGGGGAGCACGTAGGCCGAGACGACGACCTGCTGCGAGTCGCCCACGCCCGTGGTGTCGACGCCGAGTCCCTTGAGACCGACCGCGTCGCCCACCTCGGAGAGGATGCCGTTGCTCTGCGAGGTGCCGAGCCCGATCAGCATGCTCGTCATCATCGCCGAGCTGCTGCCGTCGTCGCTGCCGAGACCCTCGCCGCGCAGCAGGTACGAGAGCGCCTCCTGCTCGGAGAGCTCGGGGCTCGAGTAGATCGTCACCGTCGGCGCGGACGCCGTGCCCGTGACGCGGATGCCCGCCGTCACGTCGTCGGCCGTGTTCTCCGGATTGCGGATGGCGTCGATGCGCAGCGACGGGTTGTCCGTCGCGCCCGAGAAGAGGATCTGTCCGGTCTGGATCAGAAGATCCTGGCCGTAGGCGCGGAAGCGTCCCTCGGGGATGTTGATCTGGCCGACGAGGCCGAGACCGCTCTTCAACATCACGACCTTGAGGGCGCCCGTGAGGCTCGCGCGCAAACCGTAAGCCGCGACGCGCACGTCGTCGCCGAGGATGACGTCAAGGTCGCTCTCGACGGGCAGGCCCTCGCCGCGGATCGTGATCGGATTGAGATCGGCGTCAAGCAGCACCTGGTCCTCCGAGACCGAGACATAGGAGGCAGGAAGATCCTGCACCTCGACCGAGGACTTCGGAATCTCGATGCGGCCGTCGAGGCGCACACGCTCGGGCGAGGCCGTCACCACGGCGTTGCCCTTCACATCGATCTTCACCATCGGCGGGATCTCGACGTGAATGCCCTCGGTCGAGACGGAGGCGTCGGCGGTCCACTTCTTCAGGTTGCGCCAGTCGGCGCTGCCCGAGAGCTTCACCGTCTCGGTCTTCGTCCTCACCTCGCCCTCGAGCTTCGACTGACGACCCGTGAAGGTGATCGTGAGGTCGGAGGGCTCCATCTCGATCGGAATGAAGTCGGCGGCGACGAGGATGCCGCGGGCGGACATCTCGCCCCTCAGTTCCGGCGCCTCGAGTGTTCCGCCCGGGCGCAGGTCCGCGTGCAGCGTCCCCGAGGCCTTCTCGTTGCGCGAGAGGAAGGGCTCGATCAGCGCGGGCGTGAGGTCATTTACCTGGATGCGGCCGTCAAGGCGGCGCTTCCCCATCGGGTCGATGACGGCGACCTGGCCCTCGACGGTGCCGTTACCGGCGGGCTTCAGGTCCCAGGCGAGCACGAGCCGCTGCCCGGAGAAGAGCGCGTGCGCGCGCAGGCGCTCGAACTCGACGGGAATCGTCACGCCCTGCCAGTGGGTCGCGTAGCCGAGGCCGTCGCCGTTGAGTTCCGCGCGCACCGAGGGCATCGGATTCTTGTCGAGGTTCCAGTTCGCCTCGACCTCGGCCGTCACCGTGCCCGTGATCTCGTCGCGGCGCTTCGGCAGATAGGGCTTGAAGATGTCCATGTTGAGCTCGGTGAGCGCGAGGCGCGCCTTGCCGGAGCGCCCGAGCGTCATGGGCTCGGGCAGGCACACCTCGGCCTTGTCCCAGCGCCAGCAGTGCTCGCCGATCGTGAAGCGCTCGGTCTTCGGGTTCCAGTCGAGGGCCGCGGCCTTCGCGGCCTTGAAGTCCCCGGCGGGAGTGCCCACCACGGCCTCGGAGAGCGTGCCCTTCCAGGCGAAGGTGTCGCGCGAGAAACCGCCGTCGGCGGTGATCGTTCCGTGCACGGGCTCGCTCGAGACCTTGAGGTTCAGCCGGTGCCTGAGCTCGGTGCCGGTGAGCGAGACCGAGACGTCCTCGATCTCCTGGCCCGAGGCGGTGATGCCGCTCACGGCCACGGAGAGGTCGCCCGAGATCTCGCCGTCGGCGAGCGAGTTCACTATGAAGGTGAGGCGGTCCGAGAAACTCGCGTTGTCGCCCGGGGGCGGCGGGGCCTTCGGCCTTGCGCCCGAGGGCTTTTCACCGGGCTTCGCCGGCGCCTGGCCCGTCCTGAAGGGCGAGTTCTTCAGATCCACGAAGACCTTCGCGGTCTCGAGCGAGAAAAGATCCTGCCACCCGAGCTTCGAGGCGGTGAGGTTCACCTTCGCGATCGGATGGGCGAGGCTGCCGGCGAGCTTCACCGTGCCCTCCGCCCTGCCCGTGAGACCGGGCACCGAGTTGGCGAGATCCGGAGCCTTGAGCGCCAGGTCGAGCGTGATGCCGCGCAGGTGCTCGACCTCGCCCGAGAGGTCGAGGGTGTTCTTTCCGAGGACCAGGTTGAGGTGACCGACCTTCCACGAGACCCCGTTCTCGCCCGAGAGAGCGGTGTTGAGCGTAAGCGGTATCTTCTCGATCGCGGCGGCGAGCTGCGCGGTGGCGCTGTCGATGCGGAAGGTGCCGTCCGGGCGCACGAGACCCGTGCTCGCGACCGTCGCCTCATCGAGCAGGAACGGGAACGCGCCGGGGAGTTCCTCGGCGTTCACGTCGGCGACCTTGAACTCACCCTTCCAGCTGATGTCGCGGGCGATCTTCGCATTGCCCTTCAGGGCGACATTGCCGAGCGGCGTCAGAACATCGAGCGCTCTGAGGGCGATCTCGCTGAAGGTGCCGTCCGCGTTGAAGGACACGGTGCCGTCGAGGCTCCTGCGCTCGCCGAGGATGGGCGCGGGCGCGTCCACGCGGGGCTTCGCCGTGAGCTCGGCGTGCCAGTCGCCCGGCGTGCCGGAGGCCTTGAGCGAGAAGCCGCTCACGCGGTAGCGGCTCCGCATCAGGGTGTCCGAGAGCGGCGGCGCGTAGGCCATGGGACTCGGCTCGGGCGCGAGCGCCCGCTTGGGCGGCAGTCCCTGCTTCGCACGCTCCTCGGCCACCTTGCGGTCAAGTTCATCGAGGTCCGTGGTGAGAACGAATTCCTTCGGCTTCTCGCCGGCTGCCGCAGGCGCGGCCGCGACCGGCAGATCCGGCATCGCCGGGTTGACGGGAGAGGCGGCGGGCTTCTCCTCAGAGGTCGTCTCCTCCGTCTTCTGAGCGGGCTCAGCAGCCTCGGCCGACTCGGCGGCCGGAGCCGCCGTCTGGGTCGAAGCGGCGGCGGTGGCTGAGGCGGTTGCGGCAGCGGGGGCAGGAACATTGATGAGCGCGGGAATGCGCAGTTCCTCGGCGGCGACTTCGAGGCTGAAGGGGAGCTCGGCCTTCGAGGCGTCGGCCGCTGCCCTGAGCGTGAGATCCGCGATGCCCTTCAGGTCGGCCGAGACGGCGAGTTCGCCGCCCACGTCACCCGAGACCGAGAAGCCGAGCGTCGTGTCGGGTGTGTCGGCCCTGAGGCCCGCGATCTCGAGCCACGGGGCGGCGTCCGCGTGGACGGACCCTGAAGCGGCGACGGGCCAGGTGCCCGCGAGCGTCGCGTCAGCCGTGAGCGTGATGTCGGCGACCGACGAGGCGAGCTCGAGATCCTTCACCGCGACCTTCGAGCCCTCGGCGCTCGCGGCGAGCGTGAGGCTCGTGAGCTCGAAGGGAGCGAGCACGGGCAGCGTCTCCGCGCCCGGAATGCCCTCCACGACGACGTCGGTGAGGGCGAGTCTGTCCACCTCGACCGCGAGCGGAACCGACACCTCGGGGAGCGCAGGCATCAGGGGCTTCGCGAAGAATGCCCGGAACTGCTCGGTGAAGGCCTGCGCGGCGGAGGGGACTTCCTCCTTCGCGGCCTTGGCAGGCTCGCCAGCCTCGCCGGCTTCGGCCTGAGCCACGGCGGCGGGTTCCGCGGCGTTCTCCGCGGGAGCGGCCGGTGCCGGCGATCCAGCGGGTGCCGCGGGGGACTCGGCTGCGGTTTCCGCCGCGGCCGGGAGCGGCGCGGCTTCAGGAGCGGCGGCGGGTTCCGCTGCGGCGGTGTTTTCTGATGAGGCGGCTGGCGCGACGGGCGCGGCCGACTCAGGAGCGGCGTCAGCGGCAGGCGCCGACGCATCGGGCTGGGGCGTTCCGGAAACTTCAGAAGTTGCGGGAGCCCCGTCGGCAGGCGCTTCGGCGGCTTGCGCAAGCTTCACACGGGCGCCGTCGAGCGTCAGGTTCGCGACATGCGCGCGGCGGCCGTCGAAGTCGGCGGCGAGCGTGAGTGAGCGCACACTCACGTCCGCGGGCTCCACGCCGGCGGCGAGTTCGCCGAGGTCGAACCCGGGAATGGTGAGGATGCCGTCGCGGAGCGCCGCGCCGGTCTTCAGGCTCCCGAGCGAGAGGTCGGTGCCCGGCATCGAGAACTTCAGGTTCGTGAGCTCGAGCACGTCAACCGAGACGGGCCAGGGAAGGCGCATTGCCGCGGGAAGGTCGAGCGGTGCCGTGTCCTCGGGTGCCGGCTCGGAGGCGGGGATCGCCTCCGGATCGATCGCGGCGGTCGTGTCCGTGAGCGCGAGGCGCGCGACACGCGCCTCCTTGTCGAAGAGCCGCCTCCAGTCGAGCGAGAGCTCGAGGAGCCCGGCCTTCACGTCAACGCCGGGCGAGCTCCAGCCCACGTCCTTCACGCGCAGGTCGCTCCAGCCACCCTCGACCGCGCCGATCGAGAGCCCCGGCACCCAGCGGTCCGCGGCCTTGCCGACGAGCGAGAGCCCGGGCGGCGTGAGCACGAGGAAGGCCGCCGCGGCGACGATGAAGACGACGAGGGAGAGAAGGACCGCGAAGGCCCCGAGCACGATGCGAACCGGACGGGCCATGTCAGAGCTCCGGGCCGAGGCCGATGTAGAAGGTGAAGCCGTGGCGCTCGCTGTCACCCACGGGGCGCGCGATGTCGAACTTCACCGGGCCCACAGGCGACTGCCAGCGGATGCCGACGCCCGAGCCCACCTTGAAGTTCGTCGAGCTGAAGCGGTCGACCGCCTCGCCCGCGTCCACGAAGACCGCGCCCCACCAGGCGCCGGTCACGTTGTACTGGTACTCGATGCTCGCCGTGAGGAGGCGCTGTGCGCCGCGCAGTTCGCCCGAGCTGTCCTTGGGCGAAATCGACTTGTAGTCGTAGCCGCGCACGCTGCGGTCGCCGCCCGCGAAGAAACGCAGGTCCGGCGGCACGGCGTCGAAGTTGTTCGAGTCGATCCAGCCGAAGGCGTAGCGGCCGATGAAGCGGTGCTTCTGGGCGAGCGAGCGGATGATCGCGCCCTGCGCGTTGACGGCCCAGAAGTCGATGTCCGAGCCCCAGAGCTTGCGCGCGATGTCGAACGAATACCGCTGCGAGTCGCCCCAGCTCGGCATCGCGCCGCCGCGCGAACGGGTGCGCGAGAACGAGATGCCCGGGTAGATCACCATCGTGGCGGTGTCGGTGAGACCCTGTTCGAAGTTGTCGTACAGCCAGTGCAGATTCACGGACCGCTGCCACCCTTCGGCGAGGTTCCAGTACCTCGCGCCCATGAGGGTGGTCTGCATCGACTTCGTGTCGTTCAGATTGGTGTTCTTGAAACCGCCCTGCAGGAGCCAGTATTCCTGCAGCGGATTCTCGATCACCGGGATCTTGTAGCTGAAGTCAACCTCCTGCTCCTTGGCGGAGATGCTCGTCTCGAAGGTGAGGCTGTGACCGCGCGAGTTGATCCAGGGCTTTGTCCATTCGCTCGAGAAGCGCGGACCCACGTCGGTCGAGTAGCCGATGCCCACCTCAACGAGGTTCCTCGTTCTCGGCGTGAGCGTGCCCGTGAGCGGCAGCGACCGCGTCTCGGCGTTGCCATTGTGGAAATCCGGCGCGACGACGGCGGAGTTGAACCAGCCCGTGTCGGCGAGGTTTTCGTTCAACTGCGCGAGTTTGTCCGACGTGTAGGGCTCGCCCTCCTTGAAGGGGATGAGCGGATCGAGCACATCCTGGTCGATCTGGGAGCCGGTGAATTCGAGCGGACCGAAGTTCCAGCGCTGCCCCGAGTCGAAGGTGAGGCGCCACCAGGCCTCGCGGCGCGACGGGGCCACCGCGAGATCGTTCTCGACGAACTGGCCGTGGAAGTAGCCCTTGCGGAGCGCGAGGCTCTGCACGGTCTTCTTGAAGGTCTCGTATTCGCCGTGGTGAAGCACGGCGCCCTTGTGAGGCAGGTTCTCAAGGAGCTTCCTGAAGTCCTCGTCATCGGCGCACTCGCCGCGCAGCGTGAGGCGCGCGCCAGAGATGAGGACCGGCTCGCCGGCATCAACCTTCACGGAGAGCTCGCGGGGCGTGTCGCTGCCCTCGGCGGGCTCGGGGCCCCAGGTGAAGGTGATCTTCGGCGCGTAGTAGCCGAGCGCCCTCAGACCCGTGCGGATGCCCGTGCGGATCTGCGCGCGGTAGCGGCTCTCGAGCGAGATCGAGTCGAGCCCGAGGCTTGAGAGCTGGGCCCGGACATTGTCGTTGAGCGCGCCTTCGAGTCCCTCGAGCCGATACGAAAAGTCCGCGGCGCTGCAGGTGAGTGCAGCGCCGCAGACGGCTGTGAAAGCGAGGCGCTTCAGAAGGTGTGACACGAGGAATCGTCCGGCGGAAGGGAAAAGGTTCACGGGAAATCCGCTCCAATTGTATGACAGGGAATGCTCTGTCATTGAGAACGGATTTTTTTCCAACTTTTTCACACTTTCCGCTGTGGACGGTCCTCTTTCGACACGGGAGTGTTTTCTGAAACGGCTCAGGCGACGGGTTTCGGCTCAGCCGCGGCAGGCGCGGGAGCCGCGGCGGGCTTCGGCGCAGGCTCGGCGGCGGGCTTGGGAGCCGGCTCGGCGGCGGGCTTGGGTGCAGCCTTCGGGGCGGCGGGCTTCTTCGCGGGGGCCTTCCTCGGCGCCTTCGGAGCGGCAGGCTTTGCAGCGGGAGCAGGCTTCGCCTCGGCCTTCGGCGCCGGCTTCTCAGCGGGCTTTTCGGCAGGCTTGGCCGCGGCAGGGGCGGCGGGCTTCGCGGCCGGCTTCCTTGCAGCAGGCCTGGCGGCGGGCTTCGCGGCAGCCCTGGGAGCGGCCTTCTTCGGCGCGGCCTTGGGGGCGGCGGGCTTGGCGGCAGGCTTCGCCGCAGGCGCGGCCTTCGCCTCGGCCTTCGGCGCCGGCTTCTCAGCGGGCTTCGCGGGCTTCTCAGCCTTGGCAGCCTTCTCGGCCTTCTTCGGCTTCTCCGCCTTCGGGGCCTTCTCAGCCTTCTTCGCCGAAGCCTCAAGAAGCGTGCGGACCGCCTCGGAGATCGCGAGGCGGATGGCCTCCTCCGGGGTGAGTCCCGTCTTCGCGAGTCCCTCGGAGAGCTGACGCAGCGTGCTGCTGTCAAGCTTCATCTTGGTCTTGATTTTGATTTTCGGCATGGCTGGACCTCCTGCATCTCATCCGGAGCGAAGTCGTTCGGGGCTGCCGGCTTTCCGGATACAGTTTCGATTCTTCCCTGTTTTTCAGGGAATGTAAGGTTCACTCTATCACGACAAAATGACAAAGTGAACAGGCGGAAACGCGGCCGACGAAAAGCCCGCCGGGCGTGAGATGCACCGACGGGCTTCGGATTTTCATGAAAACGGCTGCGGCAGAGCGGAAGACAGGAACTTCGCCCGGCCGGGGAGGAGGGGCTTTACCGTGAGCTGTCCCTGAACACGGCGCCGCCGTTCTCGTCCTCGGGCTGCCACCAGACGAGGCTGTCGCGCCTCAGCGCTTCCTCAAGGTAGCCCCTCAGGGCGTGGGAGAGGAAGATATGGTCGCGCCTGGCGAGCTCGTCGGCGGCTTCCTTCAATTCCTTCGGTATTCGGCTGCTGACCACCGCCGTTCCGTTCTCTGACATCGAGAGCGGCGTCGGTCCGTTCTGCAAACTTGACATTTTCCTGGGCTCCAGTTTTTTCGAGTGAGAGGGAGTGTCCGCCGTCGGCCCGGACGGCAAGGAGCACAAGGCGCATGATACTCACGCCCGCAGGGAAACACACCCCGGACTGATACTCTTCTCTTGCTATCCGGACAAAAAAAGCGTTAAGGTTTTCAACATCCCGACCGCTACCCGGCCTCGTCTCCCGGCCGAAAGTCCACTTTTCCGCCCCGTCTACACGCCATGCGCTGGCAGCCTCTTCTCAAGGTTCTCGTCCTCCCGCTCTGCCTGCACTCCTGCGCGACCGGCATGCGCTTCACGGCCACGCTCGACGCGCTCTCGCGCGGCGCGAGTTCCTTCGAGGTGGGTGCGATGCTCGCCTGCGTCTCGCTCGCGCCGGCGCTGCTCGCCGTGCAGACGGGCCGGTGGCTTGACACGGGCGGCCCGAAGGCACCCGTCGTCACGGCGATGTTCACGGCGGCCTGCGCCGGGCTCGCGCCGCTCGTGACGCAGCACTCGGCCTTCGGACTCGTTCCGCTCTTTCTCGCGTGCTTCCTCGCGGGCCTCTCCTTCATGCTGCTCAACACGGTGGCGCAGCGCCTCACGGGTGACATCTGCGCGCCCGAGGACCGGCAGACGGGCTTCACCGTGCTCTCGCTCGTGACGGCGACGAGCAACCTCGCCACCCCCGTGATCGCGGGGTACCTGATCGAGCACATCTCGTTCGCGGCCTTCTACGTCTGGTGCCTCATCGCGCCGGTGATCCTCGCGCTCCTCCTCTCGATGCCCTTCATGCGCGGATTGCTCGTCAAGCGCAGCCGCGACGGCGCCGCCGCGGCGAAGCCCGCAGCGACAGCGGAGGAGAAGCGCCGCCGCAGCTCGCTCGACTTCATGCGCGACCGGCCGATGCAGGCGGTGCTCCTCGCATCCGTCGTGATCTCGATCGCCTGGGAAGTGGGCAACCTCCTCATTCCGGTCTACTGCGCCCACGCCGGACTCTCGCCCTCGGCGATCGGCTGGGTGCTCGCGAGCTTCGCCTCGGCCACCTTCGTCGTGCGCGTGATCATGCCCGCGCTCTTCCGCTTCGTGAAGGAATGGCACATGATCGCGATGACGCTCGCCATCTCGGCGACGGCCTTCGCGCTCTTTCCGCTCTTCACGACGCTCCCGCCCCTCATGGGCGCGGCCTTCCTCCTCGGACTGGGCTTGGGGGCGTCGCTGCCCAACATGATGTCCCTGGTCTACCTCTTCGCCCCGGGCGACCGCATCGGCGAGGCGATCGGCTTCCGCCTCATGCTCATCAACGCGGCGAAGACCGTCTTCCCGATCGGCGCGGGCGCGCTCGGCGCCGTGATCGGCGCCGGGGCGTCGCTCATGGCGCTCGCGGTCTTCACCGCGGGGGGCTTTCTCTACACGCTCAGCGCCTCGAAGTGCGTACTCGCGCGCATGAAGGAGCGCCGCGGCCTCTGAGCCCGGCACTTCCACGGACCACGCCTTCCTTACCTGCGGCTGACGGCTTTCCGTCCGCCGCGGATTTCTTGACGGAAGTCGAAAACTAATCCGAAAGGTGTATAGGTAATCACCTATTCCCTACACCTGTCGGCTGAGGGTGGTTAAGATGGATGCATTCGACAAAGCTCAGGGTGCTCTGCTTCAAGACGCCCGCCGCGTCCCCCATCCGCATTTCCGTCCGGGAAGGGAATCCCGGACACCTGCACCGGGGACGCACAGCCAAAAAATTTTCATCATGTACGATCCCAAATCACGCCGCGCGGATGAGTTCATCAACCACGCGGAAATCGAGGCGACCCTTGCGTACGCCGAGGAACACAAGACCGACAGGCCGCTCATTGAGTCTCTTCTTGAGAAGGCCAAGACCGCCAAGGGCCTCACCCACCGCGAGGCCGCGGTGCTGCTCTTCTGCGAGCTCGAGGACTGCAACGAGGCGATCTTCCGCATCGCCCGCGAGGTGAAGGAGAAGATCTACGGCGCCCGCATCGTGCTCTTCGCGCCGCTCTATCTCTCCAACCACTGCATCAATTCGTGCACGTACTGCCCGTACCACGCGAAGAACAAGAACATCGTCCGCAAGAAGCTCACGCAGGAGGACATCCGCCGCGAGGTGATCGCGCTGCAGGACCTCGGTCACAAGCGTCTGCTCCTCGAGGCCGGCGAGCATCCGAAGCTCAACCCGATCGAGTACATCCTCGAGTCGATCAAGACGATCTACTCGATCGAGCACAAGAACGGCAAGATCCGCCGCATCAACGTCAACATCGCGGCGACCACCGTGGAGAACTACCGCAAGCTCCACGAGGCCGAGATCGGCACGTACCAGCTCTTCCAGGAGACGTACCACGCCGAGGAGTACCGCAAGCTCCATCCGAAGGGACCGAAGGCCGACTATGCCTGGCACACCGAGGCGCATGACCGCGCCATGGAGGGCGGCATCGACGACGTGGGCCTCGGCGTTCTCTTCGGCCTCACGCTCTGCAAGTACGACTTCGTGGGCGTGCTGATGCATGCCGAGCACCTCGAGGCCGTCTGGGGCGTCGGTCCCCACACGATCAGCGTGCCGCGCATCTGCCCGGCCGACGACATCGACCCGAACACGTTCTCGAACGCCGTGCCCGATGATCTCTTCCTCAAGATCGTCGCTCTGATCCGCCTCGCCGTTCCCTACACGGGCATGATCATGTCGACGCGCGAGAGCGCCCGCACCCGCGCCGCCGCGCTCAAGCTCGGCATCTCCCAGATCTCGGGCGGCTCGCGCACGTCGGTCGGCGGCTACACGATCGCCGACATCAAGGACGTCGAGAACTCCGCGCAGTTCGAGACCAACGACCGCAGGACCTTGGACGAGGTCGTGCGCTGGCTCCTCGAGAACCACTATCTGCCCTCCTTCTGCACGGCCTGCTACCGCGCCGGCCGCACGGGCGACCGCTTCATGGAGTTCGCGAAGAACGGCGCCATCGCCGACTACTGCCAGGCCAACGCCATCCTCACGATGAAGGAGTACCTCTGCGACTACGCGAAGCCGAAGACCCGCGAGGAAGGCGAGCAGGTGATCAAGCTCGAGCTCCCGAAGGTGAAGAACGAGAAGTTCCGCAACGCCAGCGTGAAGCGCCTCGAGCGCATCGCGGGCGGCGAGCGCGACTTCCGCTTCTGATCCCCGGCTGAGGAGATCTGCGCGGCGGGTGTGTCGAAGGCCGCGCGCTTCTCCCCCGGGAACTGAAGTCAAGGCACCGCATCAGGGCGGGCGATCTTTCCCGGATCGTCCGCCCTTCCCTTCTGCGGTGCCCAAAGCAAACGGGGGAGCGCCTCTGCGAGAAGCGCTCCCCCGTTGATTTCAGATCCTCGGGATCAGCCGATGTCAGGGCTGCCTGCCGGGAAGCGGCGGGACGCTGCCGCCCTGGGTGTTGACGATCTTCATCGCGCTGGCGATGAGGGTCGACATGTCGGCGAGGTTGCCCGGGACGATGAGGGTGTTGTTCGTCTTCGCGAGCTCGGCGAAGGCGGCGACGTACTTCTCGGCGACCTGCAGGTTCACGGCGGTGAGACCGCCCTGGGTCTGGGTAGCGGCGGCGATGCGCTCGAGCGCCTCGGCCGTGGCGTTCGCGATCGCGACCGTGGCCGCGGCCTGGCCCTCGGCCTTGTTGATCTCGGCCTGCTTCTCGCCTTCGGACTGGGCGATCGCGGCCTCGCGAGCACCGGTGGCAAGATTGATCTGCTCCATCTTCTTGCCTTCGGAGGCCGCGACGACGGCGCGCTTCTCGCGCTCGGCGGTGATCTGCTGCTGCATGGCCTGCAGAATCACGGCGGGCGGCGTCAGATCCTTGATCTCGTAGCGGAGCACCTTGACGCCCCAGTTGAGGGCCGCCTCGTCAATCGCGGAGACGACCGACTTGTTGATCAGGTCGCGCTCCTCGAAGGTCTTGTCGAGCTCCATCTTGCCGATGACGCTTCTGAGCGTCGTCTGCGCGAGCTGCGTGATCGCGATGATGTAGTTCGAGGTGCCGTAGCTCGCGCGCTGCGGGTCGGTCACCTGGAAGAAGAGCACGCCGTCGACGGTGAGCTGCGTGTTGTCACGCGTGATGCAGACCTGGCTCGGCGTGTCGAGCGGGATTTCCTTCAAGGAATGACGGTAGGCCACGCGGTCGACGAAGGGGATGATGAAGTTGAGGCCCGGCGAGAGCACGGCGTGGAACTTGCCGAGGCGCTCGACCACCCAGGCGGTCTGCTGCGGCACGACACGGATGCCCTGGCTCGCGAAGAGCACGGCGAGCACCACGAGCACGATGGTGAGGATGAGGAAGCCGCTGATGGCGAAATCGATGTTCACGGCAGGAGTCCTTTTTTCAGAGGGGAGAAAGAAATCAGTGGTCAGGTGCGTCTTCAGGGAAGCTTTTCGCCGAGGACGAGCTGCGCGCCGTCGACGCGCTCGATGGTCCAGCGGCCGGGCGAGAGCGGATCGGCGCCGCCCGGGCGGGCTATCCACGTCGAGCCCCTGTACTCAACCACCGCGAGGCCGTCGGTGCCGACCGCATTGACGACGACGCACTGCCCGCGGTCAAGATTCTGCAGGCGCTCGCTCTCGTCCTTTCGGGACGCGGTGCGGCGGCGCCACTGCATCACGGCGATGCCGCCCGCGGCGACGAGGACGGCGCAGATGAAGAGCTGCCAGGAGAAGCTCATGCCGAGCCAGGCCGCGAGCGCGGTGACGGCGAAGGCCACCGCGACGGCGATCAGGTAGATCGTGTTGAGGAAGAGCTCGACGGCGAGCACCGCGGCGGCCGCGATGATCCAGGCGAGCGCGGGGGAGATTGAGATCACGGTCGGAAACTCCTTTTCCTTTTTGCCGGAGATCGGACTTGAGAGCCCGTGCGCCCCGTACGAGGCATGCGACCGTCCCGGTCGGAGAGGCTCAGAAAATCAGTGTATCACGCTGCCCGCGCGCCCTGAGCACGCTTGATAACGTCACCGCCCGTCACTTGGTAACCAACCGTTCAAGTGCTTCAGAGCACTGCAAATTCCTGCGAGAGAACGTGACCGCGTGCCCCGGCGCAGAAAACCTTCCGGTTCCCCGGAGAGGAAAGTCCCGCATGACCTGCGGCCGCCTGACTGTGTCCTCACCGTCTTTCATGCCCTTCGTTCCGAGGAGCCGCGGTAATGCGTCCGGGGCCGTGTCGTCCGTGGTGCCCGTCCCGGATGGATCTGACCCGGGCTGCAGAAGCCTGATCTCCAGGCTCGCCGCGGCTATCCGTTCGAGCACTTCGATGAGAGGAGTTTCGGGAGATATCGAGAGCTTCGAAAGATCGGGCACCGGGTAGTCTTCGGCGATGTGCCTCTGCAGCTCCATCGTCAGGCGGCTGACCCTTTCCTTTTCCTCGGCAGGGCCGTCGTACCTCTTGTTGATGGCGACGAGCAGGCTCTCAATAATGATCCGCTGCTCACGGATGAGGCGCTGCGCAGCCTTGAGATTCCCGGGCTCTTTTTGATTCCGTTTCTTTGACATGGACACCCCCGTCTTCGTTCCGTCCGTCCTCTCCGTCCCGCCTGACCCGGAACGACCTCTCCTGCGGACCGGCATGCCGTGGACGGGCTGCCGCGGTGCAGGACCTGAGTGCAGTGTACAGCCGGGCCGTCTTTCCGCCGGCCCTGACGCCGGACCGCTTCCGACGTACGCATAAAAAACTTGTCCCCGGACACAAAAAAACCTTCCGGATCTCCCGCGGAGGAGAAATGCCGGAAGGCTTTTCGTTCCCGGGGAGTGATCCCCGGGAGGCTTTCACCGTGAACGAAGGATTACTTCACGTTCGCGGCGAGACGGCGCCAGGTGTCGACGACCGTGTCGGGGTTGAGCGACATGGACTCGATCTGCTCGTCCATCAGCCACTGGGCGAGGTCCGGATGGTCGGACGGGCCCTGGCCGCAGATGCCGACGTACTTGCCCTTGGCGCGGCAGGCACGAATCGCCATCCTGAGCATGGCCTTGACGGCGTCGTTGCGCTCGTCGAAGGTCGCGGCGACGAGACCGGAGTCACGGTCGAGACCGAGCGTGAGCTGCGTCATGTCGTTCGAGCCGATCGAGAAGCCGTCGAAGTACTCGAGGAACTGCTCGGCGAGAACGGCGTTCGACGGGAGCTCGCACATCATGTTGAGGCGCAGGCCGTTGACGCCGCGCTTCAGGCCGTACTCGGCCATGATCTCGTTGACGCGGCGGGCCTCGTCAACGGTGCGCACGAACGGGATCATCAGCTCGACGTTGGTGAGACCCATCTCATCGCGGACGAACTTCATGGCGCGGCACTCCATCGCGAAGCACTCGGCGAACGAGTGGGCGATGTAGCGCGAGGCGCCGCGGAAGCCGAGCATGGGATTCTCTTCCTCGGGCTCGTAGTAGGCGCCGCCGATCAGCTTGCGGTACTCATTGGACTTGAAGTCGGAGAGACGCACGATGACCTTCTTCGGATAGAAGGCGGCGGCGATGGTGGCGACACCCTCGGCGATCTTGCGCTCGTAGAACTCCTTGGGCGACGGATAGCCGGCCGTGAGACGCTCGACGGCGTCACGCAGCTCGCCCGCCACGTTCGGGTACTCGAGGATGACCTTCGGGTGGATGCCGATGTTGTTGTTGATGATGAACTCGAGACGGGCGAGGCCCACGCCCTTGTTCGGGATCGACTGGAAGTCGAAGGCGAGCTGCGGGTTGCCGACGTTCATCATGATCTTGACGGGGATCTCGGGCAGGGCGCCGCGGGAGACCTGCTCGACGCGGATCTCAAGCAGGCCCTCGTAGATGTTGCCCGTGTCGCCCTCGGCGCAGGAGACCGTGACCTTGTCGCCCTCGCGCAGACGCTCGGTGGCGTCGCCGCAGCCGACGACGGCCGGGATGCCGAGCTCGCGCGCGATGATGGCGGCGTGGCAGGTGCGGCCGCCGCGGTTCGTGACGATGGCGCTGGCGCGCTTCATCACCGGCTCCCAGTTGGGGTCGGTCATGTCGGTGACGAGGACGTCACCGGCCTGGACGCGCTCCATCTCGGCGGCGCTGTCGACGATGCGGACTTCGCCCTGGCCGATCTTCTGGCCGATGGCGCGGCCCTGGGCGAGCAGGCGGCCCTTCGAGGCGAGCGAGTACTTCTCCTGGACGTCGACGCCCTTCTGCTGCGACTTCACGGTCTCGGGACGGGCCTGCAGGATGTAGATCTTGCCGTCGGTGCCGTCCTTGCCCCACTCGATGTCCATCGGGCGGCCGTAGTGCTTCTCGATGATGCGGGCGAACTTGGCGAGCTCGATCACGTCGTCATCGGTGATGGCGAACTGGCGGCGCATCTCCGGGTCGACGTCGACCGTGCGGACCGTGCGGCCGGTGCTGGCGTCCGTCTCGAACTCCATGCGGATGAGCTTCGAGCCGAGCGTCTTGCGGATGATCGGGAACTTGCCCTCGTCGAGCGTGGGCTTGAAGACGTAGAACTCGTCGGGGTTGACCGCGCCCTGGACGACGGTTTCGCCGAGGCCGTAGGAGGCGGTGATGAAGACCACCTTGTCAAAGCCCGACTCGGTGTCGAGGGTGAACATGACGCCGGCGGCGCCCTTGTCGGAGCGGCACATGCGCTGCACGCCCGCCGAGAGAGCCACCTCGGCGTGGGTGAAGCCCTTGTGGACGCGGTAGGAGATGGCGCGGTCGTTGTAGAGCGACGCGAACACTTCCTTCATGTGGTGCAGGACGGCGTCGATGCCGTTGACGTTCAGAACCGTCTCCTGCTGGCCGGCGAAGGACGCGTCGGGCAGATCCTCGGCGGTGGCCGACGAGCGGACGGCGACCGAGATGTCGCGGCCGTCACGCAGCCACTCATAGAACTCACGGATTTCCTTCTCGAGCTCGGCGGGGAACGGAGCCTCCTCGATCCAGCCGCGGATCTCGGCGCCGGCGGCGGCGAGCGCCTTCACATCATCGACGTCGAGCGTCTGGAGGCGCTGGTGGATGCGATCCTCGAGACCACCCTCGCTCAGGAAGAGGCGGAAAGCCTCGGCGGTGGTGGCGAAGCCGTCCGGAACACGGATGCCGGCGCTCGTGAGCTGGCTGAGCAGTTCGCCGAGCGAGGCGTTCTTGCCGCCGACTCGGTCGACGTCCGTCATGCGAAGCTGGCTGAAGGGAAATACGTAGCGACCCTGGACCATTTTTACCTCTTGCTGTGCCCGTCAGAGAAAACGACTCCCTCCGATTCGGGCTCGGATTGGAAAACGCGCTAATTCTAACCGCTCCGAGGCCGACTACATAGAAGGAACTACTTATGGTTTGCTCTCAGTGCGCCTCGGCAACACAAGGGATTTCCCGTAATGGAGAGGTCCCGTACTGGGTTAAAATTCCCGATTCCTCGCTTTTTCACCTTCGGGAAACCCTTAAATGACTGACAGCGAAAACGCCGGCAAGCCCCGGCAGGTCTTCATCGTGAGCGACGGCACCGCCATCACCGCCGAGACGCTCGCCCACTCGATCCTGACGCAGTTCCCGGACCTGCACTATCACCAGACCCGCATTCCGTTCGTTGACAATGTCGAGAAGGCCGAGGAAACGGCCCGCCGCATCAACACGGTCGAGAAGGAGCTCAACACCCGCCCGATCATCTTCACGACCTTCGTCGATCCGGACATCATGCGCCGCTTCAACGAGCTCGTCTCCGGGCACATCATCGACCTCTTCCGCAAGTTCGTCGGGCCCCTTGAGACCGAGCTCGGCCAGAAGAGCGCGCACAGCATCGGCCAGACCCACCGCATCCGCGACGACGAGAAGTACCAGCGCCGCATCGCCGCGATCGACTACACGCTGCAGCACGACGACGGCCAGACGAACCGCGGCCTTGACGAGGCCGACGTGATCCTCGTCGGCGTTTCGCGCTCGGGCAAGACCCCGACCTCGCTCTTCCTCGCGATGCAATTCGCGATCAAGGTCGCCAACTACCCGCTCATTCCCGAGGACTTTGACCGCGGCACGCTCCCCGAGGCCCTGAGGCCCATCCGTCACAAGCTCTTCGGTCTCTCCATCACGCCGGAGCGCCTCTCGGAGATCCGCAACGAGCGCCGCCCGGGCAGCCGCTACGCGAGCATCGAGAACTGCCGCTCTGAGATCCACGACGCCGAGCAGCTCATGCAGCGCGAGGGCATCCGCTGGCTCAACTCCACGACGAAGTCGATCGAGGAAATCTCCGCGACGATCATGGCCGACCTCGGCCTCGACCGCCAGCGCAAGACCTGACCGAAAAATCAGAGCCTGAAGTCACAGAAGGCGCCGATCCCGCGGGACGGCGCCTTTCGTTTGTCCGGATTTCATTTCAGCCGGCCCTGACAGGCCGGGCTCCTCGCCGGGCGGTCAGGGGATCAGCGTGAAGATCGCCAGACCGAGGAAGATCACCGCCGAGACGCGGTTGAGGATCTCCTGGAAGCGCGGGTTGCGCAGACGGTCGGCGAGCGTCCCGGCGCCCCAGGCGATGGCGATGAAGACGATCAGAGTGGCGCCGATGAAGGTGACGCCCTGGATCACCATCTGAATGACGAGCGCCGTGCCCGTGACACCCTCGGGGACGAACTGCGGGAAGAAGGCGAGGAAGAAGATCAGCACCTTCGGGTTCGTGATGTTCATGATCACGCCGCGGCGCCAGAGCGCGAGGTCGGAGAGCGAAACGGCGCCCCGGCCCTCGGCGCCGTCCTTCGCGTGGCTCCAGGCGCCCCAGGCGAGCCAGAGAAGGTACGCGGCGCCCGCCATCTTGATCGCCCAGAAGAGCGCCGGCGCGGCCGCGACGACCGCGGCGAGGCCGAGCGCGGCGGCGATCGTCTGCAGCACCAGCCCCGTGCAGAGACCGAGCACGACGATCACGCCCGCGCGCACGCCGTGGACGGCGGACTGCGTGAGCACGAAGAGGTTGTCGGGACCGGGGGCGATGGAGAGCAGCAGACTTGCGCCCGCGAAGGCGAGCCAGATCGAGAAGGGCATGATTCCTCTTGAGGGACGAGGCGGTTATTCGAAGAAGGGAGTGAGGGCGACGGCGCTCACGCCGTTCGGGCGCGTGCGGAAGTCGGTGACCACGAAGCGCAGAAGGCGCCCGAGCACCCAGTTCATCGCGAGGCTCGCGCGGCCGTCGGCGTTGAAGTCCGCCGGGAGCTCGCGGGCGAGCACCGCCTCGCGGTAGGCCTGCCTCAGGCCCATCTCGAGCTTGTCGATGATGTGGTTCATGCGCTCGGAGAGACGCGGATCCTCCTTGACGAGGGCGTGTCCGGTCATGACACGCGCGAGCCCGCGGTTCGCGTCGGCGAAGTCGAGCATCACGGTGATCATCACCTGCACGCGGGCGACCGCGGAGAGCGACTTGTCCTCGCGGATGCGCGCAAAGAGGTCGAGAAGACTCGTCTCGATGAACTCAATCAGGGCGTCGAACATCGCGCCCTTCGAGGGGAAGTAGCGGTAGAGCGCGCCCTCGGAGAGATTCACCTTCCTCGCGATCTGCGCCGTCGTGATGCGCTCGCAGTTCGGATCCTGCAGGAGCTCGGCGAGCGTCTGCAGAATGTCGGCGCGGCGGTTGCGGTGCGCGCGGCCCGGGCGCGGCAGGCGCACCACGGGGCGCTTCGGCTCGGCGGCGGTCTGGGTCTTTTCGGCCGGGGCTCCGGCGGAGGGTTCGGTCATGAGGGGCGTCATCTCTATTGAAAGGTAATTCTTGAGGCGAGAACTTTAACGCACGCACGGGCAGGGCGGCAATTGACGGAGCCCTCCCCCGGCATCGCCGGACCGATCGACCGCGGAAATTGCACGATCGACCCGTTCGATCGCGCCGCCGGGGGCATTCCCATACAATCGCGGCACTCGATCGCAAAACCCGCACTTACAGTCCAACAGCCATGCCCGCACAGGCCAACAGCCGCCTCTTCCTGCTTCTCTTCCTCGCCACGCTCGCCGCGTTCGGCCCCTTCGTCACCGACTTCTACCTGCCGACGCTCCCCGAGCAGTCGGAGGACTTCCACGCCGCGCCCTCGCTCGTGCAGCTCGGTCTCTCGACGACGATGTGGGGCCTCGCCGCGGGCCAGCTCCTCGTGGGGCCGCTCTCGGACCGCACGGGCAGAAAGCGCCCGCTCGCCTGGTGCCTGCTGCTCTTCGCGCTCTCGACCTTCGGCGCGGCCGCGGCCCCCTCGATCGAGATCTTCCTCGGGATGCGCTTCCTCGAGGGCCTCGGCGCCTCGGGCGCGATCGTGATGTCGCGCTCCGTGGCCGCCGACCGCTACAGCGGCCGCGAGCTCGGCAGCTTCATGGGCGTCATGGGCTCGATCCAGGGCATCGCCCCGATCTGCGCGCCGATGCTCGGCGCCCTGATCGCGGAGGCCGTGGGCTGGCGCGGCATCTTCTGGCTCCTCTTCGGCGCGGGCGTGGTGCTCCTCCTCCTCACGGTCTTCGTGCTCGTCGAGACGCTCCCGCGCACGGGCGCGGAGAAACGCGCCCCGCGCGAGTCCCTGAAGGAAAGCAGCCGGATCCTCTTCTCCGACCCCGTCTTCATCGCAATCGTCATCCAGCAGTTCCTCGCCGCGGCGATCCTCTTCGGCCACATCTCCTCGTCCCCCTTCATCTTCCGCGGCTTCTTCGGGCTCTCGAGCGAAGCCTACGGCATCGCCTTCGGCGGCATGGCGCTCTCGATCACCGTGGGCGCCGCGGTCTCCGGACGCCTCTCCGACCCGATCCGCGCGCTCAACATCGGCGCCTTCGGCATGCTCGGCGGCTCCCTGCTCCTCGCCGGCGCCTTCGCCGCCGGCCTCCCGCTCAGGTGCGTGGTGCCCTGCTACGTGATCGTGCTCGTCTCGCTCGGCCTCACGTTCCCGGCCTCCATGACCGCCGCGCTCAGCCTCCACCGCAGCCGCGCGGGCTTCGCCGCGGCGATCCTGGGCTCGATCTCCTTCGTGGGCGGGGGCCTCATCGCCCCCTTCACCGCGATGGGCGACGCGAGACTCTGCCTCTCGGCGATCTTCGTGATCTCGGGCATTCTGCTCGTGGCCCTCTCCTTCTGGCTCGGCCGGAAGTTGAAGCTCGAGCACGGTCATCAGGTTGACCTTGACAAGTACAAGAAGAAGGATCCGGAGAAGACCGCTGAGAAGCCGGCGGAGACGCCTGCGGAAACCGGTAAGGAAGCCTGATTACGAATCAGCCATTCATCTGAATGACCGGCGGACACCTCAGGGTGCCGCCGGTCATTGCATTCAGGGCGCCCGGAAATTTGCGAAAATGAACGCCGTTTCTCTCTCCCACGGGGCCGCGCACCCGAACATAAAAAACATTCCCGCGGTCCGGCCGGAGGCTCATTCATCAGAGGCGTCCGCTCGGAGGACGCCCTTCCGACATGCTTGAAGCGTTCCTCAATTCTCTCAACTGCGTCATCATCATGGGGCTGCTCGCGGGCGCGGGCTACTGGACGGCCACGAAGGGCTGGTACGACCAGACGGCGTCGGCGCTGCTCGCGCGCCTCGTGACGTTTCTGTCGCTCCCCTGCTACCTCTTCGCGAGCGTCTCGGAGAAGCTCACCCACGACCAGCTCATAGCGCTCGCGGGGCCGATGGTGATCCCCTTCATCTCGATCTGGACGGTCTTCTTCCTCTCCCGCCTCGTGATCCGCCTCGGGCGCATCGAGAACACCCACTCGGGCGTCTTCTCCTCGGCCTTCACCGCCTCGAACAACATGTTCATCGGGCTCCCGGTCTCGATCGCGCTCTTCGGCGAGGACGCGGTGATCCCGACGCTCCTCTACTTCTTCGCGAACACGACCTTCTTCTGGACGCTCGGCAACTTCCTCGAGGCCCGCGACGGCGCGCGCGTCGAGCACAAGCAGACCCCGAAGGTCTTCTCGCTCGCGACCCTGAAGCGCGTCTTCTCGCCCCCGCTCTGCGGGTTCCTGCTCGCGATCGTGCTGCTGCTACTCAACCTCAGGCTCCCGCAGCCCATCATGAGCGCGGCGAAGTACATGGGCGGCATCACGACGCCGCTCGCCCTCATCTTCATCGGCCTGATGATCCACACGATCGGCATCCGCCGCATCCGCTTCACGAAGGACGTGATGCTGATGTTCCTCGGCCGCTTCATCCTCTCGCCCCTCGTCTGCCTCGGGATCACGATGCTGCTCCCGGTGCCCGAGCTCTTCGCCAAGGTCTACGTGATCCAGGCGGCGCTGCCGTGCATCACGCAGATCGCGGTGCTCGCGCGCTACCACCACGCTGACGTGGAGTTCGCCACGACGGCGGTGGCCTCCACCACCCTCCTCTCGGCGGCGATCCTCCCGGTCTGGATGATGATCCTCACTGCCATCGGCTGATTCAAATCCAGAAGCTCTGAATTGAAAAGCCCTTCATCGCACGGTCGCGGTGAAGGGCTTTTATGTATGAAGCGGAACCTTATTCCGCCGGCGTCATCGCGCGGTCCTCGTCGAGGCGCCGCTGCAGGAGCTTCCACTCCTCGAAGCGGTGGACGAGCTCGGCGAAGCGCACGTCGAGCGCGAGCTTCCTTGCCTCGAGCTCGGCGATGTCATCCGGGTCGCCCTCGATCTCCTGGAGGTAGCGCACCTCGCGCTCGGTCTCGTCACGCGCGCGGATCGTCGCCTGCAGGCTCAGGTCAAACTCCTCCTCGGTGAGGGCCTCGAGCGGCGCCTCGAGCGTTCTCAGAGGCGGCAGCCCCTCGGGCTTCTCTTCGACCTCCTCGGGCTCCTCCCCCTCGGCCGGCGAGAGGAAGGGCTCGCCCGCGTCGGGTCCGAATCCGGGAGGAAGCCCCTGCATGCGCAGGAGCGCCTCGTCGGCCTCACGGTGTTCGGGAGCGGGCTCCCTGTGCTCGGGGGGAAGCGCCGGCACCTCCGGTCTTTCCGCGGCGGACCTGCCGGCGAAGGTGCCGGCGGGCACGAGGTGGCCGCCGAGCGCCAGTTCGGCGATGCCGAGCGTCACGGGGCCGTCGTCGGCCGAGAGGCGGAGCGTCGCTCCGGTCTCGCGGTCCTTGAGAATCACATAACCGGTCGGAAGAATGACGTCGAAAATCGGCATGACGGGAAGCCTCTTCGAAGAAGGAGTGCGTACGGGGACATGAATTATCCTCCCCGCGGGCACTAAGCGCGGTTTAATGGCCCGAGGCTACCATGATCATCATGGAGACGGCGCCGCCCCGCCTGACGGAGCGGTTACGGAATCCTTCAAACGCACGTCCGCATATCCGGGAGAGACTCCGAAATGTTCACCTTCATCACCATCGTCCTCGCCATCCTCTGGGCGATCGCCTCGTTTGTGCTTCTCTTCAAGGTCTGGGACTCCGTCGGTCCGGCCGTGCTCTCGATCTCAAGCAGCCACGTCGTGCAGCTCCTGGCCATGGCGATCATCTTCCTCGCCATCTGGGGCATCCCCGGCTGGCTCTGGATGAAGATCTTCGGGTAATCATCAGAACACCGATTTCCCTGATGGAGGCCGTCCGGACCGCTCCGGCCGGCCTCTCTGCATTTCTCAGACCGCCCTCCCGGGCGCGCCTCTAGTTGAGGAGCTTCGGCGGGGCGCCGTCCTGAGACTGCGCCTCCGCGGCACCCTCCTCCGCCGCGCCCTCGGCTCCCCACAGTTCCTGCTCTTCGCCCTTCGCGCCCTTCAGGTCGGCGTTGAAGACGGGCAGCCCCGGCTCGACGTCGACCGGCATGCGGGGGATCTCGTTCGCGAGCGTCCTGAAGGTGGGCTCGA
>NZ_JAUNSF010000014.1 GCF_030539355.1 Sutterella sp.
TCTTCTCTTTAAACAGTGGTCGTGAGGGCCGGGTGTTCGGGAAAATCCAGCAATTTCGGTTCCAGAGGCGCTCTGATAAGCTTCTCCCCGGAAATATCTCATCCTCTCAGAATACCTGTGTTCCATCTACGAAGACCCGGGGCGCCGCGCTTCGCCGCGGCCCTGCTCGCGCCGCTCCTCGCGATGCTTCTCACCGCGGGGCCGGCCTCGGCCGATTCCGGGGTGACGCCCGACATCGTCTCCGGCCCGAGCATCAATCTCAATGTCGTCCGCTCGATGCAGTACCGCGAGGACTCCGTCGAGCCGGATCTCATGCCGGCGGACGCCTCGGCGGCCGAGCCCGGCGACTTCGTCTTCGCGATGGAGGAGACCGGGCGCAATGAGGTGTACCTGCGCACCTTCATGCCGCTCGTCGAGGCGCTCAAGATCGCCTTCCCGGAGAGGCGCGTGATCGTCCGGCGCATCCCCTCGCGCGGATTCGCGGAAGTCGTGAGGACCGAGAAGATTCCCTTCGCGGTCGCCACCGCAGGCACCATGGTCACGCTGATGGACGAGGCCGCGGCGCTGCCGCTCGCCGCTTGCGAGCGCTTTGGCAGCGACGGCGAGGGGCCCGACGAGGACGCCTCCGGCGCCGCCGGCGGCCTTCTCGTGGTGAAGGCCGAGCGCGATGACCTCGGCAGTCTCGAGAGTCTGAAGGGCGCGCGCATCGCCGTCGAGAGCTCCGTTTCCTTCGGCCCCTGGCAGTGGCTCGCCGGGCGCCTCCTCTCAGAGGGCCTTGACCCGGAGAAGTTCTTCTCATCGGCCGTCTGGCGTCCGCATGATCTTCCCGAGGTTCTGAACACCGTGTACACGGGCGGCGCCGAGGCGGGTCTCATCTCGCTCTGCACCTACGAGCGTCTCGTCGTCGAGGGCTCGATCGACCCGACGGCCTTCCGGCCCGCGGCGGTGCTCGAGGGCACTCCCGGCGCATGCCGTTCGAGCACCCCGGTCTTCGTCGACTGGACGCTCGGGTACCTCCCGACCGCGGAGAGCAGCGCGGTGCGCCGCGTGGCGGCGGTCGCCTTCAGCATGCCGGCGATCGACGGCTGGCGCTGGGGCACGCGCGTCGACCTCTCGGCCGTGAGGAACCTCATGGAGGCGCTCCACTGGGGCCCCTATGCCTATCTCGACGAGCAGACGGTCATGGGGTTCGTGCGCCGGCACGCGCAGTTCTTCATCTTCTTCGCGATCCTCTTCTGCTTCGTCACCTTCCACGCCGTGCGCTCGCGCTATCTCGTTCGGGTGAGGACGCGTGACTTGGTCGCCGCGCTCGCCGAGCGCGACCGCATGGAGGAGGCGGCCCGCGTCTCGCGCGAGCAGCTCTCCGCGGTCGAGCGCGTGGGCCTGCTCTCGCAGATGAGCTCGATGTTCGCTCATGAGCTCAAGCAACCCCTTTCATCGCTCTCGAACTACATCGGCGGACTCAAGCTCTGGAATTCCCGGCGTAACGCCACGGACGCGGACCGCGAGCTCGCCGCGGGGGCTCTGAACGCCATGGCCGAGGAGACGGCGCGCATCACCTCGATCGTGAACCGCGTGCGCGGGTACGCGAAGCGGAGCACCGAGCCCCTGAAGCCCGTCGACTGGACGGCGGTCATCCGCCGCGCCGTGATGATCGTCATGCGGCACGACACGCGCCGCGTGCCGATCCTCGTTGCGCCGGGCGCCTGTCTCGCCGCCGACGAGGCGGACGACCGGGTGTCGACGGTGCTCGGCGACGCGCTCGAGCTCGAGCTCCTCACGATCAACCTCATTCGCAACGCCGCGCATGCCTCGAGCGAGCGCAGCGACGGCTTCGTGAGCGTCTCGCTCGCCCGGGAGGACTCGGGCTTCGTCCTGCACGTGACCGACAACGGCCCGAAGCTCACTCCCGAGGGATTCGCCCGTCTCACGGGCTACGGCGACTCCGTGAAGCAGGAGGGGCTCGGTATCGGACTCTCGATCTGCCGCGGCATCGCCGACCGTCACGGCGGCGTGCTCCGCTTCTACCAGCTGCCTACGGAGGGCATCTGCGCCGAGGTGGTGATCGAGGCCTATGAGGGTGACGGCACCGGAACTGATACAGAAGAGGCGGACGACGCCCGGAAAGGAGAGAACGATAAATGACGGACGACATGAAAGCCGGGGCCCTGGTGCGCCTCGTTGACGACGATGATGAACAGCTGAAGAGCCTCGCCTTCCTGCTCCGCATGGGCGGCTTCGAGGTGATGGCCTACCAGAGCGCCGCGTCGCTCCTCGAGATGGACGATCCGAGGCGCCCGGGGTGCCTCGTGCTTGACCACCGCATGCCGGGGATGACGGGCATGGAGCTGCAGGCTGAGCTCGTTGAGCGCGGCAGCCTCCTGCCGATCATCTTCCTCTCCGCCCACGGCGACATTCCGATGGCGATGCAGGCCGTGCACCGCGGCGCGATGGACTTCCTCGTGAAGCCCGCCGAGCCCGACGTGCTCCTCGCCGCCGTCGAGAAGGCCGTGAAGAAGAGCTTCGAGGACTTCGCCGCCGACGCCGGTCAGTCCGACCTCGCGCAGAAGGCCGCGACGCTCACGGACCGCGAGATCGAGGTGGCGAGGCTCGTTGCGGCCGGGCTCCTCAACAAGCAGATCGCCGACCGGCTCTCCATCTCGCTCGGCACTGTGAAGCTTCACCGCGGCAACGCCGCGAAGAAATTGGGCGTCCGCTCGGCCGTCGCGATGGCGAAGGCCCTCGAGCTCGCCGGTCTCCTCGAGGCCGGGGGAGCCGGGCAATGACCTCGCGCAGAACACTCGTCTGCGGCATCGCGGCCGCCGGAGCGCTCGGTCCCGCCGTGCTCCACGCGACCGGAGCGCCGGTGACGGACACGCCCTATGACGTGATCGTGCTCGGAAGCGGCGCCGCAGGGCTTGCCGCGGCGATCTCGGCCCGCGAGGCCGGCGCCGCGCGCGTGGCGATTCTTGAGAAGACCGCGATCGCGGGCGGCCACACGCTCGTGAGCTCCGGCATGGTGAACGCCTACGACCCGTACGGCCAGGCGCGCATGGCGCGTCGCGACTCGCCCGAGCAGTTCTTCCGCGACACCTTCGAGGGCGGCGGGCAGCTCGGCGACCCGGATCTCATCAGCCGGATGATTGACGGCAGCGAGGACATGCTCCGGTGGCTGCGCAGCTGCGGCGTCGAGTTTGACCCGAGGCTCTACGAGGCCTACACGGGCGTCTTCCCGCGCGCACACAAGACGATCTGGGCGAGAAGCGGCGCGGAGTACGTGACGAAGCTCCTCGCCCATGCCCGCGCGCTCGGCGTAGAGGTTCACTACCGCACCCGGGGCGAGCGGCTGCTGCTCGGACGGACCGGCGCGGTCGAGGGCGTCGTCGCCCGCTCCACTGCGACGAACAAGACGGAAACCTGGCCCGCGAGGAGCGTCGTCATCGCCACCGGCGGCTTCGGCGCGAGCCTGCCGCTCCGCACCCGGTGGGCGCCGGAGATGCCCTCCGAGCTCGGCACAACCTACAGCCCGGGACGCATGGCGGAGGACCCCTCGACGGGCGACGGCATCCGCATGGCCACCCTTGCAGGCGCCGCGCTCACAGGCATGGAGCACCTGATGGCGATTCCCTTCTGGGGCGGCCGCGTGCTCGACTACCCCGGAGCGGAGATCTTCCTCACGCTCGACGGCGACCGCTTCACCGACGAGACCGCCGCCTGGGACGTGGTCTTCGACGACCTCGCGCGCACGGGTGGCACGGAATTCTGGGTCATCACGGACTCGAGAAGCCGCAAGGGCGCGACCTTCGCGACGAAGGTCCAGCAGGGGCTCGTCGAGAGCGCCGAGACGCTCGATGAACTCGCGACCCGCATGAAGATCAAGCCGGTGAAGCTCCGCGAGGTGATGGCCCGCTACAACGAGGCCGCCAACACCCAGACCGACCCGGAGTTCGGGCGCACCCGCTTCCTGCAGGACCTCTCGAAGCCGCCCTTCTACTTCGGCCGCGAACGGTTCGAAGTGCACTACACCTGCGGCGGCATCGCCATCACGCCCGAGGCCGAGGTGAAGCGCGAGGAGGAGGGCATAATTCCCGGTCTCTACGCCGCGGGGGAGACGACGGGCGGCGTGCACGGCAGTTTCCGCCTAGGCGGCAACGGCCTCACCGACGCCTTCGTCTTCGGCAGAATCGCAGGCGCCAACGCAGCGGCGTTCGCCTCCCGCAAAAACTGATTTCCACGAATCGCAGCAACACCATGTTTCTCGACCGACGCATTCTCATCTTTGACCTTGACGGCACCCTCATCGACTCGCTCGGCGTCTGGAGCCAGGTCGATCAGGAGCTCGTCCGCAGGCTCTCGAACGACCGCGTCCACCTCACCGAGGACGAGGCCGGTGAGCTGCGCGTCTCCGCGATGCGCCGGCACGGCGAGGGCTCGGACGCGTACCTGAAGTACATGGTCGAGATGAAGCGCGACTTCGACCTCCCCGGCACGCCCGAGGAGATTCACCACCAGCGCTACGAGCTCGCGCAGGAGTTCCTGCGAACCCGCGTGAAGTACCGCCCGGGCGCGGGCGAGGTGATCCGGACGCTCAAGTCGCTCGGGAAAACGCTCGCCATCGCGACGACCACCCGCCGCAGGAACATCGTGACCTACGCGACCGAGAACGAGTGGCTCATGGCCGAGGCGCCCCTCAACGAAAATTTCGAGCTCATCCTCACGCGCGACGATGTCGAGCACGTGAAGCCCGACCCGGAGGTCTTCACGAAGATCATGGCGCACTTCGGCGCGAAGCCGGAGGAGTGCCTCGTCATTGAGGACGCGCTTCCCGGCATCGTCGGTGCCCGCGCGGTCGGCATCGACTCCGTGGTGATTTCGGAGCGCTACGCCGAGCCCATGCGCGAGCAGCTTGACCGCGCGGCCGTCGCGCGTTTCGAGACCCACGCGGATCTGCTCGCGGCCATCAGGTCCGAGGCCGGCCGCTGAGTCTTTCAGTTCTTCCCGAACCGTTCCTTCACGAGCGCCGAGAGCTCCGCCTCGGCCTCGGCGTTCATCTCGCCGCGCTCGATCGCCTCGCGGTCGCGACGAGGAAGCTTCGCGAGGACAAGCGCGTGCGAGGCGGCCACGAGCTCCCGGATCGCCTCGTCGCTCACGTCCGAGTCAAGCCGGACCGTGATCCAGAGGCGCTTGTTCATATGCCACGCCGGCGTGATGCCGGCGTAGAGGCGCCGCAGACGCTCGCTCTCCGCCGGGTCGCACTTCAGGTTGAGGAAGGGGCGGTCCGCGTCATCGAGGCCGAGGAGCCCGAACCACTTCTTTCCGACATAGAAGACCCGGTACTGGTCCGAGGGCGGGGTGCGGAATGGCATCGCGTCCCAGGCGCCCGGGAGCGTGAGCGCGTAGCGGCGGAGTTCCTCGACGGTCATGGCGGGTTCAAATTCAGTGAAGCAGTTTCCGGCCGAGTCTCTGCCCGCCGGAAACGAAACGGCATCCGAAGTGAACTGTACCGCGGATGCCGTTTTCGTCAGAGTCTCAGTTGAGAGCGGATCAGCTCAGAACAGCTCCGGTGCAGCCCGAGCTCACGAGCTTCGCGTAGCGAGCGAGGTAGCCCGTGGTTACGCGCGGGGCGCGCGGCTTCCAGGCGGCGCGGCGGGTGGCAAGCACCTCGTCGGAGACCTCGACGCGGATCGAGCCCGTCGGGATGTCGATCGAGATCGTGTCGCCTTCCTCGACGAGCGCGATCGGGCCGCCCACGGCCGCCTCTGGCGAGACGTGGCCGATCGCGGCGCCGCGGGTGGCGCCGGAGAAGCGGCCGTCCGTGATGAGCGCGACCGAGCTGCCGAGGCCCGAGCCCATGATGGCCGAGGTCGGGTTGAGCATCTCGCGCATGCCCGGACCGCCCTTCGGGCCCTCGTAGCGGATGACGACCACGTCGCCCGCGACGATCTTGCCGCCGTAGATGGCGTTCAAGGCATCCTCCTCGCAGTCGAAGACGCGGGCGCGGCCCTTGTGGCTCATCATCTCGGGGGCGACCGCGGAGCGCTTCACGACGGAGCCCTCGGGAGCGAGGTTGCCCTTCAGAACGGCGATGCCGCCCTCGGGGGCGATCGGCGCGTCGACGGTGTGGATGATGTTCGTGTCGAGGATCTTCGCGCCGGCGATGTTCTCGCCGACGGTCTTGCCCGTGACGGTCATCAGGTCGGTGCGGATGTGGCCGAGCTTGGCGATCTCGGCCATGACGGCGCAGATGCCGCCCGCCTGGTCGAGGTCCTCGATGAAGTGGTTGCCCGCCGGGGCGAGGTGGCAGAGGTTCGGCGTGCGGGCGGAGATCTCATTGGCGACCGAGAGGTCAAGGTCGATGCCGCACTCGTGGGCGATGGCCGGGAGGTGGAGCATCGAGTTGGTCGAGCAGCCGAGCGCCATGTCCATCGCGAGCGCGTTCATGAAGGCGCCCTCGGTCATGATGTCGCGCGGCTTGATGTCGTCGCGCACGAGATCCATGATCTTCATGCCGCTTTCCTTGGCGAGGCGCAGGCGGGCGGAGTAGACCGCCGGGATCGTGCCGTTGCCGGGAAGCGCCATGCCGAGCACCTCGGAGAGGCAGTTCATGGAGTTCGCCGTGAACATGCCCGAGCAGGAGCCGCAGGACGGACAGGCCTTCTCCTCGAGATCCTTGAACTGGATCGGGGTGATGCGGCCCGTGCGGAAGGCGCTCACCGCCTCGGAGATGTTGGAGTAGGAGACGCGCTTGCCCTCGAAGTGACCGGCGAGCATCGCGCCGCCCGAGATCACGATCGAGGGGATGTTGAGGCGCGCGGCGGCCATGAGCAGGCCCGGGACGTTCTTGTCGCAGGCCGCGACGAGCACGAGGCCGTCGAACGGATGCGCGATCGCCATCGCCTCGGTCGAGTCGGCGATCAGTTCGCGCGAGACGAGCGAGTACTTCATGCCGACGTGGCCCATCGCAAGGCCGTCGCAGACCGCAATCGCCGGGAAGACAATCGGCACGCCGCCCGCGAGCGAGACGCCCTGCTTCACGGCCTCGACAATCTTGTCGAGGTTCATGTGGCCGGGGACGATGTCGTTCTTCGAGCTGACGACGCCGATCAGGGGCTTGCCGATTTCGGCGTCACAGAGGCCGAGTGCCTTCAAGAGGGCTCGTTGCGGGGCGGCGTTGATGCCGTTGTGTAAGGGGTCGCTACGCATGAGCGGGTGCTCCTTGGTCTGGGTTTGGGTGTTCCTTGAGTTCTCTGATTGTGTGTGTCTTCGCCGCAGACGGCCCGGGGAAAGGCCGTGTTTTTGCAGAAAGGGAATTGAAGTGTACCTATCTGAATGATTTTTGGAAATAATGAAAAAGACTAACGGGGTTTTTGCTTAGGCGGTCTGTCTCAGTCGTGATCCGCGGTTCCCGCCGGCGGCACCGCGGGCACGAAAAAAGGGCACCTCCCGCTGAATGGGAGATGCCCGTTTCCGGCCTGAGCCGCAGGGGTTTCGGGGCGATCGGATCAGACCCCGGAGAGCTTCCTCACGATGCGGTAGAGAAGCTGGTTCTCCATCACGAGGGGCTCGCGGTAGGCGAAGAACACCGTGCCCTCGACGCGGCCGGAGCGCACCTCGCGGAGCGTCTCGCCCGTGAGCGGGTCAATGATGAGACCGACCAGGCTGTCCCTGGCCACGTAGTCCGCAGGGTTGACGAGCGGGCGGAAGATGCCCGCGCGCGGCGCGCGGATGGCGGCGAGGTCAGGCTCGGCGATGTGCACCGACTGGTAGCCCGGGTGGATGTCGAGCTTGATCGCCTTCTCGGCGACCAGGTAGCGCAGGATCGCGTTGATGGCCTCCTCGGCGCTCGCCTCGTCAATGTGGCCCGTCGACTGCGTGAGCATCGAGAAGGCGCGCGTGTTCCAGATCTGCCAGTTGTAGTTGAGCGTCGTCGTGTCGATCGGCGTCGGGATGCGCTTCATCACGAACGGCAGCCCGAAGGCGTCGCCCGTCGAGGCGTCCTGGTAGGGCGTGTCCATCATGCGCACGTGCGTGACGAAGTCGCCTCTCAGGTAGTAGGAGCCGAGCTGGATGCCGTTCTTCCAGCCCTGGAGGTGCTTGAAGATGCCCGCGGCGATGCGCTGCGTGGTCTCGCCCTCGCTGTAGCCCGGGAACATGCGGTTGATGTCCGTGCCGTCCATCGCCCAGAAGCGCTTGCCGATGTTGATCGAGCTAGGGTTGAGGACCGGGACGACCTCGACGGTCTTGCCGGGCAGGAACTTGCCGGCGGCCTCGATCTCCTTGAGGATCTTGACGAGCTTCGAGCAGATGTAGAGCTGCTGGACTTCGTTGCCGCGCGTCGGGCCCACGATCACCGTGTTCTTCTCGCCCGAGCCGAACACAAAGCCCGTGATCACGAGCGGCTCGCGGTGAAGGCTCGGCATGCGGAAAACTTCAATCTTCTTCATCACGCCTCCTTCTTCACGGTCTGACGCTTCGCGGCGCGCTTCGGCGCGGCCTTGGCGGGCTTCGCTTCAGCCGCAGGAGCGGCCGGGGCCTTCGCGGCCTCGGGGGCCTGCGCCTGCTTCACTTCAGCGGCCTCAGGAGCGGCGGCCTTCGCCCTGCGGCGGCAGGGAGCGCGCTTCGGCTTCGGCGCGGCGGGCTCCGCGGCCTTGTCCGTCGTTTCCTTCTTCTGAGCGGCCTTTTCCGCCGCGGCCTTCGCAGACTTCGCCGCGGCCTTCTTCGCCGCCTCGCTGTCGACGTCAAGGATGCGGGCGAGGAGCGAGCCCGGGTTCACGACCGGGTACTCGCGCAGCGTGAAGACGAGGCCGTTCGAGGGGCTGCGCACCTCCTCGAGAACCTCGCCGGTGACGGGATCGGTGACGATGCCGAGGAGGTCGCCCTTCCTGAGGCTCATCCAGTGCTCGATCTCGGGGATGAAGATGCCGGCGGCGTTGGCGTTGATGAAGCCCACGCGGCCGTCGGTGGAGACGATCGGCTCGGTCACCTTCTCGACCGGGCCCTTCCAGATGCCGAGGGTCTTCGCGAGATTGAGGAGCCCCGCGAGCATCTTCTCGCCGTAGTCCTTCGTGATGCGCATGCCGACGCCCATCTCAGCGACGAGGCAGGGCGTGCCGATCGAGTTGAGCGACCAGGCGAGCGTGCTCTCAAGGACGGTCGCGGCCGCATGCACCCAGATGAAGTCGCAGTTGAGGGTCTTCGCGAGCGGAACGAGCTTCTCGGCCGTGTTCACGTTCACGCGGACCTGCGGGATCTCGCGCAGGAAGATGTTCGAGGCGTGGATGTCGACGACGCAGGAGGCGCCGGCCATGTCCGCGACGATCTTCGCGGCGATGACTTCCTCGGTGGTGCCGCGGGCGTCGCCGGGGAAGATGCGGTTCATGTCGAGATCGAAGCGCGGGATGCCGCGGGTGATCGTGTCAACGCCGAGCGGGTTGAGCGCCGGGTAGATGTCGACGATGCCGGTGAGGTACTCCGGATGCGCGGCGATCGCGCGGTTCATGAGCCAGCAGACGTACTGGCCCTCAAGCTCGTCGCCGTGGGTGCCGGTGACGACACAGAGGCGGGGAAGCTTCTTCGCCTCCTCGGCCGTCGTGCCCTCGGGCTGCCAGCGGTTGCGGCGGATCTGCATCCGCTCGGCTACCGGGAGGCGAAAGGAAACGATGTTCTCAAGCATGTTCGGGTTGATGGGTGTTCAGTTTGCAGCGCTTTTTCGGTCTTGGTGCCGTTCAGCGCCTGGAGAAGACGGACTCGACGGGGATGAGCGAGGCCGTGGTGCGGATCGCCTGCATGCGGACGCGGGAGAAGACGCCGCGCTCGATCGCCGCCTGCGTGAAGTCGGCGCCGCGGGCGAGTGCGAGGTACGTGTCGCCGCAGGCCTTGCCCTCGGTCGGGTCAAGCGGCAGCCACCGCTCGCCCGTCCAGGCCTCGATCCAGGCGTGGGTCTCGCCCGTGCCGGCGACGAGCCCGGCCACGTAGCGGCAGGAGATGCGCCGCATGCGCAGGAGCGCGAGCATCACGTGCGCATAGTCCTGGCAGACGCCGCGGCCGGAGCGGAGCGCCTCCTCGGCGGTCGTCGCCGTCGAGGTGCTGCCCGATTCGTACGTGAGCGCGCCGTGGGCGCAGGCGAGGATGCGGTCGATCTGAAGCTCGATGTCGTCGGGGAGGCTCCCGAGGGTCTTCGAGAGCGCCTCGAGCGTCTCGCCCGGCCTCGTGAGCATCGAGGGGTAGGCGAGCCATCCCGGCCCGTGAACGGTGTCATAGCGGTCGGGAAGCACCAGGGCGAGGCCCTTCGAATGGAAGTGGAATGTCGAGTGCTCGTCGTCGATCCTGCCCGTGAAGACGCGGTTGCCGAACGGAGGCTCGACGAGCTCCGCGCAGAACGCGGCCGGGCTCACCGTCAGACTCGCGCTGATCACGCGCTGGCGGTTGCAGGAGGGCGGCGAGGCCCGCAGCCTGAAGACATGGCCTTCGGCTGCAGGTTCGAACGTGTAGGTGGTTTCCAGACTGAATGCTACTTTCAAGGGACACCTCGGGGTCGGGATAGCCTTTGCGGGGGTCTCGGGCCTTGGGGGATCAGATCTCGTTGATGAGATCAATCGCCTCGGCGCGCTCGGAGGCTGAGAGGTCGGGCTTGAGGAAGAGGTCCTCGAGACGCTCGAGCGCCGCGCGGGTCTTGGTCTTCCTCAGACCGCCGACGCGGTCCATGTAGATGAGCAGGCGCTGGAGCGTGACGCGCATCTCGGAGACGGGGATCTCGAGGCGCAGCTCGAGGTCGAGGCGTTCGATGTACTTGCCGATCAGGATGAGGGCGCGGCGCTGCGGGTCGAGCACCGTCTCCTCGAGGCTGCCCCAGAAGGCGAGGATCCAGTCGATGATCTGCTGCGTCTCGAGGAAGGCCGAGCGGGCGCCCCTCAGGCTCTCGAGGCGGTTGAGCGACATCTGGATGAAGGAGAGCGTCTCCGAGGAGATGAAGCTGCGCAGCACGAGCGCGTTGTCATAGGCGCGCGAAAGGTTCGAGTAGATCGAGTCGGGGTTCTTGGCGTCGTAGAGGTAGCTCTGCTCGAAGTCGGCCGCGTCCTTGTAGATGGCGTGCGGGATCGAGAGGCGGTCGCAGAAGCCCGTGTAGGCGCTGCCGTCGCCGTCGATCATCACGTCAAGGAAGCGGTTCACGATGCGCATCGTGCTTCCGACGCGTTCGGTGTAGCGGCCGAGCCAGCGAAGGCGGTCAGCCTGTTCGGCTGAAATGGCATGAGTGTGGTTCATTTTCTAATTCCGTCCGGTGGAGGTTCTTCGCGCAGTTCTCAGAGCGCCCTGGGCGCTTCGACCCAGGTGTCCTTGAAGCCGCCGCCCTGGGAGGAGTTGACGACGAAGCTGCCCTCGACGCGCGAGAAGCGCGTCAGGCCGCTCGGCCAGACCTTCGGGCCGTCGGCGCCCGTGAGGACGAAGGCGCGCAGGTCAGCCTTGCGCGGAACAACCTCGGTGCCGGACTCGCTCTCGACGGCCACAGGCAGGTCGATGAAGTCGATCACCTCCTGGACGATGAAGCGGCGCGATTCCTTCTTGATGCGCTCGCGCCAGGCCTCGAGCGTCTTCTCGTCCATGTCGCGGCCGAAGACGACGCCGTAGCCGCCTGCCTCGGAGACGTCCTTGATGACGAGCTTCTCGAGGTTGGCGAGCACGTACTCGCGGTCCTTCTCGTAGAAGGGCAGGTAGGTCGGAGCGTTCTCGAGGATCGGCTCCTCGCCGAGGTAGTACTTGACCATCTTCGGCACGAAGTAATAGATGCCCTTGTCATCGGCGACGCCGTTGCCCGGCGCGTTGATGATGGCGACGTTGCCCGCGCGGTAGGCGTCCATGATGCCCGGGATGCCGATGAGGCTCTCCGGCAGGAAGCAGAGCGGGTCGAGATATTCGTCGGAGATGCGGCGGTAGATCGCGCCGACCTTGACGGCGCCCTGGGCGTAGTCGCGGAACCAGAGCTCGTTGTTCTCGACGAAGAGGTCGTCGTTCGTCGCGAGCGCGAAGCCGGTCTTCTCGGCGAGGTAGCTGTGCTCGAAGAACGCGGCGTTGTAGCGGCCCGGCGTCATGATGACGCTGATGCCGTCGGTGGAGACGCTCTGCATCATCTCGGCGAGCATCTTCGGATAGACGCGGTTCTCGAGCACGCGCTCGCGGCGGAAGGTCTCGGGCGAGGCGCGGCGGCAGAGCTCGCGGGCGATCACCGGGTAGGAGGCGCCCGAGGGGATCCTCAGGTTGTCCTCGAGGACGTACCAGTGGCCGTCCTTGCCCTGGACCAGGTCAATGCCGGCGATGTGCGCCCAGACGCCGCCCGGAGGCGTGACGCCGTCGCAGGGCTGCAGGAATCCGGACGAGGAGTAGACGAAGTCCTCGGGGATCACGCCGTCCTTGATGATGCGCTTCGGACCGTAGATGTCCGCGAGGAACGCATTCAGAGCGGCGACGCGCTGCTCGAGCCCGCGCGAAAGCCGGGCCCATTCATCGGCCTTGATGACGCGGGGAATGGAGTCGAAGGGAAAAAGCTGTTCGTGAAACTCGCCGTTCTTGTAGAGCCCGAACTTCACGCCATAGCGCGAAAGAAGCTCGTTGATTCGGTCGGTGTTCTCAATGAGAGAGTCCATGAAATTCGCCTCGGGATGGTGCAGGCAGGAGGGGGATGGATGAATTCAAGCAATAGGCGTGCCTGAATTTTCCTGCCGGGTTGACGAGGAGGATCCAGATCGGGGCGCGAGAGAGGGTGTGTGTGCACCAGTTTGAATCCAGCAGTCAGTTTAGTGCACCAAATATGTGCGGTGCGTGTCTGCTGATTCCCGAAAACGGGAATGCGGGAGGCGGGGGCGCTGCTCCATGGACTGACGAGAGCGCTTCGAAGAACGTTGAATTATCAGGATGCTTCAGAAAACCAAAGTGACGCAAGAGTGAAAACGAGAACATCCCGAGGAAATCCAACGAAAACTTGAGCCGACGCAAAATAAGGCCGGAATAGGGGCCCGTAATGCCGCAGGGAATTCCCTGATGGAGAAGGAATTTGCTGCGATCGCAGATAAAATAGGAGTTGAGCAGAGACCCGCGCCCCGCGCGGACGGCCGCTTCCCCCTTCTTGAGCGCGCTTCACGCTTCTCTGAGCCTCCTCGCGTGAAGCATCCAGGCGCTCGCGGCTGCAGTTCGTCACTGATGAACAGTCTCTGCTTTGTTAACCCGCAGCAGCCCCTCCCAACCTCCACCGTCTCGGGTCTGCTGCGGGATTTTTTATCTGCGCCTGGCGCCTGCACACGAAAAAAAGGCATCCCGGCCGGGAGCGGCCGGAATGCCATGTCCACAAAGGAGAGTGCAGAAGAGTGAAAGTTTCGGTGACGGCCGGCCCCGGTCAATCGGGAGGAGGGAACCGGCCGTCAGCCAGGGAGATGATCAGGCGATTTTCTCGGCCGCGGCGTTCTCGCCCGCGATCTGGCCGAAGACGAAGAGGTCGAGGATCGCGTTGCCGCCGACGCGGTTCGTGCCGTGGATGCCGCCGGTGATCTCGCCCGCGGCATAGAGGCGCGGAATAGGATTGCCCTGCCAGTCGAGGCACTGCGCGCGCGTGTTCGTGTTGAGGCCGCCCATCGTGTGGTGCACGGTCATGCCGGTGTAGCAGGCCCAGAAGGGGCCCTTCTCGATGCGCTTGGTGAGGTTGACGGCGGTCTTCTGGAAGTCGTCGTCGCGGCCGTTCTTCACGAACACGTTGTTGTAGCGGTCGATCGTCTTCTCGAGGCCGTCCGGGTCAACGCCCATCTTCTCGGCGAGCTCGCGGATCGTCGGGGCCGTCCAGGCCTCGTTGATCTTGATGCCTTCGTGGATGGCCTTGCGGTTCACTTCGTCATAGCTCTCGAAGTTCTCGTTGTCGCAGACCGTGTAGGCATAGCGCTCAGGGGTGCCGAGCACCGCGTCGCGGATCACGTCGCGGCGCTCGCCCTCGTTGACGATGCGGTTGCCGCGCTTGTCGACGTAGATCGAGCCGTTCACGTTGAAGTTCAGCAGCAGCTTCATCTTCTTGCCGGCCGGGGCGCCCGGGGTGGACTGGATGAAGTCCATGCCGACGAGGTAGCCGCCGACGCGGACCGCGGCCATCGCCACCTCGCCGGTGCTGCCCGGGAGGTTGTCGGTGCCGAGGCCCCTGACGCGCGGATCATGCAGTTCGCGCAGGTACTTGTTCGCGCCGAAGCCGCCGGCGGCGAGCACCACGGCGCGCGTGGCGCGGATATAGCGGCTCTTGCCGGATTTCGTGACCTTCACGCCGAGCACGTCGCCCTCGAACGGGCGCTCGCGGATGATCTCGGTGACCGAGACGCCCGTCTGAACCTTGACGCCGAGGTCCTTGGCGGCCTTCGAGAGGATCGTGCCGTAGCCCTGGCCCTTAGGCAGCGCCGGGATGTGCGAGCGCGGGTAGAGCGCGCCGAAGATCTGGATCACGTTGTCCTTGAACTTCATGCCGAGGCTCTCGAGCCACGTGACCGCGCCGTAGGCGTTCTCGCAGAGCACGCGCACGCGCTCGGGGTCGCCGCGGAAGTCGCCGGCGGCGAGCGTCTGCTTCATGTGATTCTCGGGGCTGTCCTTGATGCCCTGGCGGGGCTGGCGGACCGGGTCGGAGGCGTTCATGAAGCCCTGGGAGACCAGGGTGTTGCCGCCCGTGAAGGCGAGCTTCTCAAGCACGACAACGTCCTTCGCGCCCTTCTGGGCGGCCTTGACGGCGGCGGCCATGCCCGCGCCGCCCGAGCCGACCACGATGATCTCGTGGGTCTCGTCCCAGACGATCCCGGGCGCGCACTGCGCACGGGCGAAGCCCGAGGCGGCGGCGAGCGCCGTGCCGGCGCCGGCCATCTTGAGCATGCTGCGGCGGTTGATGCGTTTGTCGGTCATGGAAGTCTCTCCTTCGTAATGGTCTTTCGTTCTGTTCCGGTTCGTGTCGGAAAGCCCGTGGTCCGAGGCTTTCGTCCGGATGCCGACATTCTCGTCGGCGAACATGCGCGCGCATGTTGGGTGACCTCAAGGGAGCGCGAGAAAGAATGACGACATCTTCGCCGCGCTTTTACGATCAGCGGCATCAGTCGGGCGTGAGCCCGGTGAAGGAGAAGAACTGATGCAGAGAAGAGAGCTTCTGAAGGACTGCGCCGCGCTCGGCGCCGCCGCGGCCGTGCCCGCGATCACGGGCTGCACCGCAGCTCAAAAGGAACGGACGGCGCTCCCCGGGGACGCGCTTGAGACCACTGTCGCCGATGCGCCCGCGGGCAGGTTCCGCGGGTTCATTCGTCCCGGGGAGCCGGGCGTGCGCGTCTTCCTCGGCATCCCCTTCATGAAGAACCCGTACGAGCCCGTGCGGCGCTTCCTCGCCCCCGAGCCTTTCGAGCGGTTCGAGGAGACCGTCGACTGCATGGCGTACGGATCGGTTCCGCTCCAGCCTGCGCGCACGGCGAAGCCCAGCGAGCCGAGGATGAAGGGTGGCGACGGTCCGCTCTGCCTCAACATCTGGGCGCCTGCGGAAGGAGGGAATCTTCCGGTGATGGTCTGGGTGCCGGGCGGGGGCTCCATCAACTGCGACCAGAACGACGCGCGCTTCGAGGGCACGGCCTTCGCCCGCGACGGCGTGATTCTCGTCACGCTCGCCTACCGCGTGAACGTGGACGGCTTCATGAAGGTGAAGGGCGGCGATTCGAATCTCGGCAACCGCGACATCATCGCGGGCCTCAGGTGGGTGAAGCAGAACATCGCCGCCTTCGGCGGTGACCCGCGGCGCATCACCGCCTTCGGGCAGTCCGCGGGGGGCACGCATCTCGTCGACGTCATCGCCTCGCCGCTCGCAAAGGGGCTTCTCGCCGGCGCGATCATCCAGAGCCCGTCGGCCGTGGCACAGTGGATCTCGGACGAACAGGCCGACCGCGCTGCCAGATACGTCTGCGATGCGCTCGGCGTCGAGCCCGCGCGCGAGGCGCTGATGAGTCTTCCCATTGAGAAGCTCGCCGACTTCCGGCCGCTCGCCGGAAAGCTCGCGGGAGACCGCGAATGGGCGCGCTTCACCTGCGGCAACACCTCGCTCTTCAAGGGCTGGGTGGACGGGGACCTCATGCCCGAGCGCCCGGTGGATGCGCTCGCCAGGGGCGCGGCCGCCGGGCTGCGCGTGATCGCCGGCTCCACGCATTCCGAGTGGCGCTGGTACATCGTGCCGAACGGTCAGATCGACCGGATCGACGAAGGGGCTGTCGCACGGCTCCTTGACGGCGCGAGGCTCCCCGCCTCGCTTTCCGAGTCCTACGCCCGTGCGGGCCGAGGAACCTCCCCCGGCGACCGGTTCGCGCAGATTCAGAGCGACGTGATCTTCCGCATGCCCTGCGTGCGGCTCCTTGAGAGCCTCGCCGCGGGCGGCGCGGATGTCTGGGCCTACAGCTTCGACTGGGAGAGCCCGGTCACGGGAAAGAGCGGTGCGAAGCTCGGCGCCGCGCACACGACGGACGTGCCCTTCGTCTTCGGGACGGTGAAGGCGCCGCGCGCCGTCGCCTCGGTCGGCACCGAGCCGCCCGCCTCGCTCGTGCGCGACATGCACGGCGCCTGGGCAGAGTTCGCGAAGACGGGACGCGCGCCGTGGGCGCCCTTCAGTCTGCAGAGCCGCCGGTCGATGAGCTTCAGCGACCGGTCGCACGAAGTGACCGATCCCTGGGCTTTCGAGCGGCTCGCCGTACCTGACCGCCGCTGATCAATATTGAATATGGAAGAGGCCTCCGGTGACGGAGGCCTCGGGCGTCAGGAGCCGGCCGCGGCGAGGATGCGCTCGCGCATGGCGTCCATCTGGTGGAAGCTGTGGATGCCGAACTTGCGGTAGATCGTCACGCGGTGCCCCTGCACGGTTCTCAGGCTGATGCCGAGGCGGTCGGCGATCACGCGCACGTGCTCGCCGGCGAGCAGATGCACGAGCACCTCGCGCTGCCTCTCGGTGAGCTCGGAGAGGGCCGAGCGGATCTCGGGATCCGAGAGCTCGTGGAAGGACTCCGCATAGCTCGAGGCCGCGGCGGACTCGATGGAGGAGAGAAGCCGCTCGGGATCCACGGGCTTCTGCAGGAAGTCCCAGGCGCCGCGGCGCATCGCATCCACGGCGACCTCCACGTTGGCGTGGCCGGTGACGAAGATCACCGGCAGCGCATAGCCGCGCTCGGTCATCTCGATCTGCAGGTCGAGCCCCGACATGCCGTCCATCTGGATGTCGAGCAGCACGACGCCGGGCATGCTCGGCTGGTCGGCGACGAGCATCGCCTCGGCGCTCGGGTGGGCGGCGGTCCGCCAGCCCTCGGTCTCGAGCATCAGCGAGAGCGTCTCGCGGATCTCCGGGTCGTCGTCGACGATGCGCACAAGGACGTTCTCCCTGATCGTGTCGAGGCTGGTTTCGGGCATGGCGTTTGAGCTCCGTGTGGAATGTTGGCCTGAGACATATTGAAGCATGCCGAAGGCTCGTCCCGTGCGAATCGGGCAGGGCGGCGGCGGACTGATTGACGCATTTCTGAGCAGGACCAACATGCGCGCGCATGTCGGAGACCGTTCAGTGCTCTTCGGCTTCCACACTCTCGTCGGGTTTGGCGAGCGGGAGCGTCACGGTGATTGTGATGCGCTCGGGCGTCTCCCCCTCGGCGATCGGCACGCTCGAGGTCTCGAAGGTTCCGCCGTGCGCGCGCACGATCGACTGCACGATGAGGAGCCCCAGGCCGAGGCCGCTCCTCGGCTTCGCGTCCGCGGATGCGGCGGCGTCCGGGTCGCTGCGGATCAGCATCCTTTCGGCGAAGGGCGTCACGGAGAGCTTCGTGCCGATGTTGCGGATGACAAGACGCGCAAAGGGCTTCCCGTCGCTCTCGACCGTTCCAAGCGTGACGGACACGTCGCCCTTCAGGGCCGAAGCGGCGGAGGCGGCGTTCTTGAGGAGGTTGAGGACGAGGATCGAGAGCTCGAGCGCGTCGCCCCGGACGGTGACGTTCTCCGCGGCCTCGACGGTGAGGGGCGTCCCCGGATTGAGCCGGCGCACGCTCTCGGCCACTTCGCACGTGAGCGCCGTGAGGTCCACGGGGTCGCTGCGGCGGATCGGCGCCTTGGCGTAGCGGCGCACGCGGGCGAGGATCGCCTGGGCGGCCGCGAGGTCCGCGGTGATCTTCTTGGCGCACCGGCCGATGAGCTCGCGGTTGACGGGCTCGCGGCCGCAGAGCGTCCTCAGCGTCCGGGCGAGGTAGCCGATGCTCGTGAGCGGCTGCGCCATCTCGTGCGCATAGATGCAGGAGAGTTCGTTCACGACGCCGAGCTGCAGGAGCCGCTCCGACTCCTCCGCGGCGCCGATCGCCTGGCGGTGGAGCGCCTCCTCGCGCTCGAGCGCGGCGTTCAGTTCCGCCGTGCGTTTCTTCACGAGCGACTCGGCGCGAAGCCAGTGCAGGATCCAGAAGAGGAGACCAAGCGCGAGCACGGCGAACCACGGCCAGTACCGGACGAGGAAGCCCTTCAAAGTCCATTCCGAGAGGTAGGCGTAGGGGCCGGTCTTCAGCAGCCGGAAGACCTCGTTCACGCTCTTGAAGTCGGTCGCGACCGACCAGTGATAGCCGCCCTCGGCCGTCGCGGGCTGGTTGAGGAGCGCCCGGGCGATGAGCTCCGCCGTCTGCGGGCGGATGCCGGCGGTGACCGCCACGGTCCAGCCCGGATAGAGGCGCGTCGAGACGGCGCAGCGCAGGCTCCCCGCGGCCGCGGGCTCGACTACGCGGAGCTTCCCCTGAAGCTCCGGCATGCGCTGCTCGAGACTCTCGAGGATGCAGGCGCGCACGAGTCCCACGTCTGCCTCGCCCGAGGCGACGCGTCTCAGAACCTCGCGGAGGTCGTTGCCCGTGTAACTGACCGAGGAGAAGAACTTCCGCGGGTCGTAGCCGCGCCGGGCGATCTCGGCCATGCCGATCTGGAACGCCATGAAGTTCTGCGGGTTCGGGGCCGTCGCCCGCAGGCCCTGGAGGTCATCGATCGTGAGGCGGCCGGGCTTGTCGGCGCTCACGATGAAGCTCCCGCCCACGCACTGGTTGGGATCGGGAAAGTCCGTGGAGACGAGCGTGGCGAGGTCCTTCGCGCCGTGCTGCCAGAACTCGACGAAGAACCCGGAGCTCGAGAGGAAGGCGTCGACCTCGCCCGCGTGAATCGCCTCGCGCAGCCCGATGATGTCGTAGGTCTTCACCTCGAACTGAAGCGTCGGGCAGGCGCCGCGCAGGTAGTCCACGGTCGAGGCCTGGACATTGTCGCGACGGTCGCCGTAGGTGGCCTCGCGCTCGATGTCGAGGAGCCCGAAGCGGACGACGTCATCCGCGGCCGGGCTCCCCGCGGCGCATGCCGCGAGGAGTGTGAGGAGGATCGTGCGGATCAGCTGAAGACGCATGGGCGTTCAGGGAGGAGAGGGCGTGTTCACGGTGAGCACGCCCCCCGGCGGGCGCTCTCAGCGCAGCGTGCCGAAGTGCTCGCCCATGAAGATGTGCGGATAGCCGCCCTCGGCATCGGGTTTCCCGGCGAGCTCAAACGAGACGCCCTTCTGGAAGATCATCACGATGTCGCTGCCGCCGAAGAGGAACGTGCCGAGCATGTCGCCCTTCTTCACCTTCGCGCCCGGCTTCACCGTGTCCTCGAAGCAGACGGATGACACCTGGCTCATCGCGATCGGCAGGATCGCCACGAGTCCGTGGCTCTCGGTCTCGACGATCACTGCGGCGCGCGTCTCGATCATCTGCCAGCCCGGGGTGTCGGCCTCGAGGAGGTAGCGGCCTTCCTTCGGATCCCACTCGATCCAGCCGCCCACGGCGTCGTCACCGGGGATCACGACCACCTCGCGCACCGTGCCCGAGACGGGGAAGTGATAGCGGTGATAGTCGTAGACGTCGAGGAACGTGTGCGTGAGCGTGCCGCCCGCGAAGGCGTCGGCGTATTCGCTGCCCTCGAGAAGCGCGGAGACGGAGCTGAAGACGCCCGACTTGATGCGCAGGTCAGCCTCGTTCTCCTTGCGCGGGACGATGTTGCTCTTCTCGTCGATGCGCCAGATGCCCTGCGGCGTGGAGTCAGCGGGCGATGTGAGGACGCTGTCGTCCTCGGGCGAGGCAATGGGGCGCTTCGACGGGTCGGCGAGGTAGCGCGCGAAGAACTGGTTGAAGGTCTTCCAGTTCTTCGGATCCTCGTAGTCGCCCGTGTCGAGGCGGAAGCGGGCGTCCTCGCGCGCGACCGCGAGGTTCGCGTCGCTCCACGAGCCGGTCGTGTTGAGGAACTCGCCCCAGCGCGTCGTGAAGCTGATGAGCCAGGAGCGGTAGGGCTCGGCGTACTGCACGGTCGGGCGGTAGAGGCCGCGGCCCTCGTACATCTTGAGCGGCCGGTCGTTGAGGTAGTAGAAATAGTTGAGGCTCTGGTCGATGCGGTCGTAGAGCTTCGGATGGCGCTTCTCGACGCCGGGCAGGATCGACCACGGCATGGCCTTCGCGGCCCAGTCGATGTAGTCCCAGTACGCCTCGAGCGACTGCACCGGATTCGTCTCCGGATCGGGGTTCTCGGCCTTCGCGGCCTCGATCGAGGCCGCGAGCGCGACGCGAAGCTCCAGGCTGTGCGCCGTGATGGCGATCAGGTCCCGCGTCACCTCCTCATGCGCCCGGTCCGTGAGCCGCGTGTCCGAGGAGACGCCCGTGACCGGAGGGGCGAGGTAGTCGGCGGCGGGAGCGGCGCATCCGGCGAGGAACGCACTCGCAACGAGGGAGGCGACGAGCGTGAGGGAACGGGCGGGAAGGCGGAGGTTCATGACGAGGGATTTCCGGGCTGCAGGTTGAAGCGGGGCTCCCGGGGAAAGGAGCATAGAGATGAAATTTTAATGAGCGCAGCGGGCCCCGAAAAGGAGGAGGCCGGGCCGCGGGACATCGCTCCGGAAAAGCTCAATGGGGCGCCTGCGCCCGCTCCGTATAATTTATCGGTTGACCTCTCCGGCCGTGGTTCCGCCGCTTGTGGAGAGGCGCACAGACACCAAGCCTTCCGGATCGAAGAATTCCGATGACTGACTCCCGTTCCATGGCTCCCGACGGAGCCGCCGAGGGCGCGCTCGCCGTGCGTCCGAGCCTCGCCGATCCCGGCGCCGCCGCTGAGCTCTTCAGCTGCGCCGCCTCGGACTTCCTGCGCATCATCTATCTCAATCCCGCCGAGCACGGTGACGAGGCGGAGAACGCCGTCGCCGAGATCGTCTTCGGCCTCGCGGCGCTCTTCGAGGAGACGAGCGACATCGTTGATCTGCCCGAGGGCTTCACCGTCGCCGGCGCCGCGGAGCGCCTCCGTCCGGATCTCGAGCGCCGCATCTCGGTTATGACCGCCGAGGAGCAGACCATGTTCCGCGAGCCCTCGGCGCTCCTCACGCTCGCGGTGAACGTGTTTTTCGAGGAACTGCTCGAGCGCGCGGACCTGTGGTTCGAGAACCCTGAGCATCTGGGGAAGTACGCCGTGGTTGACGACGACGCGATCCACGTCTTCCTCGTGAGCGACGAGACCTACGACTGGCTCACCGAGTGGGCGGAGCGGATTCTCGGCTGCGACGGCGACGCGGAGGACGGGGAATGACCGAAGCGACGGAAAAGGCGCCTGAGAACTGCGTTCTCAATGACGAGAACCTGCCGGGCTTTCTCGCCGGCATCTGCCTCGGCGTCGTCGCCAACGTGCGCGACGTCCGCGAGAAGAAGATCAGGCCCGAGGAAGCCGCGGACCGCGATGACGCGACCGTGCGCATGCTCGCGCAGATCCTGATGGGAGAGCACGAGCGCATCAGGCTCGAGACCTCGCCCGGGATGCCGAAGCCCGGCCCGGAATTGCTCGAAGCGCTCGTCGAGCGCGAGCCCGGGCTCTTCGCGCACCTTCCGGCGGGCTCCACCCGCGGAGGCAATCCGCGTGCGCTCATGGTCGAGGCGGCAAGGAGCTTCCTCTCCGACACCTACTCGACGCTGCGCGCGCTCTGGCGCAGCCCCAGTCTCACCAACGACCTGATGGACAGCACCATCGCTGAATTCGGAACGAAGTGGGCCGCGAGGCTCACCGCCCGTGGAGAGCTCTCATGAGATGCAGCACAGGATGCAGGCCGCGCTGCGGGGGCGGCTGCCATGATTTCAGCTCCGAGGCGGAGCAGAAGCCGAGCCTCGGCGCCATTGACATCGTAGACGGGATCTTCCGTCAGGCGATCCGCAATCTCGCCAAGCGCCTCGAGGCCTTCCGCGCCGGCGACATGAGCGCCGAGGAGCTCGAGGCCGCGAACGAAAAGCTCGCCGACTGGCTCGGCGCCACGTTCTCCGGGAGAAGCCGTCACTTCGAGATTCTCGAGCACTGGCATCCCGAGGGACTCGCGAACGAACTGCTCCGCACCTTCGGCACGCGCCTGGCGCTGCAGCTTCCCGTCGGCGACGAGGTGATCATCGCCGAGGCGGGGCGCCTCTTCACGCGCGAGGCGAGCGGACTCATCCTCGCCGCGCTCGACGCGGGCTGGCCCGCCGCCGGCGCCGCGGAGAGCGAGCCCGCGGTGATCCTCGCCGGACGCTGGGCGAACCTCTTCGCCGGCGCGCCCGACGACGAGGACTTCGGAGGTGACGACTGATGGCCGGCGAGATTGAGGACCGCGCCCGCGCCGCGGTTGAGGCGAAGCTGCGCGAGGAGGCGATCGCACGCATCTACCGCGGGCTCTCGCCCGAGGCGATGCGTGCGCTCCATGCGGTTTCCGAGATGAGAAACCGCCCGCCCGAGGAGGTGCTCCGCGAGGAGCTCCAGGGCTACATCCTCGAGAAGCTCCCGCCCGTGGACATCGAGGGCATCATCCGCACCATGGCCGGGCGCTTCTACCAGCTCGGCTTCCTCTGCGGCACCGCGCGCAGGTTCGTGCGCGACTGGAACCGCAGCCACGGGGACGGCTAGGCCGTCTCCCCGCCTGATTTCTGCAATTCGGCCGCGGCCCTGCGCTTCTGCGCGGCCGTGGCTTTTCTCTGCAGCCTCACCACGGACCAGGTCTGCAGCAGCACCGAGGCGCCGATGCAGCAGAGGCCGAGGTAGAAGGAATAGCCGAGGTCACGGGCCTCGCCGAAGATGATCATCGCGAGGATGATCGAGTAGACGGGCTCGAGGTTGTAGGTGAGGTTCACCGTGAAGGCCGAGATCTTCTCGAGCGACTGGATCTGCAGCAGGTACATGCCGATCGTGCAGAAGGACGAGAAGATGAGCATGTAGAGCCAGTCGATTCCCTGCGGCGTGAAGGGCTCGGGCGGGGCGAGCCAGCGGTAGAGGGGCATGAGCGCGCAGGCGGCGACGAAGCCGCCGACCAACTGCCAGCTCATCACGGTGGTCGCGCGGTACTTCGCCTTGTAGTGACGGAAGAGAATGGCGAGCACCGCGGCGCCCGCCGCGCTCACGAGGCCGAGGATGATGCCCGTGCGGTACTGCGTGTCGAAGTGGAAGATGAAGGAGATGCCGATCAGGGTGAGCACCGAGAACGCGATCTCCTTCAGGCTGATCCGTCCATGGGTCATCAGCGGCTCGAAGATCGCGGTGAAGAAGCCGATCGAGGAGAAGGCGACGATCGCGATGGATACGTTCGATGCCTTGATCGAGGCGTAGAAGAGCGTCCACTGCAGCATGAGCAGCGCGCCGACGAGCGCGATGCCGATGCGGTCGCGCCTCACGACGGGCTCGATCGAGCGGCGCAGCGCCAGGAACGCCCAGAGGAGGGCGCCGGCGAAGACGATGCGCCAGAAGACGATGAGGCCGGGCGAGAGCGAGAGGAGCTTGCCGAAGATGCCCGTCCATCCGGCGAGGAGGACGGAGAGATGGAGCTCCAGGAAGGCTTTCTTCATTTGAATTGGGAAAACAGGGACACTTTTATTGAGGAGTCCGGCCGGGCGGACGGGGTCAATGATAGCCCCGCTCCATGGTCGGAAGTGATGCGCCGGAGCATCAGCCGCAGGCTCGGTGAGAGTCTTCGGATATCACACTGTTTGAACTTTGTGATAAATTGAAATTGAAAGGAGGTCGGGAGAACGCCTTGATTTTGATCTCATTCGAAAGGGCCTGTTCCTCCCGAAGAAGATGATGACAAATTCAACAAACAATCAGAACCGCGCTCCCAAGCCATGGGCACGTCTTTTTCTCTTCTTGCTGTTCCTCATCCTGCTCGCCATGGTCCTCAAGGGCATGGGCTGGTGCATCGGCGGCGTGTGCGACGTGGGCGTCGACCTGCTCCTCAAGTGACCGGCACGACCGGCCGCTCCGTCCGGACTCGCCTGAAAGAATAAGAACCGAAAACCAATGACTTCGGACGGACGGCTTCAGGGGCTCGCCCCCGTCATCGGGGAATCCCCCCGTGTGCTCATTCTCGGCAGCATGCCGAGCGAGGCCTCGCTTGCGGCGCAGGCTTATTATGCACACCCGCGCAACCGCTTCTGGCCGGTGCTCGGGACGGTGCTCTCCTTCGATCCGCTCCTCTCCTACGAAGAGAGACTCGACAGAATCCGCGCGGGCGGCATCGCGCTCTGGGATACGATCGGAAGCTGCGAACGCACGGGGAGTCTTGATTCTGCTATTCTTCGCCCCCTTCCCAACCCCGTGGGCGAATTGATTGAAACCCATCCGACCCTCAAAAGGGTGATTCTGAACGGCGGGAAGGCCGCCGAGATGTGGCGCCGCTTCGGCGCGCCCGCGCTCACCACGGCCCAGGCCGCCTCGATCGAGGTCGTGGCGCTCCCCTCCACGTCACCCGCGAACGCGCGCTTTTCGCTTGACGCCCTGATAGCCCTCTGGGGCCCGGCGCTCACCCGCTGACGGGCCTCGCCGCGAGGAGGTTGTTCACCTCTCAGGAAGGGGTTCTGCACGGCTTGTCCACAGGCTGAAATTTCATTGCCTAAAAAATAGGCAGCCTGTCTTTCCCTGCGGCTGTAGGGAAGTGCGACTTATCCACAAGCTTGCCCACGTTCTGTGTGCATATTCGCGGAGGAGATATTCACCGCTTATCCACAAGAGGAAAATGCCCCGGAGAGAGGCGCTGAAGAGAAGAAAACGGCGCCTCCCGATCAACGGGGAAGCGCCGCTCGTGAGGTGACTCAAGCCTGTCGTTTACTTGAGCGCGGCTGCAGCCGCCGCACGGCCGGCGGCGAGGCCGGAGGTGTAGGCGATGAGCAGACTCGTGCCCGGTTCATAGACGCGGTTGTAGAACGGACGGTTGGCCATCTCGCCCACGGCCCAGAGACCCGGGACCGGGGCATTTTTTGAATTGAGAACCTTCCAGCCCGCGTCGGTGACGACGCCGCCGATCGTGCCGCCGATCACCGGACGCACGCGCACGGCGAAGAAGGGCTCGGCGGTGATCGGGGTGAGGTTCTCCGCGGCGCGGCCGAAGAGCGTGTCCTTTCCGGCGGCCGCGTCCTCGTTGTACTTCTTCATCGTCGCGGCGAAGGTGCTCGCGTTCGAGCCCATGCGGCGGGCGAGCTCCTCGAAGGTGTTACCGACCACCACGGTGTCGTAGCCGAAGTAGGCGAGCAGGTTGTTCGCCTTCTCCTTGTCGGCGCTGTCGACGATCAGCCACGTGTCGCGCTGCTCGCTCATCGCGTCGGTGATGACGGGCTGGTCCTCGCGCACGAAGCGCACGCCCTTCTCATTGACGAGCGTGATGCCAGCCCAGCCGCGGGGGCCGAGCATGTTCTCTGCGATGGGCCTGTAGGCGGGCTTGATGCCGACGCCGATCAGCCAGCTGTCGGCGACCTCGCGGCCGCCGGCCTGGGCGGCGAGCTCGAGACCGTCGCCGGTGCTGCCCTCCGCCGCGGCGCTCTGCTCGGCGTAGACCGCCCAGCGCGGCTGGCGCTCGGTGATCTTGACGAGATCGGCGCCGAAGCCGCCCGTGGCGAGGACGACCGCCTTCGCGCGGAACTCAAAGCGATTGGTGCCGTCGGCGGCCGCCACACCCGCGACCGAGCCGTCCGCGTTGGTGAGGAGCTTCCAGGCCCCGGTGCCCGTGAGAATTTTTCCGCCCTTCTTTGTCACGAAGCCGGCGAGGGCGTCGGCCTGCGAGGCGCCGGCCGGGCGGCCCGCCTCGACGCCGGCGGGGATGAGCGCATAGGCGCCGATGCCGTCGGCCGCGGCCGGGTTGGCGGAGAACTGCAGGCCCACGGTCTTCGTGAGCCAGGAGACCGTCTCGGCGCTCTGCGCGACGATGCCTTCGACGCGGGTCGCGTCCGGGTAGAGGCGCGAGCCGCCGCGCACGGACTGCTTCTGATCTTCGAGCCAGAGCTTCACGAGGCCCTGGGGATCGGCGGGAAGGCCGCTCGCCTTCTGAATGTCGGAGCCGGCGGCCGTGAGGAGGCCCGGGGAGAGGGCGGCCGAGCCGCCCACAGCGGGGGCCTTCTCGAGCACGACGACGCGGGCGCCCGCGTCTGCGGCCGCGGCGGCCGCGGCGAGGCCGGAGGCGCCGGCGCCCACGACCACGACGTCGGCGTCAGGGGTCTCGGCGAGCGGGAGCGTCGCGGGATCAATGATCACAGGGTCCGGCGTCCACTCGGCGCTTGAGCCCCCGGCGCTCTCGATCGCCTGGCCGATCGCGCGGAGCAGCGAGGCGGTCGAGCGCGTGGCGCCGGCGACCGTGTCCACCGCGAGGTTCTGGCGGGCGAGCACCTGTTCGGTCACCTGACGCATCGGCTCGTCGGCGATGAAGGGCGTCTCGGCGCTCTTCACGACGCGCACGGACTCGATCCGGTTCTCGGAGAGCTTCACCTCGACCTCCATCATGCCGTTCAGGCCCGGCGTCGTCTCGGTGTAGGTTCCGGCGCGCAGCGGTGCACGGGTCGGGGCCTCGGCAGGTGCCGTCTCGGCGGCGAACGAGGCGGCGCAGGCCGAGAGGATGGCGGCGGCGACGAGCGTGCGCTCAAGGCGCCGGGAACTGGTGGTCTTCAATTCTTTTCTCCCGAAATTTGTCCGGTGGATTCTCTGCGGTGCCGTCAGGGAAGCCTGGGAGCTCCCCCGGGGGCCGGCACGGTGTGCATTTGGGCCGAAAGATTGTCAGAGCGCGCTTAATGGGCACTGAAATTCAGATGCACAGGTCAGCAAGGAAGTCCTTCGACACAATCGAGCGTGTCGCCCGTGTGCGAGGGTCGGTATCATGAAAGATGGTCCGGACGGGGACGTCCGGGCAGAGAACAATTCGAGGCCGCCGGCAAGAGGGGCAACCCGTCGTCGGCGGCATCGCCACCCCGAAGGAGAGAGACCGCAAATGGCTTCCAAGGACTGCATTCCCGAGCTTCAGCCTGCAATGAAGACCCGCATTGAGGCGCTCAGTGAGCTCCCCGCCGTGAAGACGGCGCTTGAGGTCTGCGTAGAGGAGACGGAGCGCGCCGTCGCCGAGCAGATCCGCATCTCGCAGATCGAGTCGCCCACGTTCGCCGAGGGCGTGCGCGGCGAGGCCGTCGCGGCGCTGCTCCGTGAATACGGTCTCACGGACGTCGTGATCGATCCCTCGGGCAACGTGGTCGGTCGCCGCCCCGGCACCGGCAGCGGCCCCGTCCTCGCGATCGCCGCCCATCTCGACACGGTCTTCCCCGCGGGCACCGATCTCACGGTGACGAAGGACGGCCCGCTCTACCGCGGCCCCGGCATCGGCGACAACGCCTCGGGCCTGCGCTCGATGCTCCAGACGCTGAGGGCTCTCAACCGCGCCGGGATCCAGACCGAGGGCGACATCCTCTTCGTCGGCACCGTCGGCGAGGAAGGCAACGGCGACATCCGCGGCGCGAAGGCGCTCTTTGACGGCTCCCGCAGGATCGACGGCTTCCTCGCGCTCGACATGTGCGAGGTGACGACCGTGCAGAACGGCGCGACGGGCTCGCACCGCTGGCGCATCGCGATCGAGGGCCAGGGCGGACACTCCTACATCGACTACGGCAAGGTCCCCTCGGCGATTCATGCGATGTGCCGCGCGGGCAATATCATCGCGGACTTCGATCCTCCCGCGGACCCCAAGACCACCTTCACGATCGGCACGATCAAGGGCGGCACGACGGTCAACTCGATCGCGGCGCGCTGCGAGGTCGACGTCGACATGCGCTCGGTCAATCTTCAGGAACTAGAGGCCCTCGAGGAGCGCATGCTCGCCGCCTTCGAGAAGGGCGTGGAGCTTGAGAACGCCCGCTGGCCCGCCGCCGACGAGGATCACAGGCTGCGCCTCGTGAAGACCCAGATCGGCAACCGCCCGGCCGGCCAGCAGCCCGCCGACTCGCCCGTCGTGCAGGCCGCGCTCTGCGCGATGAACCGCATGGGCATCGAGGTGAAGCAGTGCCGCTCCTCCTCGACCGATGCCAACAAGCCGATCTCGATCGGCGTGCCCTCGGCCTGCATCGGCACGGGCGGCGTCACCGTCAACGAGCACAGCCTCAAGGAGTACTGGGACTCGACCGACATGGAGAAAGGTCCGCAGCTCGCGATTCTCATCGCGCTCGCGCTCACGGGCATCGCCGGCGTGTCCCCGGCGGGGCTGCCGAAGCTCGCCTGATATCTCTGATGTAAAACAAGACCGCCCGTCCGCGGGCGGTTGCTAAAATCAAAGATCCCGCGGGCCGCCCCGGAAGGCAAAGCTCCTCCCGGCGGCCCTCACGGACAAGACGCTTCATCACGGGCCGGATTTTTTGCAGAGCGAAGTCCCTGCCGGCCCGGCAACTCCGGGAGTACACGTTCATGCGCTCATTCGGTCTCGGCTGCTCGGCCGCTCTCCTCGCCGCTGTCGTCGCCTTCACGACGCCCCAGGCGGTTTCCGCGGAACTGAAGATCGGCGTCGTCAACATGGAGCGCATCCTGCGCGAGTCGAAGGTCGCCAACGAGGCGAGCGAGCGGCTCAACGCCGAAGGCCAGCGCCGTCAGGAGGAGATCGAGGCGATCAGCCGCCGCTTCAAGTCCCGTCTCGAGCGCTTCGAGAAGAACTCGGCCGACATGGACGAGGGCGAGCGTGTGCAGGAACGCCGTGCGCTCGCCGAGATGGAGCGTGACGTCACCCGCCGCAGCCGCGAGGCGCGCGAGGAATTCAACCAGCGACGCAACGAGGAGGTGCTGCTGCTGCAGAACCGCGCCGGTCGCGTCGTGCAGGAGATCGCGAAGAAGGAAAACTTCGACCTGGTGCTTGACGAATACTTTTTCGCGAGCGCACGCATCGATCTCACGAGCCGCGTGATCGAGGAACTCGACCGCGGCGTTCAGCAGAAGTCCGCCAGGAAGAAGTAAGGGCGGTCTTCTGACTAAAAATTTTTGCCGGCATCCCTCTGAATCCGGCGACGGGCACCCCCGCCCGAAAACAATCACTTATCTCCCCAAGGAACAGTTATGTCTCAGAACCTCATGCTCTCGAAGCTCGTCGAGGCCGTGAACGAGCGCGCCAAGGGGCGCCTCTCCATGCGCATCTCGGGCGAGGACGTGCCCGTCGGCCGTTTCATGCCGCCCGATCAGGCGGGCGAGGGCGATCTGAGCTTCCTCACGGATCCGCGCTACGCGGAGGCTATGAAGGCGAGCCGCGCGGCCGCCCTCGTGCTCCGTGAGAAGGACGCCGCCGGCGTCTTCGGCGAGACGCTTCCCGCCCGCACGATCCTCATCTGCGACAACCCCTACGCCTTCTTTGCCTTCGCGAGCCAGGTCTTCTACCCCGTGAAGCGCAATCCCGGCATCCACCCGCGCGCCTACGTCGAGGATGGCGCCGAGGTTGACCCGACCGCCACCGTGGACGTGTTCGCGGTCGTGCGCCGCGGCGCGAAGATCGGGCCCCGCGCCCTCATCAGCTCGGGCGTCGTCGTGGGCGAGAACTGCGAGGTGGGCGCCGACACGATCATCTACCCCAACGCCGTGCTCTACGAAGGCACCGTCGTGGGCGAGGGCGGCTGCATCCAGTCGGGCGCGGTCCTCGGCGGCGACGGCTTCGGCTTCGCGCCCTTCCGCGGCGAGTGGGTGAAGATCCCGCAGCGCGGCCGCACCGTGCTCGGCAATGAGGTCGAGATCGGCGCCAACACGACCGTGGACCGCGGCGCGCTCGAGGACACCGTCGTGGGCGAAGGCACAAAGCTCGACAACCAGGTCCAGATCGGCCACAACGACCGCATCGGCCGCCACTGCGTGATGGCCTCCTGCGTCGGCATCGCCGGCTCGACCACCGTGGGCGACCACGTGATGATCGGCGGCGCGGCGATGATCAACGGTCACATCACGATTCCGTCGGGCTCGGGCGTCGGTCCCGCCACCGCCATCACCGGCTGGGGCAAGGAGCCCGCCGAGCAGATGGGCTTCTTCCCGGCGCTCTCGAAGCGCGAGTTCATGCTGAGCGCCTCCATCACGGCGCGCCTCCCGGAGATGCGCAGGGATCTCAAGCGCCTCGAGAAGGAGGTCGAGCAACTCCGTGCGCTAATCCGAAAGGAAGAAGCAAAGGAAGCCTAAAAGCGCGAAAATAGATACTTCCCTCGCGCGGATCACGACCGGTCCGCGCGGGGCGGAATCCCCGAACTTCAGAAGACCCGTTCCGGCGGCGCCCCGGCGCAGCGGACACAAGCAAAAACCAATCACAAGAGAGATTTCCTGAGCCATGCCGAAGAGCCTCAACATCCTGGACATCATGGAGCAGCTTCCTCACCGGTATCCGTTCCTTCTGATCGACCGCGTGCTCGAGCTCTCCGACGAGCTCGACCGTGTCGTCGCGATCAAGAACGTGACGATGAACGAGCCGCAGTTCACCGGCCACTTCCCGCAGGCGCCCGTGATGCCCGGCGTGCTCATCATTGAGGCGATGGCCCAGACCTGCGCGATCATCGCGCTCGCCCGCCTGCCGAAGGACGTGGATCCGAAGAAGTGCCTCTTCTACTTCGCCGGCATCGACAACGCGCGCTTCAAGCGCATCGTGCAGCCCGGCGACCAGCTCGTGATCGAGGGCAAGTTCATCAAGAGCAAGCTCGGCATGGGCATCTTCGAGGCCGTCGCCCGCGTTGACGGCAAGGTGGCCGCCCAGGCGCAGATGATGTGCGCCTACCGTCCGGCCCCGCAGAAGAGCGAGCCGGCCGCGGGCTGATCGCCTTCCTCCGGGCCCGGGAGGGTTTCCCCGGGCGCCGCTTGAAATAGGCGGAGACGCTGTCTGAAATGAGGACGGCGCCCCGCCTTTTTTGCATCTTGAAATCTCCTTTTTTGGAGTACCGCGGTGCGCTCTTTATAATTAATCGGATGGACACCGCGCCGGAGGCTCCTTGAAGAGGAAATCCCCCGGGCGCAGAAGGTCCCGGAAAGCGGCTGCCGCCCCTCACGGCTTAAGCCGCCCCGAAGCTCCGTCTGAAAAAATGGCGGCAGATCATCCTGAGAAGACCATCCCATGTCCCAGATTCATTCGAGCTCCATCGTCTCCCCCGAAGCCCAGATCGCCGATGATGTCGTGATCGGGCCGTTCTGCATCGTCGGACCGAACGTCCGCATCGGAAGGGGAACGGTGCTGCGCAGCCACGTCGTCGTGGAAGGCCGCACCGTGCTCGGCGAACGCAACCTCGTCTACGCAGGCGCCTGCATCGGCTGCGCGCCGCAGGACAAGAAGTACAAGGGCGAGGACACGGAGCTCGTCGTCGGTGACGACAACGTGATCCGCGAGAACTGCACGCTCGCGATCGGCACCATCCAGGACCACGGCATCACCCGCGTCGGCAGCCGCAATCTGCTGATGGCCAATGCGCACGTCGCGCATGACTGCCAGGTGGGCGACGACATCGTCGTCGCCAACAACGTCGCCCTCGCGGGCCATGTCCAGGTGGGCAGCCACGCGATCATCGGCGGCCAGGCCGGCATCCACCAGTTCGTCCGCATCGGCGAGTACGCGATGGTGGGCGGTGCCTCGGGCGTCGTCCAGGACGTTCCGCCCTATGTGATCTGCCACCTGAACCCCTGCAAGGTCGCCGGCCTCAATCTGATCGGCCTGCGCCGCGCAGGCTGGAGCGACGAGCAGATCCGCGCGCTGCGCAAGGCCTACGGCCACCTCTACCGCGAGAACCTCACGGTGAAGGAGGCGGTCGAGCGCATGGAGGCGCTCATCGCCGAGCATCCCACGGCCGAGCACGAGCTCACCGTCTTCCTCGAATTCGTTCGTTCGAGCGCCCGCGGCATCATCCGCTGAGCGCTTTTCCGAAACTGCTGCGCGTCCCGCGGCGAGACCCCGAACAGAGAACTGACAAAAAACTGACCCGACTGGAGACCGAACCACTATGGGCACGCATCAACAGAATTCCGCGCTCGAGAATCACGGCGTCATCTGGCTCGCCGGCGAGGCGAGCGGCGACTACATCGCGAGCCTCGCGCTCGACGAGGTTTCAAAGCGCTTCGACGGCGCCCCGCAGTACGGCGTGGGCGGCTCGCGCATGCGCGAGAAGGGTTTCCACGCCTGGCACGACATCCGCGAGCTTTCCGTGCGCGGCTACGTCGAGGTGATCGCGCACCTGCCGCGCCTCATCCGCCTGCGCAACGATCTCGTGCAGCGCTTCGCCGCCTCGAGCCCCCGCGTGTTCGTCGGCGTCGACGCCCCGGACTTCAACCTCGGCATCGAGCAGCAGCTGCGCCGCCGCGGCATCCCGACCGTTCACTACGTGAGCCCCTCGATCTGGGCCTGGCGCCCCGAGCGCATCCACCAGATCCGCCGCTCCGTCGATCACATGCTCCTCGTCTTCCCGTTCGAGCAGGCGATCTACCGTCGCGCCGGCATTGACGCGACCTACGTCGGTCACCCGCTCGCGAGCGTCATTCCGATGGAGCCGGACCGCGAGGCCGCCCGCCGCGACTACGGCCTCGGCGAGGACTCGCTCCCGGTCGTCACCGTGATGCCGGGCTCCCGTCTTGACGAGGTCAAGGGCTGCGCCCCGGCCTTCTTCGGCGCCGTCGAGAAGCTCCTGCACCGCATGGGCGACATGCACGTCCTCATCCCCGCCGCCGACGAGCAGGCCCGCGAGAGGATCATCTTCATCGCCGGTCAGTACGCCCGCCTCGCGCAGCGCATGATCGTGCGCATCGGCGAGAGCCACCGCATGATCGAGGCCGCCGACGCGGTGCTCGTCGCCTCCGGCACGGCGACCCTCGAGGCCGCGCTCTACAAGAAGCCGATGGTCGTCGGCTACAGCATGCCCGCCCTCACCGGCGTGCTCATGCAGAAGAAGGGCCTCGTGCGCCATGTGTCGCTCCCCAACATCCTGATGGGCGAGAACGTCGTTCCCGAGTTCCTGCAGTACTACTGCCGTGCGGACCAGATCTCCTGGGCCCTTGAGGAGGCGCTCACGAACGAGGCGAAGAAGAAGGAGCTCGCCGAGCGCTTCTCCGCCCTGCACGAGACGCTGCGCGCCGACACGGCCTCGCTCGTCGCCGAGGTGCTCGCGTCGCGTGCGCTCCGCCGCTGGTAATCCTTTTCCTCCCCGCGTCCCCCGGGCTCTCAGGTCCGGGTGAGCGGAGAAGAGGCGCGGTGTCCGTTTTCCCGGGCTGCCGCGCCTTTCAATTTTCTGCATCCCCGGTTTCCGTCTTTCCATGCCGCGCCGCCCGTCCCCGAAACACACGAAATCCGCGTCCTCCGATCCGTTCGCCGGAAGTCTCTTCCTCGCCGACGGCCTCTCCGGGTTTCCGCTTCTCACCGCCGGCGTCGACGAGGCCGGACGCGGTCCTCTCGCCGGTCCCGTCACGGCCGCCGCGGTGATCCTTGATCCGGAGCGCCCGATCGAGGGCCTCGCCGACTCGAAGAAGCTCTCGGCGAAGCGCCGCGAGGAACTCGCGCCTCTGATCCGCGAGCGTGCGCTCGCCTGGGGCATCGGCTGGGCCTCGGTCGAGGAGATCGACCGCGTCAACATCCTTGAGGCGACGTTTCTCGCAATGGAGCGGGCGCTCGAGGCGCTCGAGACCTCGTCGGGCAGGGCGCCCGAGTTCATCGTGATCGACGGCAACCGGGCGCCCCATCATCTCAAGGCTCCCTTCGAGACGATCGTGAAGGGCGACGCGCTCGTGCCGGCGATCTCCGCAGCTTCGATTCTCGCGAAGACCGCGCGAGACGCGCTCATGGCCGAGCTCGACGGCGAGTACCCCGGCTACGGGTTCGCGGTCCATGCGGGCTACGGCACGAAGGCGCATCTCGAGGCCATCGCGCGCCTCGGGCCCTCGCCGGTGCACCGCAGGAGCTTCGAGCCCGTGAAGTCCATGTTTGCGTCCGAGGGCAAAACGCACTAGGCTTCAGAAACCCGTCGGACAAGAAGAAAGAACAGAACCCCGAGGCGCCCTAAGAAAGGTGCCCGCAGCACATCCCAGGACGTTCTCATGAGTCATCTCTACATTGAAAGCGACGCCAATCCGCGTGTGAAGCGCTGGAAGAAGCTTGCGACCGAACTCCGTGCCGTCCGCCGCGAGGGCGCGGCTCTGCTCGAGGGCATTCATCTCCTGCAGACGGTCGCCGAGCATCCGGAGGTCCGCGTGCACGCCGTCATGCTCTGCTCGGGCGCCGTGACCGAGGAGGCCGTGGATCTGGCCGAGACCGTGTCGGCCGAGCGCAAGGCGCCGGCCTTCCTCCTCGCCGACAGGATCTACTCGCAGATATCGCCCGTCGAGAACGGCGTCGGCGTGATGTGCGAGATCGAGATTCCCGTGCCCGCATCCGAGGATGACTGGGCCTGGGAGGATGCGCTCTACCTTGACGGCGTCCAGGACGCGGGCAACGTGGGAACGATGATCCGCACGGCCGCCGCGTCGGGCGTGAAGGCCGTCATCGCCGGCCCCGGCACCGCCGGGTTCTGGACCCCGCGCGTGCTGCGCGCGGCCATGGGCGCGCACTTCTCCGTGCACCTGATCGAGGGGATGAATCTGAGGAAATTCCGTGAGGCATACCGCGGGCGGCTGCTCGCCGCCGACGCGCGAGGGGGCTCGAACCTCTTCGAGGCCCCGGACTACACCTCCGCCGGCCCCGTCTGCTGGATGATGGGCGCGGAGGGCCCCGGTCTTTCGGCTGATGCGCTCGCAGTGTCCGATGAACGATACTGGATACCGATTTCGCCGGGCGTCGAATCGCTCAACGTCGGCGCCGCCGCGGCCGTCTGTCTCTTTGACTCGAGCCGCCGCCGCGCGCTGCGCAAAGGGACGTCTCCGGCGGCAGAATAATTTTCCGCACTCACAAACCCGGCTCCCGGGCGGATTCCTTTTCGCACTTGCGGCTCCCTGACGAGCCGAAAGGGAATGCGCCGGGGAGGGAACATCTCAATTTTTCTGAGAGGCATTTCTCCATGCTTAATTTCTCCTATCAGAATTCCACCCGTCTCGTCTTCGGCCGTGACGCCGAGCTTTCCGTGGGCAAGACAGCCCTGGATGTTCTCGGTGCGCCGGGCAAGGTGCTCGTCATCTACGGCGGCGGCTCCGCGGTCCGCACCGGCATTCTCGGCGCCGTCGAGAAGAGCCTCGAGGAGGCGGGCTTCACCGTCCTCGACAAGGGCGGCGTCCAGCCGAATCCCCGCATGGGCTTCATCCGCGAGACGATCGACTGGATCCGTGACCAGGGCGTCAAGGCTGTCGTCGCCGTCGGCGGCGGTTCCGTGATCGACACCGCCAAGGCCGTCGCCATGGGCCTTGAGTACGAGGGTGACTGCTGGGACTTCTTCGAAGGCAAGGCCAAGCCCGTCAAGGCCGCCCCCGTCTTCGCCGTCCTCACGATTCCCGCCGCGGGCTCCGAGCAGTCGATCCGCTGCGTGATCACGCACCACGGCACGAAGGCCGGCATCGGCGTCGAGTGCATCCGCCCGAAGGCCGCCTTCATCAACCCCGAGCGCTTCTTCACGCTCCCGCCCGTGCAGGTGAGCGCGGGTGTGCTCGACATGTTCTCGCACATCCTCGAGCGCTACTTCTCGAACACCACGAACACGGCCTACACCGACGGCCAGGCCGAGGCGGCCCTGCGCACGATCATCGAGTTCGGCCCGAAGGTGCTTGCCGACGTGAAGGACTATGACTCCTGGTGCCAGATCGGCCTCGCGGGCTCCTACGCCCACAACGGCTACTTCGGTCTCGGCCGCGAGGAGGACTGGGCCTGCCACGCGATCGAGCACGAGATCTCGGGCTGGAACGAGAACATCACCCACGGCTGCGGTCTCGCCGTCGTGATCCCGGCTTGGATGCGCTATGTCTCGAAGTTCGCCCCGGCCCGCTTCGTCACCTTCGCCGTCAACGTGATGGGAGTCGCCCCGCAGGCTGACGAGAAGGCCACGATCGAGCTCGGCATCGCGAAGTTCGTCGGCTGGATCCAGGCGCTCAAGCTCCCGACCACGCTTGAGGCCCTCGGCGCCGCCGACTGCCCGATCGAGTCCCTCGCCCACCACTGCTGCCGCAACGGCACGGTCGGTCATCTCAAGGCGCTCGACGCCGACGATGTCGAGGCGATCCTCACGGGTGCCCGCTGATCGCTGAAGGAACCAAGCGCCATGCCTCAGAAGCCTGCCAGAGGCGCCCGCCGGGCGCCGTCCGCTCCCCAGCATCCCGGCGAGGTGCTCGCCGCGATCCTCGCCGACACGCCTCCCGCGCTCGCCGCGAAGTGGTTCGCCCTTGACGAGGCGTCCCTCGGGAAGGTGCTCGCCGGTGCCGCACCCTTGACGCCCGAGATGGCCGCCACGGCCGGCACGATCTTCGGCACGGGCGCCGCGCCGTGGATCGAGATGCAGTCCGCCTGGGACGAGTGGCAGGCGGCAGAGGCCGCCCGCAGAGCGGCGAAGGCCGCGAAGTAAGGTCCTGAAGGCGCACGGACGAGAAGAGGGAGGCCCCGCGAAAGGCCTCCCTCTTTTCCTTTGACGGTTTCCCGGTCGCGCCTGATCAGCGCTTGAGGAGATCGGTGATCGTCAGGTTGAGGATGGGCGACGAGCGGCGCGAAAGCTCCTCGGTGACAAGCTTCTGCGCGAGCGAGAGGAGCGTGTTCTCGAGGCCCTTCTTCGGGTCCTTGAGCAGGAGCTGCATCGATTCCTTCGGGCAGCTCTTCATCACGACGCGCGTGAGCGTCGACTGCGCCTTCTGCTCGACGCTCTTGCGCTTGCTGTCGGAGATGGCCGTGATGCTCTTCGCGGCCTCGGTCTTTCCGATCGTCACGAACGCCCACTGCACGAACACGTCGCGGTCGGTGCCCGAGGTGTTCTTGTAGAGACAGTCGGCGAGCGCCTCGGCGGGCTCGGCGGCGGACACGGGCAGGGCGGCGGGAAGAAGGAGCGCGGCGAGCGCTGCGGCGGCAAGCTTGCGGGTCATTGGAGTCATCGTTCCTTGGAAAAGGTGTGGAAAGTACGATTCTGAAAGTATAGGAACGCCACCGGACGGCTGAGGAGGCGGGCGAAGCGCTTCGATACAATTCGACGGGTCCGTCATCAGGCCCGCGGCTCTTGCCGACGGACTTCCGGAAAAGCAGGAATTCAAGGATTTTTCAATGACCTACGTCCCGTGTGACTACTCGCTCGCAGACATCGGGCGCTTCACCGAGCTCTCGATTCGCCGCGGGATTCCGCTCGCGAACCTCGTCGCGGCCGAGCCCCGCGACAGGCGGCTCGTGGCCGGGGCGGCGCTTCTTCCGACCGCGGGACGCCGGCTCACGGAAGAGGAGCTTCGGCAGGCATTCGCTGATTTTCTCGCGGGTGCGGCCGACTGGCTCGTGAGCGCCCCGGATGAATTGAAGGAAATCTGCCTCGCCGAGGGGCTTCTTGAGCGCACGGGGGGCGGGTATGCCAATCATCTTGAGCCGCTCCCCGGCGTGACGATGCGGCGGCTCCTCGACGAGCTCGAGGCTGCCCGCACGATCCTCGCCGAGCGGCGCGCGAGGATGCGCGAGTCGCTCCAGGCGAGGAACCGCACGGTGAACGCGGCCCCCTCGCCCGCGGCCGACCCCGAGGCCGACCGCCGCTTCATGCGCGAGGCGCTCCGGGAGGCGCAGGCGGCCTTCGAGGCGGGCGAGGTGCCCGTCGGCGCCGTCGTCGTGAAGGAGGGCGAGATTGTCGCGCGCGGCGCCAACGAGACGCTGCGCACGGGCGACCCCACGGCGCACGCGGAGGTGGTGGCCATCAGGCGTGCCGCCCGGGCGCTCTGCAACCACCGGATCGGCGGAACGACGCTCTACGTGACGCTCGAGCCCTGCCCGATGTGCGCGGGCGCGATCGCCGAGGCGCGCTGCGCGAGGATCGTCTACGGCGCGCCGGACGCGCGCCGCGGGGCGCTCGAGGGGGCGCTGAGGCTCTTTGACATCCCGGGCGTCAACCATCGCCCGGTGATCACGGGCGGCGTGCTCGCCGAGGAAGGGGCGAAGCTTGTGAAGACATTTTTCGAGGGGCGCCGCTCGGCGGCCCGGGAGGAGGACGAATGACAGAGGTGGATCGGGACGTCGGCAGGCTGCGCGAGCATGCCGCGGAGATTCTCACCGGGACCCCGGACGCGCGGTGGCGCTGGCGCGTGGCCTGCGTGAAGATGCTCCTCGGGGGCGTTCCGCTTGCCGTGCTCGCCGATGCGACGGGGGAGACCCAGGCGACGCTGCGCGCCTGGGCGCTCCGGGCCTGCGCGAAGGGGCTCGAGGCGCTGCGCGAGACGGACGGAAAGTGAGATTTCCGAAGAGAATCATTGAGGAAGAGAAGACAATGAATGCCGGTGACGATGTTTTCCGCGGCCGCAGGATCGTGATTCCCGCGCCCTCACACCAGGTGATCACGAGGACGGGTGAAATTGACCATGCGCGCCGGGAGCGGGGACTCCGCGGGCTGAGAAGCCTCGGCATGATTCCGGTCATGATGGGCGGGGCCTTCGAATGCATGGGGCGGCTCGCCGGCGATGACGAACGCCGCGCGGCGGACTTCGAGCAGGCGCTTCTCTCGAGGGAAGCCGATCTCGTGATGGCGTTCCGCGGCGGATACGGCATGACGCGTGTGCTGCCGCTCCTTGACTGGGAGCGGATCGGGCGGGCGACGCTTCCCATGGTGGGGTACTCCGACTTCACGGCCTTCAATCTCGCGCTCCTCGCGAAGACCGGGCGCCCCTCGTGGCACGGCCCGATGCTGATGAGCTTCGAGCGCCTCGATCCCTTCATGGTCAAGCGGTTCGGCGTGGTGTTCGGCGCCGATCCGGGGTCGCTCGAGTGGGAGGGCGAGGCCGGACTCATCGGGAGCGGCACCGCGGGCAGGTTCACGGGGACGCTCTGGGGCGGCAACCTCTGCCTCATCGAGAGTCTCGTCGGCACGCGCTGGTTCCCTTCCGACGCGGTCGAGGGCGGCATTCTCTTCCTCGAGGACGTGGACGAGGCCGCGTACCGCGTCGAGCGCATGCTGCTCACGCTCCTCGAAGCCGGAATTCTTGAGAAGCAGAAGGCGATTCTGATCGGCAGCTTCACGGGCGCCGACGACGCGTGGCGCTTCGAGGGCGACTACACCGTCGCCTCGGTGCTCGGGACCATCAGGAGGCGCCTGCCCGCCCGGATTCCGATGGTGACGGGCTTCCCCTTCGGGCATGTTCCGCCGCAGGCCACTCTTCCCGTGGGCGTCCCCGCGGAGCTTGAGCTCTCGGGCACGCACGCCGCGCTCGCCTTCGGAGGTCTCCGATGAGTTCCTCGCGCCGCTCGATCTTTCGCTTTCTGAGAAGGTTCCTCTCGCTTCCGGCCTCGCGGAGCATCACCGCGCACACGCTCGCGAAGCTCTTTCTCACGTCGCTGAGGCTCTATCCCGTCGCGATCGCCGCGCAGTTCATCGGCATGGCGAGCATGACGGCGGCCTTCTGGACGAGCGGCGTCTCGCGCATCGCGCTCGTGGTCTGGGGCGTCTTCGGACTTGTCGAGCTCTGGTTCTCGCTTGTCTTCGTGCGCAGCTTCTGGCGCGACACGAGGCGCGCCGAGCGCATCCGTCTCTGGATCCGTCGCTGGACGATCCTCGCCTCCTGCGCGGGCATCATCTGGGGCACGGCGGGCGTCATGCTCGTCATTCCGCATCCGGGTCTGCTGCAGGTGCTCGTCGTCGCCATCATCGTGGCGGTGACCTTCGCGAGCTGGCCCGTCTACTCGTGCTGGATGCCGTCGCTCGCCGCGTTCTCGCTCCTCTCGCTCGCCCCGGTGACGATCACCGTGGCCGTGCAGTACGGCGTGAGCCAGACGATGATGGCGCTGATCGGCATCATTCTGCTCGGCTTCGTGCTCTACTCGGGCCGGCGCCTGAATGAGATCCTCCTTTCGACGATCCTCTCGGACGATCAGAACCAGCGCCTCGTGCAGCGCCTCAAGGTCGAGGTGACGCGCACCGAGAACGCCCGCCGCGCGACCGAGCTCGAGAGCGCCCGCCGGGCGCAGTTCTTCGCTGCGGCGAACCATGACATCCGCCAGCCCCTGCAGGCGATGGGCATCTTCCTCGACATCCTCAAGCGCCGCGCGACGCCCCAGACGGCGCCCGTGATCGAGCAGATCTCGCAGACCTCGAAGACGATCTCGACGCTTGTCGAGCAGGTGCTTGAGGTCTCGCGCATGGAGTTCGGGCGCCTCGAGCTTCATCCCGAGGTGATCACGATCCCCGAGCTCTTCTCCGGGCTCGCCCGCGACTTCGTGCCGCTCGCGCGGAAGAAGGGGCTTGAGCTCCGCATCCAGCCGATACCCGCGGCCGTCATGACCGACCGTCTGATGATCCGCCGGGCGCTGCAGAACCTCATCAGCAACGCCATCCACTACACCGACCGCCCGGGCGCGGAGATCGTGCTCGCGGCGAGGCGCGTGGGCAACCACAAGGTGACGCTCGGCGTCTATGACGCCGGCCCTGGTCTCACCGGCGAGGAGCGCGGGAAGATCTTCGACACCTTCTACCGCGGCAAGGCGGGAAAGCGCCAGCCGGGCGAGGGCTTCGGCCTCGGTCTCTCGATCGTCAAGGGCATCTGCCGTCAGCTCGGCATCCAGCTCACCGTGGGTTCCCGCCCCGGGCGCGGCTCGGTCTTCCGCCTCGTGCTCGACTTGGTCGAGACCGAACAGGTCCAGGTGCTTGAGAGCAAGCCCGAGGGCGACGCCCCGGTCGACCGGTTCGAGGGCGCCATCGCGCTCCTCGAGGACAATCCCTTCGTGGGCGAGGCACTCTCTGCGACGCTCACGAGCTGGGGCGCCACGGTCGTGAAGGCCGAGGCCTGGAGCGAGGAATTCCTCGAGCGCGCCCGCGAGGCGCGCGCGGAGAAGGGCAGGCTCGTGCTCCTCAGCGACTTCAACCTCGGCGACGGCGAGCTCACGGGTCTCGCCGCGGCGGGCCGCCTCGAGGCCGGGCTCGGCGACCGCGTGCCCACAGTGCTCCTCACGGCCGTCGCGACGGACCTGATCGAAGCCGAGTGGCGCCGCATGAAGGAGGCGGGCGAATCGGTGCCGGCCGAGATGCCGGTGATCCTGCAGAAGCCCGCGTCCGACAAGGCGCTCTCGGCCGCGATCGCCGGGGTCGCCTCCCGCTCGGGTCCCGTCTCAATGCTTCAGGGTCGCACCGAAGGATGACGAAACGCCCGCGGCCTTCAGGCTCACGGGCGTTCTTCAGGGGCAGGTCTGACGTGAGGCCTCAGAGCGCGATGTCGAATCCGGCGCGGCGTGCGGCGAGCAGCGCTTCGGTGCGGTTCGTGGCGCCGAAGGCGCGGTAGATCGCGGCGACGTGGGTCTTCACGGTGCCCTCGGAAAGGTTGAGGTCGCGGCAGATGCGCTTGATGGGCGCGCCCTGCGCGAGGAGCCCCAGAACCTCCTTCTGGCGGTCGGTGAGGTGGACGGTCTCGGTGGCGCCGCCCTCGGGTCTGAGCTGCTGGGCCGCGCGCGAGATGAAGCCCGTGCGCTGCGAATCCGTGAGGAGCTTCGAGGGAATGAAGACGCCGCCCTTGAGCACAAAGTCAATGGCGTTGCCGAGCATCTCGGTGTCGAGCGACTTCGGGACGAACCCGGCGGCGCCGAGCTGCAGCGTCCGCATGATGCTCTCGGGATCGGCGACCCCGGAGATCACGAGGATCTTGAGCATGGGCTGGTCCCGGACGATCTCCTCCATCAGTTCCGTGCCCGTGACATCCGGCAGCGACAGGTCGAGAATGAGGAGGTCGGCGTCGGACTCGCGGTTCACAAGCTGCAGCGCCTCGGTGGCGGTGGACGCTGTGTGGACCTCGGCCTCCGGATCCCGGTCCTGCAGCATCAGCGTCAGGGCGCCGGTGATGAGCGCGTGATCGTCAACGATGAGATATTTCATGAAAATTCTTTTCGGGCGACACCCCGGGCGCAGGTTATTCGCCGGAGGGAGGGTGTCAACAATGGGTGTTCAGTGCATCCCGTCATATTACCGCGCCGGAATTGCCGCGGAAGCCCCTGACACTGAGAGGTATCGCTAAGTCGTGTCTCAACAGTTTTACCTGAAGAGTCTGCTCGGACGGCTCGCCCGTTCCTCATTCCGCGCCGGATTCCATCTCTCCCGCGCCGACATCGAGGTGATCCGCAGGAAAGGCCTCGCCACGGTCCGCCGTCATGCCCGCGAGATCGTCGCGGAACGCCTCGCGCCGGCGGAGATCCCGAACGACGGCCGGCAGACGCCCTGGCGCGGCTACCCGGTGTTCGTCGCGCAGCACGCGTGCGCCTGCTGCTGCCGAGGGTGCCTCTTCAAGTGGCAGGGAATCCCGAAGGACCGGGCGCTCACGGAGGCGGAGGTCGAGAGCGTGACGGCGCTCCTCTCGGCCTGGATCGAAGGGGAATTGAGGCGCGCGGGGCTCGACCCCGCGGCACTCGAGGACCCAGCTCCCGGCGGGGAGGCCGGGAAGCCCGTGCCTGCGGACGACGGCTCCGGCATGGACTCGCTCTTCGAATAAAGAATGCGCCGGCTTCCAGAAGGAAAACCGGCGCATCGCTAAAGGCGCTTCAGGGAAACTGAACTATCAGTTCTCGTTGCCCGTCGGGGTGAGACCGTGGCGGGCGGCCCAGGTCCACGGATTGGCGAGCCAGTCGATGAGCGTCTCTTTCTTCGAGGCCTCGAGCTTGCCGAGCTCGATCGCCTTGTCGAGCACGAGCGTGAAGTCGAGGAGCTCGTGGCAGACGACGTTCTCCTTCTTGAAGAGCTTCGAGGTCTCGTCGATGCCGAAGGAGGTGATGGCGAGGCAGTTCTCGACGATGGCGCCCTCCTCCTTGAGGCCTTCGACGGCCGAGAGGAGCGAGAGACCGGTCGAGATGTGGTCCTCGATGATGAGGACGCGCTTGCCCTTCACCGACGTGCCCTCGACGCGGCTGTGGTCGCCGTAGGTCTTGGCGCGCTGGCGCACGAACACGTGGGGCTTGCCGAGGCGGTAGGCGAGGGCGGCGGCGTGCGAGACGCCCGCGCCCTCGACGCCGGCGATGATGTCGAACTCAAGGCCGAGCTGGCTGATGCGCGAGCAGGTCGTCTCGATGATGTCGCGCCAGGCGTCCGGGTGGCCGGTGAGCGAGCGGTTGTCGACGTAGATCGGCGTGACGAGGCCGCTCTTGAGGCGCATCGGATCGTCGGTCAGGAAGGAGACGGCGCCGTACTTGACGAGGTGGCCGGCGAGAATGTCGTTGGCAATGGGAGAGACGTACATTTTCTTCAATGCTCCTCAGTCAGTTAGTCAATGCCGATCGCCTTGCGGCCGTTCACCGTGGCGATCTTCACGAGCTCGTCGAAGTAGTCGAAGCGGCAGCCCGTGGCGAGCGTGGTCATCTCGTGCCACATGTCGCCGGCGTTCCAGGGAACCATGGCATCGCAGACGTTGTCGGTGCCGAGCGCGACCGTGATGCCCGCGGGCACGAGCTCGTCGACCGGGGTCATGGAGTTGTGCATCGGGACGAGCTGCTCGGAGCGCGGCGTGTCGATCCAGGCGGTCGGGCAGGCGATCATCATGACGTTGGCGCGCTTCATGAGCGCGTAGAGGCGCTCGCGGTAGGCCTTCGAGTGAGCGCCGATCGAGATGCCGTGGATGGCGACCACGCGGCCCTCAAGGCCGTGCTCGATCGTCTTCTCGCAGAGCTGCTCGGTCTCGTACTCGAGCGACTCGTTGAACTGGTCGACGTGGACGTGGACCATCTTGCCGAGGCGCTTGGCGGTGCCGAGGATGATGTCGAAGGCCTCGTCGCCCTTGCCGTAGTCACGCTCGTCGCGCTTCGGGAGCGCGCCGATGATGTCCACGAGCTCGGCGCCGATGTCGAACCACTTGCGGGCCTCGGGGTTGATCACGCCCTTCAGGGTCTGGTTGGCGAACTTGACCGTGAGCTGGTCCTTGTAGTGCTCACGGGCGCGCAGGCCGGCCTTGATTGCGCGGTCCTCGCTCTGCGGGTCGATGTCGACGAAGGTGGCGAGAGCCGTGACGCCCTGGGAGATCTGGTTCTCGAAGAAGGTCGAGAAGCGACGGTAGAAGTCCTCCTCGGTCGACTCGCGCTTGAGTCGGTCGAGGGCGTCCCACTTCTGCTGGAGCGTGCAGGTGCGGCGCATCTCAAGCACATCGGGACTCAGGGTGTAGGCGCGGTCAGCGTGGGCGTGGGTGTTGACCCAGCCGCCGGCGGCCCGGATCGCGGGCTCGAGCATGTCGCGGATCGTCAGCGGGGCATTCTCAGTCGTGGACATTGACGAATCTCCTAGCAGAGTGGCAGTTTTGAGAGTGTTTGGAAGGAAACCTCACAAAAAAAGCCGTGAACGCGGTGTGATCACGTTTCATCAGCTTAAATTGACAGCACTCTATAGATGAACTACCTAGGGGTCAAATTCCGGAAACACTCTGTAACAGTCTTGGCCGATGCGCTGCGGACACAAAAAAGGCCGCGGAGCCACTTCCGCGGCCGAAAACTTTTTCGAGGAAAATCAGTTCGGTGCGTAGAACTGCTTCAGGCGGTCGGAGCGGAAGACAAGCGCCGAGAGGATCGAGAAGAGCGCGCAGCCGCCGAGGATCGCGCAGGCGAGGTACCAGGGCTCGCCCCACATCATGCGGCGCAGGACGAGGAAGTAGTCGGCGCGGATCCATTCGATGCCCCAGAGGACCATGAGGAAGGACTGCAACCAGGCGATGGGGCGGTGCGGGACGGCGAGCAGCATCGCGGCGCAGAGCGGCAGCGCCGCATAGTTGCCGAGTCCGTTGAACTGCAGGTGCGCGGCCATCAGGACGTGGGCGAGGGCGGGAAAAATCAGTCGGAACATCAGTTCTTCCTTTCAGAATCGGGAGCCGGGCGGGCCGGACGGGCGGTGTTGCGGGGTTTCTCCGGCGCCTCGCGCCTGAGATCGATGAGATGCTGGACGGCGAGCCTCGGGTGCGTCCAGATGAGCCTCGGGCCGGCCCAGCGCATCATCTTCCGCGCGACCTCGCGCTCCCTGGGCTTGTAGCAGTGGATTTTGCACTTGCCGCAGACGGGCTTCTCGCCGCCGTAGGGGCAGCAGGCGAGGCGTTTGAGCGCATAGGCGAGGAACTCCTGACAGGCCGGACAGAGATTCTTCCCGTCCGTGCCGTGGAAATGCGCGCAGAAGTCGCCCGTCATGATGCGGATCGTGGCCGCCTCCTCCTTCAGGCGCGGAATCTCCTCAAGGCGCGCCATCCTGTCCTTCGGCTTCGGCCGGACGGCGGGGGCGGTGGTCTCTTTCTCTTCGGTCATGTGAATGAATTGCTGGGATCGGAACCCCGGGACGGGCGGTCGCGCTCCCGGTGGCGTATAACGTCAGGTAACCCGCGCGGCCGCCTTCAGGCAGTCCGCGGGAGAACAAATTATGCCTTTTCAGGGCAACTTTTACAGCGGTTCCTTAGAGATGCACCACATACCCCGGAGTGAGTATTGATGACCCAGATATACGATCCCGTCGCGCTTCGCCGTGAACTCCATGAGATGCCCGAGCTGGGCTTGAAGGAGGTGAAGACCTCGAAGTACGTCGCCGAGAAGCTTGAGGCGCTCGGCATTGAGACCCAGCGCGAGGTGGGCGGCACCACCGGCGTGCTCGGCATCATCCGCGGCGCCGAGCCCGGTCCCGTCTTCCTGATCCGCGCCGACATGGACGCGCTGCCCTTCATCATCGACGGCAAGCCCTGCTGCATCCACGCCTGCGGGCACGACGCCCACACGGCCATGCTCCTCGCCGCGGCGAGCCGCCTGAAGGACAAGGTCCGCCGCGGCACGCTCAAGCTCCTCTTCCAGCCCGCCGAGGAGACGCTCAAGGGCGCTCCCGCGATGCTCAAGGCCGGCGTCTTCGACGACGTCGAGTACGCGCTCGGCGCCCACATCCGTCCGATCCAGGATGTGCCCGCCGGCAAGCTCTGCGCCGCCGTGCGCCACACCTCGAGCTCGACGCTCTGGGTCGAGATCCAGGGCCGCCAGGCGCATGCCTCGCGCCCCCACCTCGGCGTCAACGCGATCGACGTCTCGGTCGCGGTGATCGAGGGCATCCAGGCGATCTGGCTCGACCCGAAGATGTCCTGGTCGGCCAAGGCCACGCAGATCCACTCCGACGCGGGCGCCTCGAACACGGTTCCCGACAAGGCCCGCATCACCTTTGACGTGCGCGCGCAGACGAACGATCTGATGGACGAGCTCCTCGAGCGCATCAAGCAGGTCGTCGCGGGCGTCTCCGCCGCCTACGGCGCCGAGGGCAAGGTGATCCTGAACGACATCTGCCCGGCCTGCTGGTACGACGACGACTTCACGGCCGAGGTCGCCGACGCCATCCGCGAGACCGCCGGCGCGGACAATCTCGC